>CAYVDO010000069.1:0-25643 GCA_964450125.1 uncultured bacterium
CGCGATGAGCGCAGGGGAATAGATCCTGACGTAGCCGATCCGCTCTTCCGCCTCTGTCCCGCGGACGTGTGTGCGCAGGTGATCCTTCGTGGGGTCGAGCGCAATCGGGCGATCATCACCGTGACCGGGGGCGCGGTCGCCTCGTGGTGGCTCTATCGTCTCTTTCCCCGTTTCGTCACCGGACGCCTGGCCTCGTTCGTCTCTGGTCAGATGCGCATCCGCTACGGCACCCGTCCGACCTGATCCCTGCGCGTGCGGATCGGGCTCGCGTCTTGGAGCCCGGTTGCGTTACCGTCCGCCGCAGCGGTGAGGGTTGGACACCCTGTCGAACGGTGGAGCTGGGGTGACGGCGCGACGAGTCCTGGCGCTCGCAGCGGCGCTCGGCGCCTCGTGCGGCGTTTCCGCCGCGGCCGCGGAACCTGCTCGTGACCTCTGCTACTCGGTCACATCCACGATGTGGACTCCGGATCGAGGCGACCCGAGTGGTGCCGTCCCGACGTCGCCGGAGGTGATCGCGCGGATCCGCGGTGCGTTCCAGCTCTGGGCGCAGGCCTCGCTGGGCAAGCTCGCGTTTCGCGAAGTGCCGAGCTCCGCGGAAGCTTACGACGGGAAGTCGCAAGTACCTTACGATGGCTGCATCCACGTCGTGCTCGCCGGCGACTACAACTTCCACGGCGAGCTCGGTTTCGGCGGATTCAACGGTGCGATTCCCACCCCGTACAAGCGCGGCTACGTCTTCCTGAACCGCACGGCTGGCGCCCACACGAGCGGGGTGATCGTCCACGAGATCGGTCACGCGCTGGGTCTGCCCCATGCCGCGACACCGGCGTCGGCGCTGTGGAGCGGCACGCGCGCCTGGGACGAGGATCCGCCGTCCGCACTGGTCGAGCAAGACGGCGTCGATCTCAGGGCGCGCTGGGCCCCCGACTCGGTCTACGCGATCCGCGGAAAGGTCGAGACGAAGCACGAGCACGCGGTGACGTTCGTGTTTGCGGTCGATCCGCGCAATGGCCACACGTATTCCGCGCGATCCGACCACCAGGGGCGATTCGCGATCGCGCTGTCCCGGCCCGGCGACTACCAGCTCGTGGCCAAAGCTGCGGAAGTGTCGCGCGATCTCGCCGCGCGCGATCGCCAGCAGCAGATCCCGCACAGCCCAAGCTGGTACGTCGCCGCGGGCATCAGCTCGAGCGACCCCGCGCGCGGAGCCTTGCTGACCGTATCCGCAGCGCGTCGCGCCATCGAGGAGCTGAGCGTTGCCATGATCGACCGTCCTACGCTCTTCCCGCTGGCGCGCGCGCGCTGCGTCGCTCCCTCGCCGCGCGCGCACATGCGGCTCGCGCCGGGTACGGAGGCGACCGTCGAGGTCGAGGAGATCGCGCACGAGCTCGAGTCGCTCGCAAGCTACGGCACCGAGCCCGACGTGACGGTGCTCGACCTGAAGCGCGTCGGCGGCGGGCGATATCGCTTCCGGGTGTACGCGCGACCCGATGCAGCGGAAGGCGAGCGGCTGATCGTGGCGCGGGCGCGCGACGGGCGCAGCACCGTGGGCCTGATCGGGATTCACGTCGCGCGTCGAGAGGAGGTGGTCCCGTGACGGCGCGTTCAGCGATCGAGGCGGTGTCGCTCGCGCTCGTGGCGGTTCTGGTCGGAGAGCCGCGGAAAGCCGAGGTCGCCATGGCGGCAGCTGGGCCTGACCGCGAACCCGTGATCGCGATGTCCTTCGACGTGGATCTGCACGACGCCGGCCGTCATCGATTTCTCGCGACGACGCACGGCGACGGCGTGAGCCGTGCCGCGGGGCTCCGCGGTCTGGCTCTCTCGATCGGCGGGACCGAGGATTGGCTCGACGTGGACCTCCGCGGCGAGCCGTCGTTCGACGACGGCGTGTCGCTGGTGATGTGGATTCGCCGCGACGACTGGACCAATCCGTACCGGGGAGGCTCCGGCTGGCAGACGCTCGCGGCGCTCGACACCGGAGTCGCGCTCAACATCACGGCGCCTGGTTGTCCGATGCACGAGCCATGGGCGCTCGACGGCAGCGTGTCCCGGTATCGGAAAGACGTCGGCGAGTTCGAGGCAGCCCACGCACTCTCTCCTCCTGGAGCCATTCAGGAGAATCGCTGGGTCCACGTGGGCCTGGTTTACGATCCCGCCGAAGCCACCCTCGCGATCTACCTCGACGGTGTGCGCGTGGATCAGGCACGGGGCGTGCCCCGCCCCGATTTGCGGCGCCAGCGCTTGCGCATCGGCACGTGGCACGAGGCCAATCAGGCGTTTCGTGGGCTCGTCGACGATCTCCTGGTGTACGACTACCCGCTTTCGGCGAATGCAGTAGCCCGCGCCGCGGCGCTGCGTTGATGCGATCACGCGGACTCGTGTCTGGCACGCGAGATCACCTGGGATCGATGAAGCGCGGACGGTGCGTTGCGCGTCTCGTGTCACGCTCCGGATCGCAGGCGAAGACGCGCGGCGTGCCCGATGAGTGAGCGAATCGGAACGGCGCGGTCGCCGAGCCAGGCGAAATCGAGGATCTCGAGATAGACGCCGAGGGCGGCGCGGGTGTCGAAGTAGCGGAAGTGGAAGCGCGCCAGCGGGCCGAGGCGCACGCCGCCGGAGACCACGGTGGCGTAGCCCGCGCGTTCCAATCGTTCGGCGAGCGCCACGAGGCCGTGCTGGTAGACGCCGACGTGGTGAAGGATCGTGTCGGCGTCACCGAGCGGGTCGGCGTAGAAGCGCGTGCCTTTCCCCGGACCCAGGAATTCCAGCTGTACGTCGTCGCAATAGCCGAGGGCGAAGTCGAGTCGCGCGAGGCGACGCACGCCACGCTCGGTCCAGTTGGGGGGCGAGATGCGGGCGCGCAGGAACGGTCCTCCGCCCACCGATTCCGCGTCCGCGACGGCTCGCGAGACCTTGCGGCAGGCGACGCCGAGCTGCGTCGCCGGGTCGAGCCCGAAGTCGCGGCGAAACGCCGCTGGCAGCACTTCGTCGAACGAGGGGAGCGAAAGCGCGGCCAGCGCCCGATGGGTCGCGGCCACGTCAGCGTCCGCGCCGTCGGGCTCGCGCCGGTGGGGTGAGCTCGGTGCGCACGGCTTCGAGAAACGACTGACGCGCGCGGCCGAGGTCGCGCTTCGTCCACACTGCGTCGCGAAGTGCGCGGCAGCCGTGGAAGCTGGTCACGTACGTCGTCACCCAGAAGAGAAACGACGAGACGTTGATGGGGCGAAGCTCGCCGGCGGCGATGGCTCGCTCGAGGAGCTTGCGCAGCGCGGCGATCGCGGCGAGGTGCTCACCGAGGAACGGCGAAGGTCCGTCGGGGCCACCCGTGACGTTCTCGCGCACCACCAGTGCAGCGATGGCGCCGTGCTCCGCGCAGAAGTCCCAGAAGAGCGCCACGCGGCGGGCCAGCGCTTCCGCGAGGGGCTCGTCGTGCATCGGCTCTTCCCACACCAGCCGTCCGACGGCCTCGGCCACCATCCCGAGGGTCGCCGCGTGGAGATCCGCCTTGCCGCCGGGGTAGTGGCGGTAGATGGCGGCGGCGCTCACGCCAGCCTCGGCGGCGATCGCCCGCAGCGAAGTGGCGGCGACGCCGTGGAGCGCGATGTGGCGGGCTGCCACTTCCAGCAGCCGGTACTTGGTCTTGAGCTTGTCGGCGTCGTGGAGCGGGTGGGTGGTCACGGGGAGCTCTTCCGGCCGGCTTGCGACGTAGTGTTAACGAGTGTTAACTAAAGCGTCCAGTCGTTCACGCCGGAGAAGCAATCGGTGCCGGGATACTTCGAGGGGAAGGTCGCGATCGTCAGCGGTGCCGCGTCGGGCATCGGTGGCGCGCTCGCCATCGCGCTGGTGGGGGCGGGCGCCGTGGTCGTCGGCGTCGACCGCGACGCCGAGAGGCTCGCTGCGCTCGCTTCGCGCCTCGGCGCCGCCTTCGAGCCCCGGGTCGTCGATCTCGCCGGCTCCTCGGCGTATGGAGAACGGATCGAGGCCGTGGCCGGGGCGCGCGGTCGCCTCGATCTCGTCTTCAACAACGCCGGCATCGTGGCGGGCGGCGAGCTCGCCGACATGAGCGAGTCCGCGATCGAGCGGATGATGCGCGTCAACACCCTGGCCGTGATCCACGGCTCGCGCGCAGCGTGCAAGGTGATGCGTACCCAGCGTCGCGGCCACGTGGTGAACACGGCGTCCTCGGCGGGGCTCATGCCGGTGCCCTGGTCGAGCGTCTACACCGCGTCCAAGCACGCCGTGGTCGGCTTCAGTCTGGCGCTACGCGCGGAAGCGCGCCGCTACGGCGTGCGGGTCTCGGTGGCGTGCCCGGGGCTGGTCGCCACCGGCATCTTCGACGCCGCCGAGCCGATCGGTGGCTACGACTACCGCGCCACCGTCGAGGCGGCGCCGATCGCCGCCATCTCGCCCGCGGCCGCAGCCCGGGCGATCCTACGTGGTGTGGCGCGCAATCGGCCGTGCATCGTGTTCCCCGTTAGCAACCGCCTGCTGCTCGGCTTGCGGCGCTTGGTTCCCGCGCTCGTGGACCACTTCACCGCGCGGCAGCTCGAGGCCAGCGCCGTGCCATTGGAGATCTCGCCGTGATCATGGACCTGATCCAGAAGTCGGCGACGCTGCCGATCTGGAAAGTCTTCGAGAAACGCGTGAAGCCGTGGCGGCAGCGCGTCGACGAGCTCCACGAGAAGGCCATCCGCGCAGCCGGTGGCTACGACGACTTCGGCGACGCCGACTACCACGAGCCCTTCGAGATCTTGATGGGCTCGTACGACGACGAGTCACGGCTGCACCCGCTGGGGCGATGGCTCGCCGAGTACCAGGTGGTGGGTTTGCTCACCAACCGGCTGCTCTCGAACAAATGGTGGAAGGAGCACCCCGAATTCCACGACGTGCCCATCGAGCGCCCGCTCGTCATCACCGGCATCGTGCGCACCGGCAGCACTGCCCTCCACTACCTCATGGGCGCGAATCCGGACACCCAATGTCTCGAGTTCTTCCTCGCCACCCACGTCCAGCCGCGTCCGCCGCGGCACACGTGGCGCTTCCGCGCCGATTACTACAAGGCGCGCGCCGAGCTGGCGATGATGTACGGCCTGGGTGAGGGCTTGGAGGCGATCCACCACATCACCGCCGGCGGCCCCGAGGAGTGCCGGCACCTCTTGGCACAGAGCTTCACCGACGATTGCTTCGAGGTCGGCAACCACGTGCCCACCTACGCCGCTTGGTACGGCACACGAAATCACGTGGGCGCGTACAGGCGCCACCGGCGCATGCTGCAGATCATCGGTTCCCACGAGCGCGGCAAGCGCTGGTTGCTCAAGTACCCGGTGCACATCCGCCACGTCGATGCGCTGCTCGAGGTCTATCCGGATGCATGCATCATCCAGACCCATCGTGATCCTGCGGCGATCCTCGACAGCTACGTGAGCCTCTGCACCCATTTCCGGAAGCTTCAGGAGCGCGAAGCGCCACGCCGCGAGGTCGCCCTTCATCAGATGGAGGTTTGGGCTGTCGCTGCCGAGAGGGCGCTGGCGGCGCGGCAACGTCACCCGGATCGCTTCTACGACGTCCATTTCCGCGACTTCATGCGCGATCCGGTCGGCACGGCGGAGAAGGCACTCGCCCATTGGGGAGAGCCGCTTTCGGAGGCGGGGCGCGCGGCGCTCGAGCAGCACCAGCGCGCCCATCCGCCCGGGAAACACGGCAAGCACCAATACGAGGGATTCGATTACGGCATCACGCGCGAGCAGATCCACGAGCGCTTCGGTCCCTACGTGGATGCTCTCGGCATCGAGCGCGAGAAGGGGTGGGGGGTGGGATCGTGAGCTACGTGCGCAAGCCACGCAGCGTCCGCGAGACGGCGCTGGTCGAGGATGCGAACCGGCTCATCCCCACCGGACTTCGCAGTACCTCGATTCGAAACGAGCTGATGTTCGTGGTGGAGCGCGCCGAAGGCCCGCGGCTCTGGGATCTGAGCGGCAACGAATACGTGGACTACCTGCTCGGCTCGGGGCCCATGGTGCTCGGCCACGCCCATCCCGCCGTGACGAACGCGGTGTGCGAGCGTCTCGCTGGCGGCACCACGTACCTGATCCTGAGCGAGCCACCGGTTGAGCTGGCGCGCCGAATCGTGGCGCTGGTGCCGTGCGCCGAGCAGGTGCTCTTCCAGTGCTCGGGCACCGACGCCACCGGCTACGCCGTGCGAATCGCCCGCGCCTACACCGGTCGCACGAAGGTGCTCAAATTCGAGGGTGCCTACCACGGCATGGGCGAGTGGTCGCTCATGAGCAACCAGTGGACGCACGAGCTCGCGGACTACCCGAGCGCCGTACCGAACTCGGACGGCATCCCCGAGACCACGCGCGGCCAAGTGCTGATCGCGCCCTGGAACGACCTCGAGGCTGCTGTGCGGATCATCGAGCAGCAGCGCGACGAGCTCGCATGCGTGATCGTCGAGCCGCTCCAGCGAACGTTCCCGCCGCGCCCAGGATTCCTCGCCGGATTGCGCGAGATCACACGCGCGCTCGACGTCCCATTCGTGTTCGACGAGGTCGTGACGGGATTTCGCCTGGCGCTCGGCGGCGCGCAGGAGCGTTACGGCGTGGTTCCCGATCTCTGCGCCCTCGGCAAGAGTATCTCGGGAGGCCATCCCATCGGGGTGCTCTGCGGTGCCGAGCGCTACATGCGCTTCGCCAACCCGCTGCGGAAGTTCGCCGGCGAGCCCTACGTGATGGCGAGTGGCACCTTCAGCGCCAATCCCATCTCCGCCACTGCTGCGCTCGCCTGTCTCACGGAGCTCGAGAAACCGGGCATCTACGCACGCATCGAGTCCACCGGCAGGCGCCTCATGGGAGCCCTGCGCGAAGCGTTCGCCGACGCGGGCGTTCCGGTGCAGGTGACCGGCGAGCCGTCGTGCTTCGAAGCATGGTTCACCGACCAGCCGGTCTTCGATCACCGTAGCTCGCTCGCCGCTGACGTCTTCCAGCGCATTCGCTTCGCCGAGCTTCTGCTCGAACGCGGGGTCGTGAAGGCCCACGAGAAGTTCTTCGTGTCGGCGGCCCACGGCGAGCGCGAGATCGAGCACACCACGTGGGCGTTTCGCGACGCTGCGCGCGCCCTCGCCGCGGAATGACGAGGACGAGCGCATGCGAGTGCTGGTGACCGGTGCGTGTGGCAACGTCGGAGCATTCACGGTTGGGTTGCTTCGCGAGCGCGGCCACGAGGTGGTGGCCTTCGACGTCGACTCGAAGAAGACGCGCGAGACGGCAGCGCGTTTCGCGGCGCCGGGCATCACGGCGCGCTTCGGCGACATCCGCGACGCGAGCCTGGTTCGCGAGCTCGTCGGCGACGTCGGCCACGTGCTGCACCTCGCCGCCGTGTTGCCGCCCATGAGCGACGAGAACGAGGCGCTCGCGTTCGCGGTGAACGTGGGCGGCATGCGCAACGTGATCGACGCCTGCCGCGGCCGAGCGTCGCCGCCCACGATCGTCTTCTGCTCGACGCCCGCGGCGTACGGGCGCAATCGCGAGAACCGCGGCCTGCGCCGCGCCGACGAGCCCCTTCACCCGGAGGACACCTACAGCCGCACCAAGGTCGAGTGCGAGGCGCTGCTTCGCGACTCGGGCTTGCCGCACGTGATCTTTCGCCTCGCCGCTGCGCCGCCCATCTCGCTTTCGAGCGTGAGCCCGTTCGTCTTCGAATTCCATCCCGAGACCCACATCGAGTTCACCCACCCGCGTGACGTGGCGTTGGCCCTCGCCAACACGGTGGGGCGCGACGATCTCGGCGGCAAGATCCTGCTCATCGGCGGTGGTGCCGCGAATCGCATGGACTACATCGATTTCTTCAACGCGGCGCTGGGTGTCCTGGGCATCGCGGCGTTGCCGCGCGAGGCCTTCGGCGAGCGGATGTTCTACTCGGACTGGCTCGAGAGCGAAGAAAGCCAAGACCTGTTGCGCTACCGCCAGCACGGCTTCCAGACCTATCTCGACGAGCTTCGCGATCTGGTGGGTCCGGCTCGGCACTTGATCCGGCCGTTCGCCGGTTTGGCGCGGGCCTACATGCTCGCCCACTCGCGGCCGTATGCCGCCGCCACCGGCAAGCGCGCGTGGATGCGCGAGCTACACGAGCTCGCTGCGCGGCGGCGCAAGCGGCGCGCCAGCTGACCGCGAACGAGACGAGGTGGCGACTCACTCGCGGGCGATCCGCGCCGCACCCTGTCGCACCCGCGAGTCGATGTATTCGGCCCCTTGGTCGAGGGCACCGGGTCGCGTGAGCAGGAGCGCGTGATTGAGGCCCTGGGGTGCGCCGGTGCGGAACTGGTAGAGCCCGCTCCCGGTCGCGGGCGCGGCGACGGTCGCGAGGCCGAACACCCTGTACAAGCCGGACTCGACCTTCCGCACGCCGAGCGCGTGGGCGAGCAGCTCGGTGGCGGTGGCGGGGGCGATCTCGTCGTCGACTGCCGGCTGCAGCAGCACGTCTTTTGGGCGATGCCCGGGGAGAGGGTCGAAGGTGACGTGGGACGCGACGTTCGCACGGTCGAGGTCGTCGGCCAGCGTCTGGCACGAGGAAAGACACTCCCCTGGCGCGTCGCCACGGCCCTCGGCCGGATCGGTGCCGCGTCGATCGAGCCGCTGGAGCGAGTGCTTGCCGACGGCGACCTGCAGAGGGCGACGTGCGCGCCGCGGTCCAGAATGCGCTGGCACACCTGGCGCGCCAGCCAGCGCCCGGCGGGGAAGCAGCCGCGGACGAGGGCGATCCCTGCTCGTGAACCGATCCGTGTGGCCGCCGCATCGGGTTCGATGATCGGACCGTGCGTGCTGGTCTCCCGAACCGGGAGTGGAAGGGTGTGACGCCCATGCGGTGAAGGTCGCTCGGGCGTCAGCGGCTGCGATGCGAGCGTCGCTCTCGCATGGGAGTCGCCCGGACGCGGGATGGTGGCGGAGGTGCGTCGGTGCGGGCGCGACGTCGGTCCCCGCTCGTCTGCGGTGCGCGCGCGAGGGCACGCGCGCCTGCGATCTCGACCGCCGCGGCGCCGACGGCGACCCAGAAGCCGGCGATGTCGTGGGCCAGCTCGTCGATCGTGAGCGTGACGTCTCCATCGAACCAGCTCACGAGCGCCTCGATGGTGCCGCCGACGAGGAGCGCGGCGGCGGCCTGGGCGATGGGCTGGTGTGAATCGGCGCCGTGGAACTCGTGGCCGAAGGCGGAGAGCTCACGTGCCATGTGACGGATCGCCGCCTTGCGGTGCGATTGGGCCCGTGGATTGTCACCGACCTCGCTGAAGAGGACGCGCGCGCGGCGGCGATCCTCGACGAGCCAGCCGATCACGACCCGCATCACCGAGCGCGCCAGCGCCTCGGTGCCAAGCCCGGCCCGCTGCGCCTCGTGCGCGGCGGTGAGTCCGATCGAGAGCAGCATGGCCGCCAGCTCGTCGATCACCGCGGCGGCCACCGCGTCGAGGTCCGGGAAGCTCTCGTAGAAATACCGCTTGTTGAGGCGGGCGCGCCGGCACAGTGCCTCGATCGTGGCCTGGCGCCAGCCTTGCGCCGCCATCTGCTCGAAGCCGGCATCGAGCAAGCGGCGGCGGCGGGCGCTCGCGCGGGTCTCGGCGGACTCCCCCTGGTACGGGCGTTCGGATGCGGACATGGCTGGCGAGGCGGACGCTCGAACGGCGCGCGGATTCTAGAAGCGGGCGGGCGAGGCCAGCAACGAAGCGCGGCTTGACGTAGGCCCGAACCCATCTGGTACGATATCGTACCAGATGATGGATCGTACACCCTCGGGAGGACGCTCGTGAGCCCCACCCCATCGCCGCTCGCGGACCTGGAACGCCTCGAAGACCTGCGCTCCCTGGCGGCTCGCGAGCCCAATCGTGCCAGGAGCGCTGCGTGGGAGTGGTTCCGGGAACTGCAGGTGCCCGCGAACCACCCCGCGCTTCCGTGGCTCTTTGCCCACGGCACGCCGTCGGCGGCGCCGGATGGTGACTGCGAGGGCCTGGTGATGAGGCTCTTCGGGTCGCCGTGGCTGGTGCTGCTCGACCGGATGGTCCGCCTGGGCCAGCTCCTCGGCGGCATCGGCTGGACCGGCAAGTCGTTCGATCGCGAGCGGGGCACCGGCTACAACCGGCTCACCCGCAGCTCCCGTCTCGCCGCGTTGCTCGTGCTGCCCACCTACCGGTTCGAGCAGATCGGCGGCGAGCTCATCGGCTTCCGCTTTCGCCACGCGCTCGAGACGTCTCCCGTCGAGCCGAAGACCCAGGTGCTCTCGATCCGCTACGACGACCCCGCTCATGCGAACCCGCTGATCCTGCCTCGAACCCGCGACGAGCTGGTCGAGATCGTGCCGGGCGTATTCCTCGGCCGGGCGCTCTTGAACGGCAGCAGCGGGTGGGAGGTGGTCGCCTACTTCGGGCTCCGCCATCCCCGTCCCGGGAGGGCGTGACGTGGCGATCGAGCTCGCAGGCGCCGTCGCGTGCGTGACCGGGGGCGCCCGTGGCATCGGCCGCGCCACCGCCGAGGCGCTCGCGGCGCGCGGCGCTCGCGTGCTGATCGGCGACCTCGATCTGGATCTCGCTCGCGAGGTCGCAAGCGAGCTCGGCGCGCGCGCCGTGGCCCAGTCGCTGGACGTCGGGGATCCTGCATCGTTCGCGCGCTTCGTCGAGGTGGCCGAGCGGCTGGGACCGATCGCGCTGCTGGTCAACAACGCGGGCATCATGCGCACCGGTGCCTTCGCCGAGCAGACCCTCGCGACACAGCACCGGGAGATCGCCATCAACTTGGGCGGCGTCGTGACGGGCATGCGGCTCGTGGTGCCGGGGATGCTCGCGCGAAACCACGGTCACATCGTCAACGTCGCATCGATGGCCGGAAAGCTCACGGTGCCGGGCGCCGCCGTCTACACGGCGACCAAGTTCGCCGTCGCGAGCTTGTCGCGCGCGGTGCGCTCCGAGCTCGCAGGCTCGCGGGTCACGCTCACCACGATCCTGCCCGCAGCGGTGCGCACCGATCTCACGGCGGGCCTCGACATCCGCATGGTCCCGACCCTCGGCCCCGCCGACGTCGCGCGGGAGATCGTCGCCTCGTGCCGTCACGGCCGCCGTGAGGTGGCGCTGCCGAGGTGGGCCGCGCCGGTCGGCGCGCTGGAGGCGCTCGTGCCCGAAGCGCTCGGCGAGTGGATCAAGCGCGCGCTGGGAGCGCAGAGGCGCGTGACCGCGAGCAACGAGCGAGCGCGGACGTACCAGGAGCGAATCGCGCGATGACCGCTCGCGGCCCACGCAGGGCGCGCGCGGCGCTCGCGCCCCACCTCACGCCCGCGCGGCGGGAGAAGCGCCGTAGACCGCCGTACGAGCGCGGCTCTACCATCGACAGGAGACGCGCAAGGCGAGGCATCGATGGGAACGGCCGCCCAGGCCATACCGCCTGCCTCGGCCCGCAGCAGGCGGCGCTCCCGTCGATGGGGTTCGGCGGCGTCGGCGCGAGCGGCATGGGCCGCCACCATGGGGAGGAGGGCTTCCGCGAGCTATCGAACCCCCGCGGCTACTTCGAGCGGGGGCCTGGTGGCGTCGGGTCGTGGCTCTACCCTCCCTACGGTGCAGGGACTCGCAAGTTGATCGAGGAAGTGGCACTCGCGCCGCTCGCGAAGAAGCTCAAGTTCGCGGTCCCGCAGGCAGTGAAGAACCTGTTCGCCACGCGGCTGTGGGTCGGGGCCGTGTCTGCTCGCTAGAGCCCGGGTAACGCCTGTCGTGGCGTGAAGCGCCGCGTCGACGAGCGCTACCGCGAGCCCGAGCTGCCGTGGTGCCGCGTCATTCCGCCGCGATCGTCGCCGCGCCGGTCCGGACGCGCGAATCGATGAACTCGCCGACCTGGCGGAGCGCTCCAGGACGGGTGAGCAAGAGCGCGTGGTTCAGGCCCTCGGGCGCCCCGGTGCGGAACTGGTAGAGCCCGCGCCCGGTCGCGGGCGCGGTGACGTCCGCGAGCCCGAACACCGGCTGGAGGCTGGGCTCGACCTGTGGCACGCCGAGCGCGTGGGCGAGCAACTCGGTGGCGGTGGCGGGGACGATCTCGTCGTCGACCGCCTGCTGCAGCAGCACGTCTTTTGGCCGATGCCCGGGGAAAGGGTCGAAGGTGACGTGGGACGCGAAGTTCGCCGGGTCGATGTCGTCGACAAGCATCTGGCCGAGGGAAAAGAGTGCCAAGCCCTCGCTCGCCGTCGTGCCCGCGGGCACGAACCCATCGATGATGCTGGACAGCGACGGGCTGAGTTGGAGCAGCGGGACGAAGCCGCCGCCCGGGACGTTGAGCACCGCAGCATCGATCGAAGGCTCGACGGCGAGGTACGTGCCGCCGAGGACGGTGCCCATCGACTGGCCGATGTAGCCGACCACGTCCGGGGCGAGGTCGGGGATGCCGTCGCCGCCCTCGGGGACGACGTCCAGCGTGGCGAGGGCACCTTCCACGAGTCGCGCGAGCTGGACCTCGTCGGCGATCGACTGGAGGAAGAGGTCCCGGGTCGCGAGCAGCTTGTCGAACGTGAAGTAGTCGCTGATCAGCCCGTCCTCGCCCATCCGCGAGCCGTGCCCGCCGATGTCGATGCCGATCGTCGCGTAGCCGCGCTGGCCGAGCTCGGACGAGACCTGGAAGAGCGTCTCCTTGAACGCGCCGAGGCCGTGGCCGAAGACCACTACCGGGGCGTGTCCGGCGCTCGCCTTGGGGATCTTGAGGACGAGCTCGAGGTGGTGCTCGCGCTGCTCGATGGGGCGGCCACGCTCGTCCCACACGATGCGGCCGTCCGGCCCGCGATAGTCGGGCGCGGTCATCCGTCCGATCACGGAAGCGGCCACGCCCTTGGTCTCGAGCGCCGGCAGCGGCGGCACGACCTGGTCCACCTCCAGGCGCGGAGGGTTGGCCTTGGCGCGCGCGACGATCGCGTCGGCGAGTGCGCGCATGCGTCGGGTGGTGGGCTCGTTCGAGCGCACGGTGAAGGCGGTCGCGATCACGACACGCGAAGGATCCTCGCTCATCGCCCCCTCGATCGCCGCGAGCACCGGCTGATAGGCGGCGCGTACCCGCGCGGCGTCGGTGCCGGCGACGGCAGCGGTCGGGCCGGCGAGCCGCGCGAAGCCCCCGAAGCTCGGCATCGGTGCACCGGACTCGGTACGCACGCGGTCCGTGACCACCGCGACCAGCGTGTGCCCGTTCGGGAAAGGCGCCGCGGGGAAGAACGAGACGAAGTCCCGCGGCGGCGTATCGCTCGCCGCTCGTCCGTCGAGCACCGCGCGGAAGGCGACGGGCTCTCCTGTGTCGACGTCTCAGATGCGTACGCTCGCGCTCGGCTCGACCGATGCGGCGGGGCTCGCGGGCAGCGTCGTGAGATCGGGCAGCTCCGGCAGCGGCATCACCACCGGCGCGGCCACGCTGAAGCCGTCGTTTGCATCGAGCAGATCGGGTGGGTAGACGCGCAGCACCTCGGTCGTCACCGGCGTCGGGAAGTTCTCGGCGCGGATCGCGAGCCGGATCCCGGTGGGGCTGGGCGCCGCCTCGGTGAAGAGGTTGGTCGGGAAGGGCAGGTAGCAGTCGTCGCTCAACGTGGTGCACGCGATGGCTGCGGCCGGCACGCCGGGTGGCGTCGGCGCGGAAGGGTCTCCACCTCCACACGCCGCCACGAGGAGCAGCGCGGAGCATCTGACGATCACGGTTCGGGCTCGCTTCATCGTGGGAATCCTCGAATTTTCGCCGCTGATCAAGGCGGCGGAACGTCGAGCTGGATCCGACCGTCGTCGTCGAACGAGATCGGCACGTAGCGCACGCGCCGATCGCCGCTCGACTCGGAGGTGAGCTTGGTGTGGAAGAACATCAGGAGGTCGTCGTGGGCGCCGGCGACGACGCAGTGGTGTCCCGGGCCGATCAGCTCGCCGCTCGCTGTCGAGGCGAGGATGGGGTTGTCGGTGCGGCGCTCGAAAGGGCCGAGTGGGTTGGTGCCGACCGAGTCGCCGATGGCGTAGTTGGGCAGGAAGTAGAGACCACCCGAATACATGAGGTGGAGCTGGCCTCGGTGCTCGACCACGAACGGTCCCTCGCGGGTGGTGCTCTCCCACGTGAAGAGCCGACCATCCAGCAACGTGACGGGCGGGACGTCGGCGAGGGTCGCGGCGTCGAGCATCGGGATCGCCTGGATCACGGACCAGGGCCGGTTGCGCGAGAAATGGAACGTGAGCGAACCGTCGCGGGCCTCGAAGACCGCCGCGTCGATCGCGAACTCGTCGAAGTCGAGGAACGCGAGCTCGGTGCCTGCGAACGGCAGCCTGCCGTCGCCGACGCCACCCGCTCCGTGGCCCGCGAGCGGGCCGTCGCGCAGCTCTTCGAATGGGCCTGTCGGCGAGGACGAGAACGCGACGCCGATCCGGTAATTCGCGGTGTAGTAGAGGTAGTATCCGTCGCGCAGGGCCTGCACGTGCGGCGCCCAGAAGTTTCCCTCGTCGTTCCACGAGCCGGGCACGGGTCGCCAAACCAGGCCTTCGTAGCGCCAATCGGCGAGATCCGCGCTCGACCAGCACTCGAAGCCGAGCGCACTGCTGGTCCCGTAGAGGAACCAGCGGTGGCCGACCTCGATGACGTGCGGGTCGGCCACGATCACCGGCTGACCCGGAGCGTCGGGACGCTCCAGATCGAGGTAGGTGTAGGGCTGATAGACGACGTCGGGCTCGGACCTCGAACCGTCCGATGAGCCACAGCCGAGCGCAGTGACGAGCAGCGCGACGAGGACCGCGGCTCGGCGCGCCGGAGCTGGATTCATGGTCACGCGATTCGGCGGGGGTTTCAGCGCGAGCGTGGCGCTTGCCGCGCGCTCACTCGAAATCGGCGCGGATCTCGTGGCGGCCCGGCGCGCCGTTCCAAGACACGGCCAAGCGACGCGTGCCCGGATCGAGGCGCGTTTCGGCTGGTACGCCGTCCGCGTGCACTGTGAAGCCGTGCGCGGCCGCGTGCTCGGGTACCGACAGCACCGCGGGGCCCTCGCCACCGCGCGCCTCGAAGGTGATCGTGAGGCGCTGCGCTGCCGCGTCGTACTCCTGCGCAACGAGCGCGCCAGGAACGGCGAGTGCGATCGGCGGCGTCAGTGTGTCGGTGCCGGGCTGGTTGATGAACCAGCTTCGCTCGGCCCAGTCGTAGTCGGCGATCGATCCCGATCCCGGCGGCGGAGCGGGGCTGCCGTAATCCTTCCATTGCCACAGTGCCCACCCGATCGCACGCTGGGTCAGGGCACCGGTCAAGACCTCGATCGCCGGGACCTCTGCAGGCGAATCGATGGCCGTGGCCCACTCGCCGAGGAGCGGTGCCGCTCCCCAGCGTGACGCCTCGTCGAGGAGCGCGTCGAACGTGCGTTCCAGCGCCATCGCACGCTCCGCCGGCTCGCTCGGGAAGGAGTACGGATAGAGATGCGCCGCATACACGACGTTGTCGTCGGGAAACGGTTCCCGCGGGCCGGGTGCCGTCCAGAAAAGATTTCGGGTCACCACGTCCGGCTCCAGAAAGTACGCCTGCCGGGGGTTCACCGCGCGCAGCGCCGCCACCATGCGCCGATGGAATTCCTCCAGGCGATCGGCGCCGTGGGCGACGTGGATGACGACAGGCTCGTTCATGGCCTCGTAACCGATCACCGCGGGCTCGTGGGCGTAGCGGTGCGCCACGAGCTGCCAAACCGGCACGAAACGCTCCTGGAGGCGCTCGCGGTTTTCGAAGAAGGACGCGAACGCAGCGAGCACGGGAATCGAGGTGCGGCGCTGGTTGCCGTCACCTGTGCACGGGCACGGCAGGTCGGGGCCAGGCCAGAGCGGCCCTTCGAGGAGCGCGGGCGGCGGCGGAACGATCGCCCACAGCGGGGCACCGTCTTCGCCGATCTCTTTCGACCAGCCGTCCTCGTGGAAGTCGAGGAGCACGTAGAGACCGGCGTCGGCGAGCCACCCGACCACCTCGTCCAGGCGCGCGAGCGCCGTGCCGGAGAACGCTCCTTCTTCCGGCTCGAGCCCACTCCAGCTCACGCAGAGCCGCACGAAATCGAACCCGAGGCGTGCGATCTCGCGCGCGTCGTTCGCGTCGAAGGGCGCAACTTGCTGGGTGGGCTTCCGGCCGTCGTCGAAGCTCGCATCGAACACGCCGAACGCCTTCACGTTGACGCCGCGTAAGAGCCGATGACTGCCGTGGGAGTCGACCAATCGTCCGTCGACGACGCGTAGCGCTGGCGTCGCTGCGGGGTCGCGCGCGGTCCCCGGGCCGGTGTCACCACCGCAGCTCCACACCGCGAGCGACAGCGTGGCGATGAAGCCCCGGAGCACGCGCGCACACAATCTCGAATCCACGGATCGAACGTTCATGCTCTCGCCTGCGCGGCATCCGGATCGGCTGCTCGAGCCGCGCGGCCCGCAGCCTGGCACACTCGGCAGTCGGGTCCACGCGCTCGATCGACCTCGTCCTCTGGGCTCGTGAACGCGTGCCATGCGACTCCCTCGCACTCGACAACCGGCGCCATCGGGAGCATGAAATCGCGCGCGGCGGCAGCATAGGACGAGGTTCGTGAAGTCGTGACGCAGATCGGCGGGGAGTGCATGGCTCTCGGAGAGCTTCGGGCGGTGGGTCGTTGGCTCATCCGCACGGCGACGTGCGCGGCGGCGGCGACATGTCTCGCGGCAGGTTGTGGAGACGGTGGCAGCTCGCGCCCCCTGTGTCTCCCACTCGAGCCGTCGTCCGAGGCTGCGGCGGTGGCTGGCGCGCGCACGCATCCCGCGCGTCCGGCGAACGAGCGTTATCCCGGCTATCGAGTCGCTGCGAACGCTCCCGGCTCGGCGATGGGTGCTGCCGTCGTCGACACCGTGCCGGGCTACGTCGCACGCGTGCTGGCCGAGCGCCACGAACCGTTCGATTGGAATCGTGCCGACGATGCGGCGCTCTGCGACGCGCTTGGCGGTGGTGCGGGTCCGCTCGTCGTGGGTGCGCACGCTTCGGAGGGCGCGAGCCCGAGCGTCACGGTGGATGTGCTCGTGAGCGAGATCCGGCGCGCGCTCGGGCACGCGGTGCGCGTGGTGGGGCGGAACGATCGGCTCGCCACGATCAGGCTCGACGTGGATGCGTGCGCGGACGTCGCGACCCTTCGCGCGCTCCCGGTCGTCGCGTTCGTCGAGGTCGCGTACGCCCCTGTGCTTGCAACGCCGGCCACCGCATCGACGGCCTCGGCGAGCGCCGAAGCGATCGGCGCTGTGCCGCGTGCCGCGGGCACGTTCAATCCCGGCCTCTACGATCCCGCGGCTAGCACGGGCGCGTCCTACGTCGATTACATGGAACGGGTCGATCCCGACGCCGCCGCGCGCATTCGGCGGCAGCACGCGGACACCGTCTACGACGAGCTGGGCTACTTCGGTGGTCCGGACGTGGGCGTCGCCGTCCTCGACAACGGCGTGCTCGCCGACTGGATCCCGTTTCTCTCGACCGGGCGCGGCACCTATCGCACGGCTGGCTACCACCCGCCCGATCTCGGCGAGATCCATCCGCAAGAGGACGACTTCTTCGGGCTCTCGCTTCTCATCCCCACGGCATTCGATCACGGGACGCGGCAATCGCGGCACGTGCAGAGCTTCTCCCCGCAGTCGAATCGCGCCACGGTGCGATCGAGCTCGCTGCCGTTCGTGTTCCTGCCCAACGACTTCACCGGAATCACCAACGCGATCCTGGCGATGGCCGACGACGATGGCGTCCAGGTGGTCAGCATGTCGATGGGGACGATCGTGCGCTCGCACGAGATGGAACGGGCCATCGACGCGCTCTACACCCGCGGCAAGATCCTGATCGCCGCGGCAGGCACCACGTTGCCGGTGATCAAGGATCTGATCGGCGTGGTGTTCCCGGCGACGCTGCCGACGGTGATCAGCGCCACTGGCCTCGCCGACACCGACGAGACCGGTGGCGCATTCGAGCTGGGGTTCAACTCGCACGGCGGTCCCGAGAACGACTTCGTGATCGAGCCCTCGCCGGCCTCGTCCGAGGCCGTGTCGAGCCTCGCGGGCCTGATCACCACGCTCTGGTCGATCGATCCCCGCCAGCCGCGCGAGAGCATTCTCGATGCGCTGATTCGCTCGTCGAATTTCTACCGCGAGCGCGGCACCAAAAATCCGCTCTTCGGTTGGGGTCGCGTCGATGCCTACGACGCGGCACTCACGATTCGCCGAGGCGGTTGCGTCGTCGCGAATCGCTGAAGGGCGCTCGGGCGCGGGTTCCGTCACGCAGGACCGTTCACCTCGGCGGTGAGCGCGCGGATGAAATCAGTCTCTGCCGCGTCGTACGGCGTGCCGTCGGCGCGAAAGACGTCGTGGAACCAGAGCGGCGGTTCGGTGGCGTCCGGGTTGGGCAGCGAGCCCCACGGCCAGATCGTCTGGGTCTTGCCGGAGACCAAGCCCCAGTGGATCGCGCCCACGCGTTGGTCGCGGAAGAGCGGCAGGTGGGTCTGAAAGGTGCTGCCCACGGTGCGCGCCATGTATTCGGTGCAGATGAGCGGACGATCGCTGTAGCGGCGCAACCGCTCGATCACCGCCGCGGTGTCGGGCTCGGTGTCGTAGTTGTGGAAGGTGGCGACATCCGAGAGGTCGAGCGAGGTCTTCGATACCTGCGCCCACGTTTGCAGGAACCACGATCCCGCGGTGAGGGGCTGGCTCGGCGCCACCTCCCGTGCCCAGCGGAAGCTCGCTTCCAGGAGCGGCAGGCAACCCGTGTGGATGTTCGAGTTGCCGGGCTCGTTGAGCAGGTCCCACGCGAGCACCCGGCGATCGTTCGCGAAGGCGCCGATCACGCCTTTCACGTAGCGCTCCAGGCGGGCCTGAAGCACGGGATCGTTGGCGAACGCGAGCGTCTCTTGCTTGGCGGGGCTTTGCACCCACCCCGAGTTGTGGACGCCGGGTACCGGCTCAGGCTGTGGGCCGAGGTGCGCTTCCGGATCCCACACGTTGTCGAAGAGGACCAACATCGTGCGGATGCCGTGGCGATCGGCGATGGCGAGGTAGCGATCGATCCGCTTCACGAATCCGTCCGGGTCCGAATCCCAGAGCAGATCGTGGAGGAAGACCCGCATCACGTTCATGCCGATCGCGGCGGCCCAGCCGAGCTCCCGATCGATGGTCTCGGGATCGAAGGTGTCCGCCTGCCACATCTCGAGCTGATTGATCGCCGTCGACGGGATGAAGTTGGCACCCACCAGCCACGGATGCGTTGCGTACCAGGCGCTCGCGCTGGCGGCGGTCCAACGGCCGTCGGCGTCGCGCTCGATCGGTGTGCGCGTGCCGTCGCCGGAGCCGCTGCCGCCGCACGCGACGAGGAGCGCGAATGCGCCGAAAAGCGCCCGATATGCGCGGTGTCGTGCCCCTGGCAGTTGGATCGACATGGCGAGTGAGCTCCGGCACGCGGCAGCTTTGGCCGATGTGAGCGCGAGACTATCATCGCGTGCGTGAGGCCCATCCACGCGTGGCGCGGCTCGGCGGCGCTCGCCTGCCTGACGCTCGCTGCGCTCCTGGTCGGCTGCGGCGAGTCGACGCACACGGCCGTGGGCGGAGCGCTGCGCGCGGGCGCAGTCGACTGGCCTCGGACGCTCGAGCGCGCCGATCCCACGTGGGAGGCGCTGCCGCGCGCCTGGGGCGAGTCGCTCTTCACGGGCAACGGCTTTCTCGGGACTACGCTCTACGAGGAATCGCCGGGAAAGCTCGTCTTCGAGCTGGGCGACAACCAGGCCGACGGTTCGTTTCCTCTTTCGCCCAGCATCTCGTACCTGCCGCGCGTGCCGATCGGGCGATTGGTCCTGCGTCCCGTTGGGAAGGTGACGGGCTTTCGCGGCCGCATCGACCTCTGGAACGCGGAAGCGCGGGCCAGGGTCACCACCGATGCCGGTGAGATCGCGGTGCGGCATTTCACCCACGCGACCGAGCGCACGCTGGTCCTCGAGGTCGAAGCGAGCGGCGTGGAGACGATGGCTGCGCTCGCCTTCGAGCCCGTGGCCCCCGTTCCCGCGCCGTACGCGATATCCGGCGACCCTCTGCCCCAGTTCTTGATACCAGCCGCGGCCTCCGTCGCAAGCGTCGACGGCGTCGAGCGCATCTCGCAACCACTTCCCCTCGGCCGTGGCGAGCACGGCACTGCGTGGCAGCTCGTCGATCTCGAAGCGGGTCACCGCCTCGTGGTGCTGGCATTCGAGCCGCTGCGCGATGCAGCGGGTGCTACGGACATCGCCGACGAGCGGGTCCGCGCGGCTCTCGGCCGCGGTATCGACGCGCTGATCGCCGAGCATCGCGCGTGGTGGCACGACTACTGGCCCGCGGGCTGGATCTCGTTGCCCGATCGGCGCGTGGAATCGTTCTACTGGCTGCAGATGTACAAGCACGCCTCCGCCACGCGTTCGGGCGGCGTGGTGCTCGACAACCAGGGACCGTGGCTCGCGCCGTCGGCTTGGCCGGGAACGTGGTGGAACCTGAACGTCCAGCTCAGCTACTCGCCGGTGGTGACGGCGGGCCGGCTGGCGCAGCTCGACTCGCTCTGCGACTCGCTGTGGGCTTACCGGGACAACCTGGCGACCAATTCCGGTCCGTTCATCCCGCGCCGCTACACGCCCACGTACCACGTGGGTCGCACCTCCAGTCACGACCTCGTGAGCCTCGTCGGCATGCAGCCCTTCATCACTTTCGAGCTCGGCAACCTGCCGTGGGCGCTCAGCCGCTGCTGGCAGGGCTACGCCGTCACGCGAGACGACGGCTCTCTCCGCGAGAAGCTGGTGCCGCTCCTTCGCGGTGCCGTGAACACGTATCTCTCGGCGATGGCACGGCATGCCGACGGCACCGTGTACTTTCCCACGACGTACTCGCCCGAGTATCCGACGTCGCGGCCGTTCTCGATGCCGAACGCCAACTATGCGCTGCATACGTTGGCGTGGGCGCTCGATGCGTTGCTGTGGGCGAACGATCGCTTGGCGCTCGACGATTCCCTCGCGGCGACGTGGCGCGAGGTGCGCGGCTCCATCCGTTTTCCCGAAGATGCGGAGAACGGTTTCTGGATTGCGGAGGGTTTGCCGCAGACCGTGGGTCATCGCCACTACTCGCACCTGCTCGGGATCGACGATCTGCCGCTCCTCGATCCCACCGACGAGAGCGATCGCGCTCGCATCGCACGCTCGCTCGACCACTGGCTGACACTCGGTGACGCGAGCACCGATTTCCTCGGCTACGCACGGGCATACGCGGCCAAGCTGAAGGCGTCGCTGGGCGAGGGAGCTGCCGCGCTCGATCAGCTGGAGCGCGCGTTCGCGTTCTTCCGGGCCAACAGCTTCTACGCCGAGTCGTGGAGCGACACGGCGATCAACCCGGTGATCGAGACGCCGTTCTCGGCCGCCGATGCCGTGCATCGACTGGTGTTCCAGTCGCGCCCAGGTCTGGTGCGGCTCTTCGTGGGCACCCCACCCGAATGGCCGGACGCAGCGTTTCGCGAACTGCGCGCGGAAGGTGGTTTCGTGGTTTCCGGTTTGCGACGCGGCGGCGAAACCCAGCTCGTCGCGGTGCGCAGCCTCGCCGGCGAGCCGCTTCGGATCGAGAGCGATCTGGCCGACGGCTTTCACCTGCGCTGGTCGCGCGGGCGCGGCACCGTCACGCGTGAGTCGCCCCGCGTGCTGGCGCTCACGATGCCGGCGGGTGCCGAGGTGTTGTTGTGGCGAGGCACCGAGCCCCCAGCGGTCGAGCCCGTGGAGTGGACCCGTGGCGCAGGCTGGGGCATGCCCCGAGCAGCGGGCGAGTCGTGACGCGCGCCGCTTTCAGCATCCCGTCGAAAGAACGCGCGGGGCTCCGGAACTTCGCAACACCCGCCGAGCGCGAGGCTCGCTGACGATGCGAGCGCGTGACGTCGTCGCGATGACGGTCGCCGCGACCGCGGGCATCGCGTGCGGCGACTCGCATGCGGGTCGTCCTTCGATCGCCGCCACCGTCTGTTCGCTCGGCCCCGCTCCGGCCTTCGAGGAGACCACCGTGTTCCAGGGGGGTCTCTTCGGGCAGGGCGTCGACGGCTATCCGGTGTTTCGCATTCCCGCCGTGGTCACGACCCCCGGCGGCGCGGTGCTGGCGTTCGCCGAAGCGCGCCAGAGCTTGCAGGATCCGGGAGCAGGGCGGATCGACCTGGTGACGAAGCGCAGCACCGACTGCGGGCGTAGTTGGTCCCCCACGTCGGTGCTCGCCGAGAACGGTACCGGCGATGCGCACAACCCCGCGGCGCTGGTCGTTTCGCACGGCGGACGCGACTCCACCGTATGGCTCTTCTTCAATCGCCGTCCGGCGAGCGCCGGCGGCGAATTCGATCTGCCGCCAGGTTTCGGGCCCGATGCGGCGTCGATCTGGGTGACGACCAGCGACGACGAGGGTGTGACGTGGAGCGTTCCCCGCGAGCTGACGCGCGAGGTCAAGGACGCGAGCTGGGGAGTTGCGTCGATGGGCCCGGGGCGAGCGATCGTCACGCGGTGGGGGAGTGCGGCGGCGCCCCGCAATCGCATGATCGTGCCGGGCTGGTACACGGGCGACGCGGGCGAGGGGAGTTGGGTCATGCTGAGCGACGACGGCGGTGCCAGCAGGCGGCGCGGTGGAGTTCCCGAGCCGGGCACCGACGAGTCGCAGGTCGTCGAGCGCGTCGATGGAACCGTGCTGCTCGACGCGCGTCGTGCGCGCACGCGCCGCGTTCAGCACAGCGCCGACGGCGGTGAGACGTGGGGCGCGCCCCGCGATGGCCTGGCAATGCCGCCGGGTCAGCCGCTCGGCCTGCGTCACGGCGTGCGGGTCTGACTGAGCACCGACGAAGGTGAGAGCTGGGGCCACGAGACGCCCATCGAGGCCGGATTCTCCCAGTATTCGGTGCTCACCACCTTCGACGATTCGAGCGTCGGCTTGCTCTACGAACGTGTCGGTGCTTCGGGTGGTTCGGTGGGCTTCGACATCCGCTTCGCCCGCTTCGACCTGGCTTTCCTCGGTGCCGCCGAGCTGTCGCTGCGATCCGCCGCGCGCTGACCCGCGCACCGTCCCGATCTCACCGGCCGCACCAGCAGCCGTCATCGCTTCGCGGCTCGATCCTCCGGGCCGAATCGAATCACCACCGGCACCCGATCGGCGTTGACCGCGCCGCGAAGTGGGTGCACAGTCCCCCTCCACCCGATTCGACCTCGTTCGCGAAGCCCAGACACCATTCGGGGAAGAATTCTGGACGCGCATCGATTCACGAAGCCGACGAGCTCGCAACCGGCCGCTGGCATGCTTCTCACGCTCACCTGCCTGGTGGGCACAGGCTGCGGGCAGGTCTCGGACGTGCAGCCGAATCCTGCGCCTGCCGGGGCCGACCGTCACGATCACCGGGATGGCCTTCGGTACAACCCAAGGTGCGACACAGTTGCTCTACGACGGCAGTCCCATGTCCGTCGTCTCCTGGTCGGACACGTCGATCGTGGCGACCCTTCCCAAGCCGAAGGCCTCGGGTGACTACGCCGTGTCGATCGTCATGGGTCCTTTCCCGCCAGCCACCCACGCGCATTCGATCCTCGCGCCGACTTGGGCGGGGAACTACCTATTCATCAGCTCGTCGGGCGAGGTATCGATGAATCTGAGCCTCACGGGTTCCGGCCCCACGCTCACCGTGGCGGCCTTCGGCATCGCCAATCCGCCCGATCTCGACGCCCGGATCCTGGGACCCTGTCCCGCCACCCTCGACGCCTCGGAAGCCACGGTCTCCTTCACCGCGTGCCCGATGGATCCGGCGAGCCTGGCGCCTGGAGTCGACTTCTCGTTGGGAGGGTCGGTGAGCATCAGCGGGCGTGCCAGGGTCGTGGATAGCGGTACCGGTCAGGTCGACGAGGTCACGATCGCGTCGTCCGACCTGGTGGTGGGCGGTATCGATCTCGGAAGCATGGACATCGAGGGTGCTCCGCTCACTCGGCAGTGATCGTGTGACGCGCTGACGAGCTGTGCAGGTCGTCGCCGCCGCCGCCGACCGGGAAGCGGTCTCGGCGGCGCCGACGAACGCGGGTCTCCCCGACGGCGAACTCGCGATGGTTCGCCGCGATCGCACGGCGGTCAGTTGCCCAGCGTGCGCGCCAGGCGCAGCGCCAATGCCATGATCGTGAGCGTCGGGTCGAAGCCGCCGGCAGTCGGAAACACAGCGCCGTCGGCGACTTTGCAGATCGCACCCAGCTCGGGGCCGATCGCCTGCGAAGCCGCGATCTCGAAGCGGTGCGCGCTGCGCGTGATGCGCGGCACCGGTAGCCCGTACACGTCACGAATCTCGGGATCGAGATCGACGCGGTTGGCGAGCTGCGGCATGTCTTCGCCCACCATCGAGACGCCGGCGGTGTGGTTGCGGATCAAGCCGCGGCGAATCAGCTCCTTGAGTAGCTTTCCCCACAGACCCGGCAGCGAAGCGTAGATCGCGGCCTCCTGGAGCAGCAGAAACGCACCGCCCACTTCCAGGATCCCGCCCTTGAGATAGGGAAGACCGGCATCCTTCGCGGCGGAAGTGAGCCGGGGGCCGAGATCCGGCCCCACGAAGTCGTCGACGGTGAAGGTGCTCGACGGGCCGCGCCACGCGTGCACTTCCTCCTCGAGGAGTGCGATGCCGAGCGTGAAGAAGTGGAACATGAGGTTGCGACCGGGCTGACCGGAGCGATTGCCGAGCCCGTCGGGATGCGCGGAGCTCGCCGAGAGCAGCATCAGCCGCGCGGTCTCGATCGCCGAGGCGGCGAGGATGACGACGTCGGCGTTCACCTGCTGTTGGCGGCCTCGCTCGTCGCGATAGGTGACGGCGGTGGCGCGCTTGCCATCGGCGCTGGTCTCTCGATCCGCTGGACGAAAGCGCGCGAGCGTAGCTCGGCACCGGCGAGCATCGCCTGATGCAGGACCGAGACGGCGGCATCCCCGCGCGCCAGGATCGAGCAACCGAAGCCCGAGCAGAATCCACACGAGTTGCAATGTGGGCGCCCGTCGAATTCCCGCGAGTTCGCCGCCATCGGGAAGGGATAGGCGTGGTAGCCGAGACGTTCGGCCCCCTCGGCCAGCAGCGTCCCGCCGTACATCGGCGGATTGGGCGGCCTGGCGAACGGCCGTGAGCGCGGCGCTTGCGCGAGTGTCGTGGCCGGCATCCGTGCCAGGTCGCCCTGGACGCCCAGGCGAGCCTCGACCTCGTCGTAGTAGGGCGCCAGATCGTCGTAGGTGATCGGCCAGTCGGCGACGTTCGCATCCGGTACCGGTCCGTAGAGCGAGAGCGCCTGGAAATCCTGCTTTCAGAATCGCGGCGTCTTGGCGTCCCAGTGGACCGTGCCGCCGCCGACCGTGGTGGGCAGGTTGTTCACGTCGCCGATGAAAGAGCGCGCGACACCCGCGGCCGCGTCGGCCTGGGTGCGCGCGCTGCGCGGCTCCAGGTCGACGTCCTGGCCCTCGAAATAGCGTCCGGCCTCGATCTCGTCGTTGCCGAAGCGTGTGCGGTAGCCGGCGGCGCTGCCGAGACCGGGAAAGAGATTGCGGCCCTTCTCGAGCACCAGCACCGAATGGCCGGCGTTGGCGAGCGCCCACGCGGCGACGCTGCCACCGGCGCCGGAGCCGACGATGA
>CAYVDO010000070.1:0-25545 GCA_964450125.1 uncultured bacterium
CGCGCCAAGCCCAGCGGCACCTCGGGATCGGGCGCTGGCTGGAGAGCAGCGCCCAAACGTGCCAGAAGCCGCGCGCGCAGCGCGCCGTCGGCTGCGGGCAACGCGGCCAGCGCTTCTTCGAGGAGCGCCACGAGCTTCGCATCGACGGCACCGTAGACGTAGCCCGAGCCGTATTCGAGCGCCGCACGCGCCAAGAGCTCGCCATCGCGTGCGCGGCGCGCGGCCTCGACGGTCGCCCAGCACGCCTCTTTGGCTCCCGCCGAGTCTCCGGCGAGATTTCGCGCGCGCGCCAGCGCCAGCCGCAGCTCGACCGAACGCGCAGCGCCGCCCGTGCCGAGCGCCTCGGCGCACGCGAGCGCCCGTTCGAGCGCCAGTGACGCGTCGTCGAAAGCCATCCGCTGGGTGGCCTGCTCGGCCGCACGCGCCAGCGCCGCGACCGCGCGTGCCCGTTCCGTTGGCCCGGCGGCCAGCCAATGGTGGGCGATCTCCGACCAACCCGGCTCCGACGCAGCAGCAGCACTGGCCTCGAGCTGCTCGGCGCGGCGGGCGTGGAGCGCCCAGCGTCGCGAGTCCGGGAGCTCGTCGTGCAGTACTTCGCGCGTGAGGTTGTGCGTGAACCGATATTGTTCGGGTGCGGTACGTGCCACCAGCGCCGTTTCCACGGCATGCGCCAGCCCGGCCACGACATCGACCTCATCGCGCTCGACCAGCGCCGCGACAGCCGTCGGCGCGAAATCGCGTCCCACCACGGCTGCGGCGTGCAGGATCGCCGAGGCTGCGTCGTCGAGCCGTGCGATCCGGTCGCGGAGAGTGGCGCGAATCGTGGGGGGGACCGAGATCTCGCCACGGCCGATGAGCGCCGCCGCGACCGCGGAGTCGCTGGCCACCAGCCGCGCCATTTCGACGACGAAGAGCGGATTGCCGTCGGTGGCCGCGTGCACCGCGGCGGTGATTGCGTGGCTCAACGGTCCTGCCGCCAGCCGCTCCACCAGCGCCGCGGTCTGTTGGGAATCGAAACGCGAGAGCCTGAGCGAATGCGCGAGACGCGCCACCCGCGCGAGCTGCGGTGCCGCAGCCGCGAGCTCCGGATCCGTGTCGCGATGGGTCCCCAGCACCAGCAGTCGCGACCGCCCCACCTCGCGGGCGAGGAACTCGAGCAAGAGCAACGACGACGGATCGGCCGCGTGGAGATCCTCGAGCACCACGAGGATCGGCGCGCCGCGAGCGGCTGACTCCACGAGCAGCGCGGTCACCGCATCGAGGACCTGGAAACGCGCCTGCTCCGCGTCGAGGCCCGGGCTCGGGCGGATCATCGGAGTCGTGCGAGCGAGCTCCGGCACCAGCGGCACGAGATGCACGACGCGGGGGCCGAGCGCCGATTCGAACGATTCGGGACCGAGCGCGCGCCCCAGACCACGAAGCACCTGAACCCAAGGCCAGAACGCGGGCGCGCCACCGGCCTCCCAGCAGCGGCCGTCGAGCACGAGCGTGCCGTCACGCTCGGCGGAGCGCGCCAGCTCCTCGGCGAGGCGGCTCTTGCCGATCCCCGGCTCCCCGCTCACCAGCCACATCGAGCCTGCCCCGGCGCTGCACGCCGCGAGGGCCCTGCCGAGGGCGTCGAGCTCGCTTTCGCGGCCGAGAAAGGGTCGATCCAGCGACGACATGGCCCGATTGTCTCCGCTGGGCGCAACGCTGTCGAGGTCCGCGGCGCAGAGCCGCACTCACCGGCGTAGCGCTGGAGAGTGGGCATTCCGTGCGCCACGGAACGATGTTCCGCGCTGCGCGACTTCGGCCCTGCCCCTGCCTCGAAACGGGGCGGTTTCTCGCCTGGCTACGCGGCGCCCGACCGTCGCCGCCCCTGCGAGGCGGGCGCAGCCACACCACACTCGCAGAACCACGTTCCCCCATTCGTCACGCAAAGGAGGTGAAAGCCAACCCCAACGTGCCGATGCGGCACAGCATGGAGAGCCCCATGGCCCTGTTGCTCGGTTATCTGGTGATGGTGGAAGTCGCGTTCGTCACCCTCGGCACCCTCGACGTCGTTCGGCCGTTCGAACGCAGCCTGAGCGTTCGGCGCGAGTCGCGCCACGATTGATCCCGACGATCGACGTGCGGCGCCGCGCGCCGCGTCGGTCATGCCCCCGGATCGCAGGTTGGCGTATCCGGCAACAAGCGGCTCCACTGAAGGGCCGCGATCTGGGTGTCGCCACCGTTCGTCGCGTCGTGCGTTCCGGTTCCGGCGACGTACAGATTGCAGGTCCCCCGCACGGCCGCGGCCACCGTGAATTCGGTGCTGAACCCCGGCGCGGTGTAGGTCAGGTCCCGCAGCGGCGCGCCGTCGTTGCGGAACGCGAGCAACACCAGGTCGTTGCCGCCCTCGGGCACCTCCGTCGATCCCGCGACGTAGACGTTCCCGACCGCGTCGATCTCGAGCGCGCGACGCGTGGTCGCGTCGTCGAGCCCCCAGCCGAGATCGAAGCGATCCTGCCAGCGCTCGTTCCCGGCGGCGTCGTAGAAGAGCACCACGATGTCGCCGTCGGTGCCCCACGCGGGAACCTCGCTACCCGCCTTCACGAATCCGTTGCCATCGGAATCCAACGCCACGGCAATACCCGCATCGTCCTGGGCGTCATCGCCCGCGGCGTCGTAGAAACGTGCCCAGCGAAGCCCGCCGTTCTCGTCGTAGGCGATCGTCGCCGCTTCCAGGTCGTTGCCACCCTGCATCCAAGCGCGGATCACCGCACCGACCACGCCTATCGCCGGCTGCGAGGTGTCGTAGACGGGATTGCCGAAGAGCAGGCCGGCAAACGCAGCGCGAGGGAACAGCCACGAGGCGACGAAGAGCATCGACATCACCAGGCAACCGGATCCTCCTCGCGTCGGTCGCTCGTCCATACTCGCCTCCAGAAATCGGGGATTTCGCGCATATGCGGCGGAACGTCGATCCTACCGGCGACTGGCGCGCGGCACATGCCGGCAAGAGCGACGCGCGAGCGATCCGCAGGTCGGCGGACCGGCGGAGATCGTGAGCGCCGGATCCAGTGCCGCGATCGAGCGGCTGCTTCGGGCACAATGGCGGACTCGAGGACTGCCCGCCGTGGTACCGATCGCCCAGAGTGAGAGCCGCCAGGACCTGGAACGGTGGACCTTTGCCCTCGAGGCGATGCGCATTCCGTTCGAGCTCACTCCCGCCGACGAGGAGTCGGGCGAGATGGTGCTCTGGGTACGCCGCGAGCACGCGGCGCGCGCGCACCGGGCGGTGGTCGAGCTCGACCTCGAAGATGCCCTGCCGGCATCCCAGCCGCAGGCGGACGAGCGACGACGCGCCCAACCGCACGCGATCACCGGCTCCATCGCGCTGGTGTGGCTGCTCATGCTCGGCATGGTGCTTCAGCGCTACGTCCCGGGATGGGAAGCGCGTGGCGCATTGGTGGGAAGCGCGGTGCGGAGCGGCGAATGGTACCGAACGCTGACGGCGATGACGCTCCACGCGGGTCTCGTCCACCTTCTCAGCAACTCGGCATTCCTGGTGATCTTCGCCGTCACTGCGATCCGCGGGCTCGGCACGGGTGTGAGCGCGGCCATTGCCGTCGCCGCCGGGGCACTCGCGAACGTGGCGAGCGCCCTCGCCCACCCCGCGGAGTTCCGGGCGGTCGGCGCGTCGGGTGGCGTGTTCGCGTTGCTCGGGCTGGTCGCGGCACTCGCGGTCCGCCGCCGCCCCACCCACGCAGCAGTGCGCTGGGCGCCGGGCGTCGGCGCGGCGCTCGGGCTCTTTGCATTCACGGGCCTCGCCCACGAAACCGACGTGATCGCGCACTTCGGGGGAGGCGTGCTGGGCTTCGCACTGGGGCTGGTCGCGGAACGTTTCGATCCCCTCGCCCGCCGCGCTGCGGCACGCCTCCAGTGGCTGGCGGGACTCACGGCTCTCGGCACCCTCGTGCTCGCCTGGGCGCTTGCGCTCGCCCCGGCCTGAATCGGCGCAGTCTCCGAGGCACGCCGCCGCTCGTGAAGCTGCGCTAGGTTGCGGAGATGGCTCCGATCCTGAAAGTCTCGAAGCTCTCCAAGACCTACGCGTCCGGCCATCGGGCGCTCGCCGACGTCGATCTCGAGATCCAGCAGGGCGAGATCTTCGCGCTCCTGGGCCCGAACGGTGCGGGCAAGACGACGCTCATCAGCATCGTGTGCGGCATCGTCACGCCGACCTCCGGCAGCGTCGTCGCCGACGGCCACGACGTGGTGGGCGATTACCGCGCCGCGCGCGCTGCGATCGGGCTCGTCCCCCAGGAGCTGAGCACCGACATGTTCGAGACCGTGTGGGCCACGGTCTCGTTCAGCCGCGGGCTCTTCGGTCATGCGCCCAACCCGGCGCACATCGAGAAGGTGCTCCGCGATCTGTCGCTGTGGGAGAAGCGGCACGACAAGATCCGCACCCTCTCGGGCGGGATGAAGCGGCGTGTGCTCATCGCCAAAGCACTCGCTCACGAGCCGCGCATCCTCTTCCTCGACGAGCCCACTGCGGGGGTGGACGTGGAACTTCGCCGAGAGATGTGGGAGCTGGTGAGACGCCTGCGCGAGAACGGCGTCACGATCATCCTGACGACGCACTACATCGACGAAGCGGAAGAGATGGCGGACCGCATCGGCGTCATCAACAAGGGCACGCTGATCGTGGTCGAAGAGAAGCGCGCGCTGATGAAGAAGCTCGGCAAGAAGCAGCTCACCCTGCACCTGCAAGAGCCGATCGACGCGATCCCCGCCGAGCTCTCCCCCTGGCCGCTGGCGCTCAAGGGTGGGGGCACCGAGCTCGAGCTCACGTTCGACTCGGACGAAGAGCAGACCGGGGTGCCCGCGTTCCTGCGCCGGCTCTGCGACGTGGGGATCGCCTTCAAAGACTTGAACACCCGACAGAGCTCGCTCGAGGACATCTTCGTGAGCCTCGTGAGCGATCGCACGTGAGCCCGCCGATGAATCCCGCGACGTTCAATCGCCACGGTGTGTGGGCGATCTACCGCTTCGAGATGGCGCGCGCCCTGCGTACGATGATGCAAAGCCTGGTGGCGCCGGTGATCAGCACCGCGCTCTACTTCGTGGTGTTCGGATCGGCCATCGGGTCGCACATGAGCAACGTGGGAGGCGTCGCGTACGGCGCCTTCATCGTCCCCGGGCTGATCATGCTCTCGATCCTGTCGCAGAGCCTTTCCAACGGCTCGTTCGGCATCTACATGCCGCGCTTCACCGGCACGATCTACGAGCTCTTGTCGGCGCCGATCTCACCGGTGGAGGCGGTGCTCGCCTACGTCGGCGCAGCAGCCACGAAGTCGGTGGTGCTGGGGCTGGTGATCCTCGCCACCTCGACGCTGTTCGTGTCGGTGCACGTGGAGCATCCGTTCTGGATGATCGCGTTCCTGCTGCTCACCTCGACGACCTTCAGCCTCTTCGGCTTCATCATCGGGCTCTGGGCCGACAGCTTCGAGCAGCTCCAGATCATCCCGCTCCTGGTGATCACGCCCCTCACGTTCCTGGGCGGTGCCTTCTACTCGATCGACATGCTGCCGCCCGTATGGCGCACGATCTCCCTGGCCAACCCCGTCGTCTACCTCGTCAGCGGCTTCCGCTGGAGCTTCTACGAGACCTCGGACGTCGGCGTGGCCCTGAGCCTCGGCATGACCTTGGCATTCTTCTTGGTGTGCCTCGGCGTGGTTCGTTGGATGTTCAAGACCGGCTACCGCCTGAAGACCTGAGTCGCGAAACCCCGGTGCGCTCGACCACCGCGGAAGCCGCGGAGCGGGGGTTGCAGTGCGCGCCGTCCCGAGGGTCCACCGATGCCCGCATCGCCCACCGAACACGTCGGCCGCATCGACACCCATCGCAAGAGCCTCGGCTACCTGCTGTGGGTTTTCGGTTTCCTCGGCTCGCACCGCTTCTACTACGGCCGGCCGGTCTCGGGGACGATCTACTTCTTCACCCTCGGGCTCGTGGGCATCGGCTGGGTCGTCGACCTCTTCCTGATCCCCTCGATGGACCGCGCCGCGGATCGCCGATTCGTTCCCGGAGACATCGACTACAACCTCGCCTGGATCCTGCTCACGTTCCTCGGGATATTCGGCGTCCACCGCATGTACCTGGGCAAATGGCTGACCGGGCTCCTGTGGGCGTGCACCGCGGGCTTCTTCGGGCTCGGCTTGCTCTACGACTTCTGGACGCTCAACGATCAGATCTCCGAGGCCAATCTGGGCTGACGGCGGAACGCTCGAGCTCGACGTCGCCTTCGGTCGAGCCCTCGCCGAGGTCACGAAACGAGCGCGCGACGCCGCTCGTGGTCGCACCGACGAGCTCAGGGGTGCGCGCGGCGGTCCGCTCAATCGAAGTCGACGGGTACCGAGCTCGAGAGCGGGCGGTTGCTGCCGTCCGGAAACACGGCGTATTCGAAGTTCTCACTCGCCTGCATCCCGTCGCCGTAGAGCCAGTCCACACCCACCACCACGCCCAGCGAGTCCGCGGGCCGGAACCCCAAGAACGAGTCGAGGTACATGTCGGTCGTGTAGACCGTGACGGGAACCAGCTGCAGCTCTTCGGGCAGCTTGGTGGCCGTGACGACGACCACCTCGGGAAGCATCGCTTCCGCCACTGCGACGCCACCACGCGGTTCGTCGGCGGCGAACGACGCGGTCACGCCCACGCACCACGCCACCACGAGCGCGAACATCTGTTCCCGCCGAAGCTTCGCATTCCTCGACATGTTTTCTCCCGGGTCTCGCAGAGTCGTCGTCCGACGTTTTTCCACGCGCTACGTTCGAAACGCGGTCGCGGAGAATCGGATCGCTCATTCTCCGCGTCACGGCACGGAGAGTGGGTCTGCGGCGCGGAAGCGGCGGCTCACTCGAGGGTGACGACGGCTGTGAGCACGCCGTCGCCGAGATCTCGGAACCAGCGAACGCCCTCCTGCAAAACACCCACGACGAGTCGATATCGCCCCGGCGCGAGCGCGACGCGCTCGCCGGGCAACGCGATCGGGACCTCGACGGCTGCGCCCGGCAGGAGCGCGTGCGGCAGGTCCTCGTGCGACTCGGCGAGCGGCCTGCCCGTACCGTCGGAGACGAACCAGCGCACGCCGACGCGAACTGCGAGCTCGACACCACCTACCTCGGCGCGCGCGAGCCACGGCGACCCGCCGCCCCGATGGGTGATCGAAAGCGCTGCCACAGGTGACGGATCGTGGACCGCGATCGCGCTCGGCGGCGCTGCACGCCACGCCAACCCTGAGCGCATCGCCGCCCCCGGCATCGCCCCCCACGGCACGGGCTCGAGGAAAGCCGCAGCCGCCAGACGCGATTGCCACTCGCCTGGCAGGATCCAGAGGCGCTCGACGTCGTCGCGCTCGCGAGCGAGCACCCGGGCTCCGGGATAAGTCCGCGCCAGATCACGATCCGCGCTCACCACCAACTCCGAGCATGGCGCCAGACCGGTGCGCGAATCGAAGAGCTCGAAACGCTGTCGCGGCCGCAAGAACTGGTAGTGGTGCGCGTGCCACAGAGACCATCTGGGGTTGTCGAGGGCCACACAGCCGATGGCGCCGAACGTGCGCTCGACGTGCTCCAGCGCATCGGCGACCACCCGCTGTCGTGCCCGATCCTGCGAGCCGGGCACGAGGAAACCATTCGACACGGACGCCGCGAGAAGGAGAGCGTTCGCGACCCAAACGGCGATGAAGACCTTCGGCCGAGCCAGTGCCAGCGCCACACCGCCCGACGCGAGCGCACCTCCGATCCACGCCAGTCGCCCCAGATCCGGCGTGCCGTCGTGGCCGAGCCACGGTTGGATCGCGAGCACGGTGGCGGGGTTGAACGGATGGTCGAAGACGGCGAATCGTTGCACCTGCGCTGCAATCGCACCGAGCACGGCCGTCCCCGCACCGGCAGCGAGCCCCGCCATCGCTGCGAATCGAGTCGATCGCGTCGCTCCGCCCGTGTGCAGCGACGCCAACCCCAACGCCAAGAGCGGAAGGATCGCGGCCTCGCAATAGCGGCCACTCAGCACGTGATCGGCGCGATGCACGCCGGTATTGAAGAAGACCGCCGACATGGCCCACGTACCCACGGACGCGAGCACGATCGCGAGCGCCGTGCCCTGCCGCGCAGCATCCAATGCCTCACCCGGCAGCCCCCGCGCTCGTCGGATACCGGCGACGAGGGCGAGCCACACCAGACCGAGCGTCGAGAGGCCGAGATAAAGGCCATGCCCTGCGATCACGAACGGTAGCCGCGGCGCGAACTCTCCCAGACTTCGGCTCGACACCCGCGCCAGGCTGTGTGCGCGCGACATGCGCGCGATCGGTGGCGGCGCGGCGTGGGCCAGCGCTTCCGCACCGATCCACGCGATCACCAGCGCGCTCCCCAAGGCGAGGACGAACACCAGCCACGCACGTCGCTCCGCCGGTGCGCGTTCGCGAGCACCGCGCGTCGCGCCCCACGCGAGTCCGGCGACTCCCGCTGTCACCACCGGCACCGCGCGCACGTGGACGAGAGGCAAGCACCCGATCGCGAGCCCCGCCATGCCCAACCGCATCGCGCTCGGGCGCTCGAGTGCCCGCGCCACGGCGAGCATCGCGACGATACCGCCGCAAACGAGCGCGTTGTCCGGTAGTGCCAGATGCCCCATCAGCACGAGCGGCGCATGCAGGCAAGCCGCGAGCGCCACCACCCACCGCTCGCTCCACGAAGGCTCGCGCTCGAAGAGAAAGCGCGTGAGCGCCAGCGCCGCGAGCAACGACACCGCAAGCAAGCCAGCGTCGAGCGCGCGTGCCGCGAGGTGAGCACGCGCCGGATCCACGACATCCGGGCTCACCAGCGCCAAGAGCGCGCCGTATCCCGGATAGAAGGGCACGCCGACGTGCGGGAACGGCAGCCCCTCGCGCAGATGGCGCGCCAGGCCGATCGGGGCGAGCTCGTCGTGAAAGACGATCGGGCCGGCCATGCGGCGTGCCAGCGTCCACGACCATCCCGCGAGCGCCGCCGCGAGACCGAGCGAGATCGTGAGCTTGCGCTTCAGGTTGCGCTCAGGGCGGCGGTCGAGACGCCGGTGACGATGGCTGCGCCGCGCTCTTCCAGCAAGGCACGCAGGAGCGAGCGGTGGCAGCGCCGCTCGTCGGCGCAGTAGCAGCCGAGCGCCAGGCTCGTGTCGTGCGAAAGCGCTGCGAGCAGATCCAGCAGCTGGCGCGCGTGTGGCTCGCGCATCTCGGCGCGAAAGCTACGCTCGAAGCGCGCCCACGAGCGCTCGTCACTCGCCCCCAGCGCCTGCTTCACGAGCGGCGCGCTGGGCGCGAGAGCCGGCAACCACACGTCGTAGAAGTCGCGGGTTGCGAGCTCGGCTTTCGGGATACCGCGCGGCGGGAACCGCACCGTGCCGAGGCGGACACCCTCACCGGACGAGCGGGGCGAGCCCAGACGTACGATCTCGATCCCCATTGCAGTCCCCCAAATCGCGCGAGCGCGCAGCGGCGCGAGCAACCATCGCCACGACGGCGCCATCGCGGCAACCCAGAAGCTCGCCCCCGCACGGACAGCAAACAGTTGGCCCTCGGTTGGATCTGCGCCACCTTGGCGCCGCCCATGTCGCGACCACCCGATCGACCCACGCGGCTCGTCGCGTGCATCCTGGCGCTGACGCTCTGCGTGAGCTGCGGCGGGGGCTCCGGCAGCGCGCCCACGCCCACCCCAACGCCCAGTCCCACTCCAACGCCCACCCCAACGCCCAGTCCCACTCCAACGCCCACCCCAACGCCCACACCGACTCCGACACCCACCCCCACCCCCACCCCCACCCCGGAGCCGCCCCCCGACGAGGGATTGCTCGTGCCCGATGCCGTGGTGGTCGCCATCGGCGACTCGATCACCGCCGGCGAAGGCGCAAACATCGCGTGGCCGGACGTGCTCGGCGATCTTCTCAGCGACGCTGGCCGCGACGACGTCGAGATCCACAACGAAGGCGAAGGTGGCCTCTCGTCGCGCGAGCTCTGGCAGGATGATCCGGCTGCGGGCTCGAAGCTGAGTGACATCGACGCGTACCCCACCATCGATCTCGCGTTCTTTCTGCTCGGCCACAACGACACGCGCCGCATCCCTACCGATCAGGCCTCACCCGACGAGTTCCAAGCGAACGTCCGGAACGTCCTGGCACGGCTGCGTTCGCGCACCAACGCCGACGGCCGGCAGACCCAGATCGTGGTGATCGTGCCACCGCCGGCCCGAGAGCCCGTGCGCCGCCCGATTTGGGGATTTCCCGCAGACTTCAACGCCGAGATGCAAGAGCCCGACGGTTTCTGGGACCGCCTCGCCATCGAAGCCGGTCGCGTCGACGCACCATTCATCGAGACCCTCGGCACCTTCGACGGCGGACCCAGCGAGTATCCGCCTTACCGCAAAGGCTCCGAAGCCCTGATCAACGACGACACCATCCACCCCAACGACGACGGCCAGCGAGCCCTCGGCGAGCTCATCTTCCGCACCATCCAAGCCATCGATTGAGGGCTGAACGACGGGCCGCGGGCACGCCGGCGTGCACGTCCAGCACGCGGGCCGGCCTCAGCGGTGAAGGTCGAACAGAAAATCTCCGTCGCCAGCAACCCATCCCCAGAGCGGAGTTTGCCGGTTGTCGCTCGCCTCCGAAACTCTCCGCCGCACGTACGTGCCGATCTCGCTTCCCAAGAGGTAGCCATCCTGGTCGGAGTCGCCGGCACCATCCAGAGCGGCGAGGAGATACTTGGTGAAGAGCCCGTGCCCCTCCGATTCGGCGGCCTGCTCGTCCTTTCCGCCTGCGGTGATGATCTGCACCGCACGCTGGCCGGCCAGTTTGCGGATGAAGTCGGGCGTGACCTGCGGCGGCAGCGATCGCTTGAGCCCGAGTCCCGAGTAACAGGAGTCGAACGCAAGCAACATCTGATTCGCGCGTACGCGGCGGATGACCTCGTGCACCTTGGACATGGAGATCCCGGTACCACGGAAGTCCTTGACACTGCCGTCGTAGGGGATGAGATAGCCCTCCTGCTGATCCTGCGTGATCGCGTCGGTTTGACCGTGTCCGGCAAAGAAGAAGACGAAGCGGTCCTCGGGAGCGAGCACCCCGGGCAACTCGTCGGAAAACACGCGCAGGATTTGGCTGCGCGTGGCGTCGGCGTCGTACAGCTCGACGACGCGCTCGAACCCGATCGCGCGCAACCGCGCGGCGACGGACCTCGCATCGCGAGCGGCGAACTCGAGGGGGGGCGCCTCCCGGTAGCGATCGATACCGACAACGAGCGCCACGCTGCTGCGAAAGAGCGGCCCATCACCCAGCGCGACGGCCTTTCCAGGAACGACGTCGAGCTTGGTCTCGGTGTGATTTCCCGCGCCATCGATGGCGCGCACCACGACGCTCCGCGCGCGCGCCGAGCTCGGCACGTCCAACGCGAATTTCCGCACCTTCCCCGGAAGGAACGTCTTCTCCAGATCGTTGGGCTCGGAAGCGATGCCCGCGACACCATCGACGTCGAGTGAACGCACGTCGACGTTGTCGCTTGCCAGCACCACGAAACGCAGCCGCGTGCTCTTCGCCACGGTCGCGTGGATCACCAGGTCGCGCGATTTGGGCTCGAGAACCAGTATCTGCGGAGGGATGCGATCACCGGGTCCGCCCGGCGCCACCTTGCAGAGCGTGCTGCGATCCCTCGGATATGCCTCGAGGAACGCCTTTGCACGCAGCATCTCCGGATACTCGAGCCGCACTTGGATGGTGAGCCTGCGCTCGACGCCTTCGGTGGCGGGCTCTGCACCGGGAACGCCACGGCGGATCAGCTCGATCGGGATGGTGTCTCCATAACGGGTGCGTAGCTTGGCCTCGGCCTCTCCGAGCTCGCTCGTCGACGTCACCGCATCCCCGTCGATGGCCAGGATCTGGTCGCCTTCGAGGATCCCGGACATCTCGGCCATGCCGCCGCGCCTCACGTGCACGACGCGCGTGCCTTCCCCGACGATGTCGAACGCGCCGTACGGGTGCTGAGCCAGAATGGTGCGGGCCAGCTTCTCGGTGGCATCACAGTCTCCGAGATTGCGGGCGTCGTCGAATGCACGGCCATCGCGAATCAAGTGGAACGTCGTCTGGACGGCGCGAGCCACCTGCTGGGCGCGCTCGTTGTCGGGCGCAGTGCGTACCGCTGCGTCGCTGCTGGCGACCGCGCCATCCAGGTCGTCTTGCGCGTATCGAATCCATGCGAGGAGCACGTGACCGCCATACGCCAGCGACGGGTACTTCTCCGTCACGATCCTGGCCTCCGCCGCTGCCCGATCGAGGTCGCCCACCACGAAGCGGCAGCCTGCCAAGCCGTAGTGAACCATCCCGTCGAACGCCGGGAATTCCTTGCTACCGAGCGATGCCTCGAGCTCCGGAATCGCCTCCCTGCAATGGCCTTCCTCGGCGAGGTGATAAGCGTTGGTCATGCGCGGCGCGATGACCGAGCCCGGGATCGCGAGCAGCTTGAGACAACCCACGCCGCCCGTCGTCGAGAATAGACACAGCAGAGCCACAAGCGAGCCCAGGATTCGAGCCTCATGCTTACTCTTCACCGTGACCATTTCGTTTCCTCGCGGAGAAGCACACAGGGGAATTCCTAGCTTTCCGACATCTATGCAACGGCCATATCTCGAACGCAACCTCCGAGGATGCCCACTGCGCATTCGGACTGGACGAACGCTGGCGATTCGAGGCCTCGAAGGCGCGTGAACGGGTCACCGAAGGGCTCGACCGGCGCGCAACTCGATGCGACGACCCGCGGCGCTCGTTGCGACGATGCTGTGCCAGCTCACCCCGGGCTGCCGACGCGGCTCGTGACGACATCGCGGATGGATGCAACCACCTCGGGTGCGCCGCGGCCAACTCGAGCTGCCGAACGATGGCGCCCTGGACCGTGACGCGCCTTTCGTCGTCGCGGGCTCAGCCCATGGCGGATTCGTAGCGGCGGAAGCTCGCGTTCCAGGCGGAGATCACGGCGAGGCCGAGCACGATCAGCCAAGTGCTCGCAACGAGCGCTGATGAAAACGAATAGTGCCCGAGGACCATGCCGGCGGGGACTTGGGTGAGGGCACCGACCGGCAGCACGTACAGCAGAAACGTGCGAACGCGCGCGCCGAAGACGTCCGCGGGACGATCGGCGGTCGCGTGCAGCAGCTCGTGCAGGAAATGGCTCGCACCCGAGCCGAGGAGCCAGAGATCCACCACCGCGTAGAGTGTCACGATCACCGTCCGCGCCCACCACGAGAGCGCGATCGCTGCGAACGTCACGACGAACACCCCGAACGTGATCTCACCCCGTGCGCGCATCACCGCGAAGCCGAGATAGCCGAGCGCCACCAGCAGGTTCACACAACCCTCGATCGAGAATTGTTGGAAGCCGTAAAGGAAGAGCGTGGACGCCGGCCGCACGCGGAACGGGTCGAGGCGTCCGTCCTTGAGGTCGCGCCAGAAGCGCCACATTTGCCCGAGCCAGATCATCATGAAGGCGTCGGACACGAACAGGAACGCGAGCAGCACGCGGAATGCGTTGCGATCCCAGCCGGCGATGGCATCGACGTGGGTGTAGAGCACCTCGAACACCGCCACGTGCGACGCGTACCAGCAGCAATCCATGATCACCTGGCTCCAGAACTCCACCTGGAACTGGGATTTCCGGATCACGCCGATGCGTGCGTACTGCCACGCGATCCGCAGGTGCTGGACGAGGACCGAGCCGTTCACGTGCCCGCTCCCGCGTAGCGGCGAAGCCCGCGCCGCCAGGTGAAGAGTGCCAGCACCTCGAGCGCCGCGAGCGTCATCGTCATCACCACGAACCCGCGCACGAAGTCGGCGTGGCCCAGACGGCCCAGCAGGAGCTCGACCGGCGCGTTGATGGTCCAGTACGGAAAGAGCAGCGCGAACACGTGCCGCACCGGCGCCGGCATGAGCGCCACAGGCACCAAGAGCCCCGACACGAACGCCGCCACGAACTGGAACATGTTGAGCAGGCTCCACACCACGTCGAGCCAGAACGCGAGGCTGTTGAGGATGAAATACGTGAGCAGGTAGCAAGCCGCCCCCATCGCGAGCAGCACCAGCGCCTCCACCAGCGCGAGCGAGCTCGCGGGGCGTGGCCACCACGGCCCGGCGACCAGCGCTCCTACCCCCCAGAAGAGCGTCGCCGTGAAGAGCTGCACCGCGGTGGATTGCAGGAAGCGCCCCCACAACAGCGTGAAGTAGCTCACCGGCATGACCAGGTACTTCGTCACGTAGCCGTCGAAGATCTGCTCGGCGAGATCGAGGGTGCGCCAGTCGGGAACGCATTTCTGGATCGCTGCGGTCCACACCAGGAAGTGCACCAAGGCGACGTACGTGAAGCCGCGAATCTCGGTGGCACCCGAGCTCTCGAACATCGCCAGATAGACCACGGCCATCACCGCCGGTCGTGGCAAGCCGCGCAAGATCTCGTTGAGCAAGAAGCCGGCGCGAAAGGCCGTTGCCTTGCGCCACTCGTAGGCGACGACGTGCGGAAGCAGGCCGAGCTCCTCGGCGACGAGGCCGAGCGAAGTGCGTGAGGCGCTCACGACGCCGCCTCGATCTCGCCAGAGCGGAAGATCTCGCGGATCAGGTTCTCGAGCGGCTGGCGTTCCACGGCCAGGTCGCGCACTTGAAAGAGATCGAAAAGGTGCTGGATGAACCGCTGGCAATTCTCCGCGGGCACCTCGAAGGTCAGCGCCCGTGGCGCCTCGCGGACCAGCGACGCGCCGTGGCGAGCGAGGTCCGCGGCGAGATCCGCCGACCACGGTCGCGAGCCCGGCTCGAGATGCACCTCGACCGCGCGGCGGCCCATGAAGCGGCGACGCAGATCCACGAGATCTCCGTCGAAGAGCACGCGCCCGCCCTCCAGGATCACCAGCCGGTCGCAAGTCTCCTCGATGTCCGCCATGTCGTGGGAGGTGAGGATCACCGTGGTGCCGCGCTCGCGATTCACATCCCGTAGAAAAGTACGAATCACCTCCTGCGAGAGTAGATCGAGACCGATCGTCGGTTCGTCCAGGAACACCACCTCGGGCTCGTGGAGGAAGGCGCCGATGATCTCCATCTTCATGCGTTCGCCGAGCGAGAGCTGACGAAGCTGCACCTGCAAGCGATCGGTGACGCCGAGTCGCTCGGCCTGCTCCCGCACCCGCTCGTCGAACCGCTTCGCATCCACCTGGTAGATCTCGCGAAGCAGCCGGAACGAGTCGATCGCCGGGATGTCCCACCAGAGCTGGGAACGTTGCCCCATCACCAGCGAGAGCCGCCGCTTCTCGGCGCGCGTGAGCTGAAACGCGTCGCGGCCAAAGAGCGTGCAGCTCCCCTGGCTCACCGGCACGATCCCCGTCAGGCACTTCACGAGCGTCGTCTTGCCGGCGCCGTTGGCACCGATCAGCCCGATCAGCTCGCCGGCTCCGACCACCAAATCGATGTCCGCGAGCGCCGTGTGCTCGCGGACACGCCGGCCGAGAAAACCGCGCAGGACGCCGCGCGCACCTTCACCGCGAATCTGCGTGCGGTAGTGCTTGCCGAGTCCGCGGCACTCGAGGATGGGGGCGTTCGGGGGCACGGGCGAGTCCACCAGCCCGGAGCGGCGCATGCCGCGGGCCGGTAAGCGACGCCGTGACGAACACGACCCGAGATTCGAGTCGTCTTTCTCGACACGGCAAGGAAGGCGCGATCGTAGCGCCGTCGAGGGCCTCTCGAAAGCCCCGCGGATCGAGCGGCGCAGCCGCGCGGCGCGCGCACTGCGGCAATCGACAGACTGTGGTAGCGGTTCACGTTGGAGGGATCCCTCGGCCGAGTCGTGTGGGCCTGGGGACCCGTCGGCGGGCACGGCTCGCCCCCGCTCGACCGCATGGTGCCGGAGGCTCTTCTCCGCCGCGGCCGCGCGAATGGGGCTCACCCCTCATGAGCGTGGCCGGGGTGCGCGGCTGCGGAGCGCCCTTCTTCGTGCCCCCAGCCCCGCACGCCTCGAACGGGTCCGACGTGAAAGTGAACCGCTACCCAGAGGGTTGACCGCATGCCTCGGGCGCGCGAGAATTGGTTAGTCCAGTTGGACTATCCACATGCCCACGATCAAGACTTCCTCGTCCCGCCAACCGCAGGCGCTCGAAGCCGCTGGCGACGGGGCGCTCGCCGACGGTATCGCAGCGACGCTGCTGACCGAGATCGTGGCCGGCGCTCACGGGCCTGGCGCACGACTGCCGGCGGAGCGTGCGCTGGTCGCCCGCTTCGCCACCAGTCGCGTCACCCTGCGTGCGGCTCTCGCCCAGCTCGTCCGCCGAGGAGTGATCACCGTGCACCGCGGCTCGGGCGCCATCGTCCGGCCGTGGCGTGAGTGGTCCCTGACGATGTTGCCCGCATTCCTTCACCACGGAGCCGCCAATCCGGCGTTCCGCCGCCAAGTCGAAGTGCTGGGCGACGTGCTGGCGCTGCGCAGGGCCATCACCATCGACGCCCTGACTCGCGCCGCAGCGCGCCTCTCTCCCGGCGACCTCGAGGCCGCCCGGGCTGCCGTCGCTCACGCCTGGAGCGTGCGCGACGACGCCGCACGATTCGCCCACGCCGATTTCACCATGGCGCGAGCGATTCTCGAGGCGGCGGGGCTGATGGCGGACGTGTGGCTGGTGAACGATCTCACCGCGATCTACGTCGATGCCGTGCGGCCGCTCGGTGCGGGCCTGCCGGTTCGCCCCGACTACGTGCCCGTGCACCTGGCGCTCTGCGACGCGCTCGAGCACGGCGATGGCGACGCCGCGCGACGCATCGTCGGCGACCATTTCCGTGCCCAAGACCAGGCGCTGCTCACCCACCTCGGCATCCCGTCGCCGAGCGAAGCGCCCCCAGCACCACGCGCCGCGCGTCATCGACGGCGACCGACGAGCGGCGTGCGACGCACCCCACCCCGCAGGAGATCCACGTGAACGCTCGACGACTGGTCGCGACGACGGTATTCCCCGTGACGTTCCTCGTGACCCATGGCCTGGCACTCGCGGCCATCGCCCGCGGCGTCGAGATCCAGCCTGTGGTCGTCGCGCTGGTGACCGCGAGCGTGGCGCTGGTGGCCGCGCTCGAACGCTGGATTCCCTTCGACCCCGACTGGAACCGCACCCGCGGCGACGTGGGCGTGGACGTGCTCCACAACCTGCTCTCGACGATCGTCACGGCCGAGCTCTGCCAGGTGGCGCTCCTCGTCGCGCTGGCACCGCTCGCCGCCTTCGCCGCGAGGGCGATCGGCGTGGAACTGTGGCCGCATCACGCCTCGCTGCTCACGCAAACCGCGATCGCTTTCGCGCTCTCCGAGCTGGGCGCTTACTGGGCCCATCGCTTCGGCCACGAGACCGAGCTCGGCTGGCGGCTGCACTCCGTGCACCACAGCCCCACGCGCCTTTACTGGCTCAACGCGGCCCGCGACAACCCGCTCGGCGTGGTGATGCTCTACGTGCCCTCGGCGCTACCGCTGGTGTTGCTCGGCGCCCCACCCGAGCAATTCGCGCTGCTCAGCCTCTTCAACGCCGTAGTCGGGCTCTTCCAGCACGCGAACATCGACATCCGCTTGGGCCCGCTCAACTACGTCTTCAGCGTCCTCGAGGTGCACCGCTGGCACCACTCCACGGTGGTCGAGGAGGCGAACAGCAACTACGGCTCGAACCTGATGATCTGGGACGTGCTCTTCGGCACGATGTACTTGCCCCGCGACCGCCGCGCTCCCGACACCATCGGCATCGGCGACATGCCCGCCTTCCCCGAGGACTACGCGGGCCAGGTGATGGTGCCCTTCCGTTGGCGCGCACTGACTCGCACCGCAAACCCGTTACACGGCGTGCCCGCCGACGTTTGAAGCACGGCGACGCGAATCAGAAGCGGGCCTCGACCGTTCCGATCACGTCGATTCCGGGTGCCACGACCCCCGAGCCGTGCTCGCGGTACTCCGCGTCGGCGAAATTCTCGATGGCCAGGGTGGCGCTCACGCCCTCGATCGGCTGCCATCCCACGCACACGTTCCCGGTGACCCAACCCGCGGTGCCGTCGGGATCGATCCGCGGATCGGCCGCGTTGTCGTCGCTGAGACGACCCTGCCGCGACGCGAAGCGCACGAATGGCTCGACCCACAGGGTGTCGAGGGCGTCCCAGCGCATCCCGACGAGCCCCAGCACCGGCGGAATCCGATCCGCCGGCTGGACGTCACCATCGGGGTCCTCCTGCTCTCCCCAGGTCCACGCAACGTGTCCGTCCAGGCGCAGGCGATGCGTGATCGACAACGAGCCGCGCGACTCGACACCGGCGAGGCGTACCTCGTTGACGTTAGCGCTGGTGGTCACGTCACGTCCATCGTCGGTGACCTCGCCGGTTCGAACGCTGTCGATGCGGTCCTCGTAGAGCGCTCCGAAGAGGAAGAGCTGCGCGGTGAAGCGCTCCCGATCGAGCTTCACACCGGCGTCGGCGGACCAGATCTGCTCCGCGCCGAGCCCCGTCGCAGGGACGTTGAATCGGTTGCCGGGGCGCGGACCGAGGGTGCCGAGATCGAACACGTTGGGAGCGCGAAATCCGCGGCCGAGATTGGTCACGAGGTGAACGCCTGGGCTCGTCTCCCACGAGAGCCCCGCCGCCCCCGTTACGTCGTCGAACGAGAGCACCTCTGCCGCCGTGGTCTCGGTGCGGGCGATGCGCACGTCGAAATGGCTGAACCGGATTCCGACCGTCGCCAGCAACGAGGGGGCGAGCGCTTGCTCGACCTCCCCGAAGAGCCCGTACGAATCCATGCGCGAACCGTCCGGGTAGCGCGGTGCACTGGGTTCGACCGCGCCACTCACGAGGTCGCGATCGTTGCGGCTGCTCGACACCTCGTCGAGATACACGTCGCCGCCCCACACCACCGACGTACCCGCGCGCGCCAGCGTCACTCCCTGAAGCGCGAAGCCCAGCAAGCCGCTCGCGTTGTGCTCGACGCGTTCCACCGTGGCGCCGAGGGCGCGCGTGCGCTGGTCGTCGCGGATCTGCTGGTAGGACGCGTCGAAGGCGAGCCGATCGACGACTCCCGGCGCGATCGCCTCGATCTCGTGGCGGCCGTGAGCGAAGATCCGTTCCAAGGGCTCGAACCAGAACACGTCGTTGGGAGGCTCGTCGCGGCCGAACCCCGCCACCAGCTCGTCGTAACGCGGGCTCTGCGGCTGGCGCAGCATCTGAAAATCGAGATGCGTTGCATGATGGGTCGCCGGCTCGTAATCGAGGCGAAAATCGCCGCCGATCGACGAGTAACCCGTCGGCTCCTGGCGTCCGGTGTCGCCGCCGCCGCGCAAGTCGCCAGCCTCCAAATAGGAGAACCCCGCCCCCACCCCGAAGCCCGCGCGCCCGGTCTCCAGCTCGGCCCGGGTACTTCCGGAGAGGTCGGCGCTCGCGAAGCGGCCGGCGATCCGGCCGCGCGCGGCGAGCTCGTCGCCATCGAACGTCGGGCGGCGGGTGAGCACCTGGATCACGCCTCCCATCGCATCGCTGCCGTAGAGCATCGAGGCTGGGCCGCGCAGCACCTCGATGCGCTCCACCATCCACGGATCGACCAGCGCCAGGTACGGGTTCGGCGAGTTGCGATAGAGCGCGTGATTGAGACGCATCCCGTCGACCAGGTTCAGGATCGACGAGCCGGTGAGACCGCGCACGAAGGGTGAGCCCTGCCCCGGCGTGGTGAGCTGCACGTGGACCGCGGGCTCGCCGCGCAGCGCATCGGGCAGCACCTCCGGCGCGTGCTCGCGGATCTCTCCGGCGTCGACCACATCCACCGCAGTCGAGACCTGCGATCCCGTCTGGGGCAATCGTGTCGCCGTGACCTGGATCTCCTCGGTCGACGCATCGAGCGGCGACACGACGTCGCCCGCATCCTGCGACGCCTCATCGGCCGCGCGAGCGGTGACGGTCGCAGCGAGCACGCACCACCCGACCAACGCCGCGACGAGGAGAGCCGGCACCGCACGCACCACGTGGATTCCGAGCATGGCGCGCAACCGTACTCGACGACGGTCGCTTCGTGGAGGTGGGCACCGAAGACGTTGCCTGTGGCAGCGCCGATGGCGTAGAGGGAGACCGCCTCGATGCACCGCGCGGCCCGGAAACCGGATGCTCACCGAAAGAATGACCGACGCTGCCTGCGCGTCCTCACCATTGGCGCCGCGCGCCGCTGGCGAGCGACTCGTCGATCGCGTCTGGCTGGTCGCGTGCGTTGCGAGCGCCCTCTGGCTCGTGTGCGCGACCGCGGTCGCGTACGGCGCCGCACCGGAGCTGCTCGCCGAGAACTTGTGGGCGTGGGCCGTGGTGCCGTTCGCGTCATGGGGCTTCTACGGAGTCCTCGCGCCCCGCTGGGTTGGAACGCTGATCGCCCTGGTCGTCCTCGCCGCCTTCGCGTCGGGGCTCGCACACACCGCGCGACTCGCAGCACGCCACGGGCTACGCACCGCCGTCGCCACCGCGGCACGTGGGCTCGGGCACGGCCTCGAGCTGGCGCTCGTGGCGCTGCTCGGTGCCGTCACCCTCGCGTTCGGAACGATGGCGTTCGCGCACACACCTCGGCACACCCTGGGCGCCATGGTGGTCACGGGCGTGGCGGCAATCCTGACCGGTTCGGCCTTCACCCAGGTTGCACGCCGCGTGGCGCCTGAAGGTCCGCGTCGCTGGCTGCTCCGGCTCACGATCGTTTGGCTCGGCGCGGAAGCGATCCGCAGCTTGCTGGCGGCCTTCGGCCTCGTCGAGGCCGGGGCGATCGCTGCACGCGTGCTCCTGGCGATTCCTTGGCTCGCCACCGGTGGACGTGATCGGCGCGTTGGCACCCCCGGGTTCGCGCGCGTCGCCGTCGCCACCGTCGCGCTGGTGCCGGTGCTCTTCGCGCATCGCGGGAACTACGACGACTTCGACTTCGGGCCGCGCGCGCCGATCTCGTGCGAAGCGGTGGCGCGCCAGCCCGGCGTGCTGCGGGTGTTCGGGCCCGAGCGCGGCTTCGGCCCGGTCACGTTCTACGACGTGCTGGTGGTGCCGGAGCGCCGGCTAGCCGTGATGAGCCTGAAATGGGATGAGCGGCTTGCGTTCATCGACCTCGAGCAGGCCACCGTCGAGTTCCTACCGCTGGTCTCCACTCCGCCGGCGCCCACTCCGCGCAATCCGACGCTCACCAATCTCGACCACGATCCCGCCACGTCGCGGCTCTTCGTGGCCAACGGCTGCCTACCGGACGAGCCCAGCGGCTGTCCAAGCCTGTGGGAGATCGACCTCGACACCCACGGGCGACGCGCGTTCACGGTGCCCGGGTCGTTCAGGTCCACCGGCGTGTGCTTCGTGCCGGCGAGAAACGCAATCGTGCTCACGCCCGATTGGCAAGAGAACCTTGCGATCATCGATCTCGCGAGCGGCACCTCTCGGGTGCTCGAGCGGCCAGACACCTATTTTTGGCAGTCGCTGGTCGAGCCGCGTTCGGCACGGGTACTGCTCGGCAACACGCGATTCGGTCGCCAGCTCCTGGCGCTCGACGTGGCGAACGGCACCATCGCTCCGGTCGCAGACGTGGGGCGCGTGGTGAGCGGGCTGGCGCTCGACGAGGCGCGCAACCGGCTCTACCTGGGGCGGCCGCTGCTCTCGCGCATCGACGTCCGCGACGCCTCGACCTTCGCGCTGGAAGCGCAGCTAGCGGCCCCATTCGGCGTTCGCGAGATCGCCGTCGATCCCGCCCACGGGTGGCTCGTGGCCGGCTCGTTCCACGAAGCGGACGTGATGGTCGTGCGCACCGACTCCGGCGCGAGCGGGATCGTCGCCGCGGGCGGCCCGGTGCGCGGCGTGGCGATCGACCCGACGCGAGCCCGCGGCTATTTCGCCTCGCCCTGCGGCCTGGTGGAAATCGACCTCGCGGCAATCGCGCCAACCCGCGGTGCCGCGGAACCGCTCCGCCACGATTGAGCGGCGAGCGACTCGCGCTGCGCTGTCGAGCTCGACCACACACGCCGATTGGCGGCCGTGGGAGATCACCACAACCCCGGCGAAGCCGCTGATTTCACCGCAATATCAGCTCGTTAGGGCGCCGTCGCGCTGGCTCGCTCTGCCAGCGCACCGTCCGGGCTGTGGGAATTCCCCACAGGTGGCCGGAACGCGGCGCGAATTCAGTGCACAGGTTGCTCATATTTCACAATAATTCCAATTAGCTACAGACGTTCGTGAAGACTGGCATCGATCCTGAATAAGGCAGCCTTCCCAGCCGGGCTCTTCCGACCCGGCCGCCACCGAGGAGGTTGTCATGACCGTCGCCCTGGTACTCGCGATCTTCGCCGCATTCATCACCCTCGACGTGATTCGTAACGCCATCGTCTCGCGCAAGCGGCTGCCCGTGCGGGTTCCCAACACCGAGCCGATTCCGGCGCTGGCGCCGCTGGTCCCGGTTTGGGTCGCCGGCTACTCGATGCCCGAGGAGCTCCACTACCACCGCGGCCACACCTGGGCGCAGGTCCTGCCGAACGGCCGCGCCCGGATCGGTCTGGACGACTTCGCTCGCCAGCTCGTCGGTCGCGCCACGGCCGTGCACGCGCCGCAGCCAGGCGAACGCGTTCGTCAGGGTGCCGGTGCGTTCGACGTACGCGTCGGCCACCGCGCGGTCTCCCTCGTCGCACCGCTCGACGGCCACGTGGTCGCGGTGAATCCGGCTCTCGCCGAGAACCCGGCGCTCGCTTCCGACGAGCCCTACGGTCGCGGCTGGTTGGTCGAGATCCAACCGACCGGCTTGAAGCGCGGCCTCAACAACCTGCTGTCGGGCGGTCTCGCCCAGCGTTTCATCGAGCACGCGCGCCAGCAGCTCGAGCTCGGCCTGATGGCGCTCTCCGGTTCGGTGCTGCAAGACGGCGGCGTACCGATCGCCGATTTCGCTCGCGAGCTCTCCGACGAGGATTGGCAGCGGCTGACCCACGAGCTGCTTCTGGCCTGACGCCCTGCATCGACCTCGAAACCTCGGAGCCATTGCCATGACTGCCCAACCCCACGGCCTGCTGATCGACACCACCCAATGTGTCGGCTGCGGCTCCTGCGTGGACGCCTGCCTCGAAGCCCACGGCGCCACCGGCGACGCGAGCGAGATCACCGGCCTCTCGGCGAAATCCCGCACTGCGCTGGTCGAGCACGAAGGCGTGTGGCGCCGCCAGCTCTGCATGCACTGCGTGAATCCCTCGTGCGCGAGCGTGTGCCCCGTGGAAGCGCTGCGCAAGACTCCCGAAGGCCCGGTGGTCTACGACGAGAGCCGCTGCCTCGGTTGCCGATACTGCATGCAGGCGTGCCCGTTCGGCGTGCCGGCCTACGAGTGGTCGAGCGCCAAGCCCGCGGTGGTGAAGTGCGACTTCTGCGTCGAGCGCCAAGCACGCGGCGAACCCACCGCGTGCGCCGCGGCGTGCCCTGCGGGAGCCACCACGTTCGGCTTGCGCGACGAGCTGATCCGCGAGGCCCACGAACGCATCGACCAGAATCCCGACGTCTACCAGCCGCAGGTCTACGGCGAGCGCGAGATCGGTGGCACCTCGGTGATGTTCCTGTCGGCGGTGCCGTTCGAGAAGCTGGGCTTCCCGATCGGCCTCGGTGACGAGCCGCTGCCCGCTCGCACCCGCCGCGCGCTGGCACGAATCCCGGGGATCGTCACCGTGGGTGGCGCGCTCTTGTGGGCGGTGTGGTGGATCACCAATCGCCGCGAGGAAGTGGCGCTGGCCGAAGCCGAGCGCGAACGCGAACGTGTGGCGGCCCCACCCCCTGCGCCACCGGCCGCGCTCGGCCGCTTCCGCATCACGTTCTGGCGGGCCTTCTTCTTGCTCCTCGCCATCGCCGGCAGCGTGCTGGTGGGCGTGCGCTACGGCGCGGGCCTGGGCGCCGTCACCCATCTCGACGACCACGTGCCGTGGGGTCTGTGGGTGGGCTTCGACGTGCTGTGCGGAGTGGGCCTCGCCGCCGGCGGCTTCACGATCACGGCCATGGTGCATCTCTTCCACGCCAAGCGCTTCGAGCCCATCGTCCGGCCGACGGTGCTCACGGCGTTCCTCGGCTATCTGCTGGTGGTCGCGGCGCTGCTTCTCGACTTGGGACGTCCCTGGAACCTCTGGCATCCGCTGGTCATGTGGAACCCGCACTCGGTGATGTTCGAGGTGTCGTGGTGCGTGATGCTCTACACCACGGTCCTCTCCCTCGAGCTCTCGGGCATGGTGTTCGAACGGCTGGGCTGGAAGCGCGCGCAGCGCTGGCAGCGCAACGCCACCGTGCCGCTGGTCGTGACGGGTGTGCTGCTCTCGACACTTCACCAATCGTCGCTGGGTGCGGTGTACCTGATCGTCCCCGGCAAGCTGCATCCGCTCTGGTACAGCCCCAACCTGCCGTGGATCTTCTACGTCTCCTCGATCTGCGTCGGGCTGGCGATGGTGGTGGTCGAATCGCGATTCTCGTCCCGCGCCTTCGGCCGCGAGCTCGAGGTGAAGCTGGTGAGCGAGATCGGGCGCATCCTGGTGGCGGTGCTGGCCGTGTACGCGGCACTGCGCTTCTTCGACCTGAGCTCGCGCGGTGTGATCGCCGAAGCCCTGCGCGACAGCTACGAGTCGCGCATGTTCTGGCTGGAGATCGGCCTCGGGCTGCTCATTCCGAGCGCCTTGCTCAGCACCCCGGCGGGTCGCCGCGACCCACGACTGCTCTATGCCGCGTGCCTGTCGGTCGTGCTGGGCTTCGTGGTGAATCGCCTCAACGTCAGCATCACCGGCTTCGAGGGGCAGGCCGGTCGATACGTGCCGGCGTGGTCCGAGATCCTGATCAGCGTGATGCTGGTCGGCCTCGGGTTCGCGGGCTTCGCCGCGGCAGCGCGCGTGCTGCCGGTCTTCGGCCCCGTCGCTGGCGGTGCAGGGCATGGCGCAGCGACGACTGCGGCGCCGGGGTCTTCGGCGATCGTCGGCGGAGTTGCGTGACGTCCATTCGCGCTCACGACGATGTCGTGGCGTCGGGCTCCCGGTGGATGGGAGCCCGGCGCCCTCGCCGTTCCCGCTACCTTCCCGCCGCAGGCGGCGCGCGGGTGTCGCGCGGCACCACCATCTGCTAATCCCAACCTTCCACCCCCGCGATTCGCTCATGCCTCTCGCCACCCTTCGCGACGCGTTGATGCGCCGTCTCGGCTTTCGCCTCGGCGCATTCCTGGTGTTCGGGACGGTGGCCATCCTGAGCATCATCGGGGTGTGGAACGTGGCGCTCCACCGGCGCCAGCTCACCCACCTGGTGGAGGTGCAGGCCACGCAGCTCGCCGGGGTGGTGCGGCGCTCGACCCACGACGCGATGCTTCGCAACGACTCGCGTGCGTTGCGCGACATGGTCGACGCCCTCGCCGCGGAGAAAGACGTCCAGCGCATCCGCGTCTTCGACAAACAGGGCCGGATCAGCATCTCCACCGATCGCGCCGAGGAGGGCCAGCCGGATGCGGTCGTTGGGCGAGACGGGCTTCGCCGG
>CAYVDO010000071.1:0-25298 GCA_964450125.1 uncultured bacterium
GAACCGTCCCCATCTGCACGCTCATCGTCTGGAGGGCGGCGCTCCGTCGCCGCCGCTGTCGTCGTCGTGCTCGTCTCCGTGTCCGGCATCGCACTGTGGCGAACTGGGAGTTTTCAGCGGAAAACAGATCACACTGGCGAAGCGTCGCCGCCGCGATCCGCGGCCTCGCCTTCCTCGGATACTTCCGCCTCGTCTCCATCAACCACGCCCGCACCGAGTGGCCAGCGCTTTGTCTCGCTGGGGGATGGAACCGTCCTCGATACGCAGACGGGGTTGCAGTGGGCCGCGCAGGACAACGGCTCGGAAATCGACTGGCCGAGTGCCAGGCGCTACGCGGAGAACCTGAGGCTGGACGGCTACTCGGACTGGCGGCTGCCGACACAGGATGAGCTCTGGGCGCTGTACGCAGGCGGAACCGCGGCCGGTCGGCGCTATGGCCCAACGTGCCGGTTGCCCGGCGACGATGAAACAGTTGCCTCGCCCCCGGGCATTCAATTGTCGTGCTGGTGGCTTTGGGCATCCGAGACGCGTGGGTCCGACGCGGCCTTCGTCTACTTCTACAGCGGCGGCCGGAACTTCACCCCCCAGGACCGCTCCATCGGCGGGTGGTGCCGGTTCGCCTGCGCAATTGAGAGGTTGATCGTTTGAACCTTTGGTCCTTTGATTCGTTCGTCTTGTGAGCGGCGTAAGCCGCTCGCTTCCGCGACTTGACGAGGTGGCCGACATGCGCGCGGATCACCGCACTTTCTTCGCTTGCACCCGTGCGTGGAGCGCTTTCGTGCTGGGCGTGGCGGTCTCGTGGGCATGCCCCGCGTCCGCCGCCGAGCGGCGGGTGGCGTTGGTGATCGGCAACCAGGCGTATCGGCAGGCGCCGCTCGCGAACCCGGTGAACGACGCGCGCACGGTGGCGGGCGCGCTGCGGCAGGTGGGGTTCGATGTGAGCCTCGCAACGGACCTCGACGCGAGCGGCCTCGAGCGCCAGGTCCAGTCCTTCGCGGAGGGCCTGCGCGAGGGGGACGTGGCGGTGTTTTTCTACTCGGGGCACGGGGCGCAGGTGGGCGGCACCAACTACCTGATCCCGGTGGACCTCGCGAGCGCGGACGCGATCGACCTCAAGTACCGGTCGGTCTCGGCGCAAGGGGTGCAGGAGAAGATCGAGGCGGCGGGGACGCGGGTGGCGATCCTGATCCTGGACGCGTGCCGCGACAACCCGTTCCGGGGCTCGCGAAGCGGCGACCGCGGCCTGGCGAGCATGACGGCGCAGCGTGCGGGGACGCTAATCGCGTTCTCGACGGGTCCGGGGATGGTGGCGGCGGACAACGCCGAGCAGTCGAATTCCTGGTTCTCGCAGGCGCTGGCGGCGGCGATCCCGGATCCGGGACTCGAGCTCAAGCGCCTCTTCGACCAGGTGGGCAAGCGCGTCAGCGCGGCGTCGAAGGGACGGCAGCTTCCCTGGCTCAACTCGAACCTGTACGACGAGTTCTACTTCGCGGGGCGCATGGTGGTGCCGGAGCCGCCGTCGGAGAGCACGGCGGCGGATGCTCCCACGTCACCGTCCGCGTCCCCGTTGGTTGCGCAGGGCGGAATTGGGAGCGCCGCGCCTGTAGAGCGTGTCTCTCTCCAGCAGGGCGACATCATCAAGCTCGTGCTTAGGGAGGGCGGCGCTGTGTTGAGCGCGCGGCTCGAAGTCATGGTCAGCACGGACAGCGGTTTCCGTGCGGCGACGCCAGGCAACCCGCCGGCGGCAAGGATCGAGGGTACGATCAGTGGCAACGTTCTTCGCTTTCGTCTCTTCGACGATGACGCCGGTGGTTTCGCGTTATCCCTACGCTGCGAGAGTCCGATTTTGGTGGACGACCAGCTTGAGGGGAGCTGCCGCCGTGGCTCGACTAACAGCGCGAGTTTCGTGGGCGAGATCGTTCGCGCGACTGAGGGTCTGGCTGTCGATGCGGATCCTCAGCGGAAGGCATCCGGGGCAGCTACGCCGCGGGGTGAACGCTTCGTTTCCCGGGGCGATGGCACAGTGATCGACACGCGGACAGGTCTGCAATGGGCGGCGCAGGACAACGGCTCGGACATCGACTGGACGGGTGCGAAGCGGTACGCGGAAGACCTGACGCTGGGCGGCTACTCGGACTGGCGGTTGCCGACGCCGGACGAGCTCGACGGACTTTACGAAGCCGGAAAGGAAGCCGGACGACGCTATGGCCCTGCGTGTCGTGGTTCTGGCGACAACGGCACAGTCGCGTCGCCGCCGGGAATTCAGTTTTCCTGCTGGTGGTATTGGGCAGCTGAGACGCATGCCTGGGAGGCGGTCGGCGTCGGGGTCGGCTACGGCGGCCGCTTCTTCGGCCGCCAGGGGTACTCCGACCACGGTACCCGTGCGTTGCCTGTTCGCGTTCACAATTGAGAGCTGGAGCCTTTGAGCCTTCGAATCTTTTTCCTTCGCGGCGGCGTGGGCCGTCGGCGTCGGCGCTGCTGAAATAGTGCGGACGTGAGAACGGATCACCGAACTCTGTTCGCTTCGTTCCGTCCGTGGAGCGCTCTCGTGCTGGGCGTCGTGATTGCGTGGGCATCCCCTGCGTTGGCTGCCGAGCGGCGCGTCGCATTGGTGATCGGGAACGGTGCCTACCGGCACGTGTCGCGTCTCGCGAATCCGCCGGGCGACGCGCGCGCGCTGGCCGCGGCGCTCGCCGAGGTGGGATTCGAGATCGTCGGCGGCCGGCCGCTCGTCGACGCGGACAAGGCGGCGATGGAGGGCGCGATCCGCTCGTTCGGCCGCGAGCTGCGGGGCGGGGCGGTCGGACTTTTCTACTACGCGGGCCACGGGATCCAGGTCCGGGGTCAGAACTACCTGCTGCCGGTGACCGCGAACGTGGCGGGGGAGAGCGACGTCAAGTACGAGCTGGTGGACGCGGGGTTCGTGCTCGACGAGATGGCAAACGCGGGCAACCGGCTCAACGTGATGATCTTGGACGCGTGTCGGAACAACCCGTTCGGTGACCGCGGGCTGCGGTCGGCGTCGAGCGGTCTAGCGCAGGTGCAAGCTCCGGCGGGAACGGTGATCGGGTACGCGACGCAGCCGGGCGCGGTGGCGAAGGACGGGGAGGGGGACCACAGCCCGTACACGGCGGCGCTGGTGGCGGCGATTCGCCGTCCCGGGCTCAGCCTGTTCGACACGTTCAACGAGGTGGGGCTGCGGGTGAAGCGGGCGACGGCGGGTGAGCAGCAGCCGTGGCTTTCGACGTCGCCGATCGAGGGGCAGTTCTCCTTCGTTCCGGGCGCCGTCATCGACGGGTCGCCGCCTGACTTGGATCCTGCGGCGATCGAGCTGGCGTTGTGGACGAGCGCCGACCGAACGGGGACGAAGGAGTCGTACGAGGCGTACCTGTCGGAGTACCCCGCGGGCCGATTCGCCGCGATGGCGAGGGCGGCGCTCGCGAAGCTGACGGCGGCGGTGGTGACGCCGTCGCCGAGCCCCACACCTGCGTCAGCGGCGAGCGGCGACCGGTTCCGGGACCTGGGGGACGGTACGGTCCTCGACACCCGGACCGGCCTGCAGTGGGCGCAGTGCGACAACGGCTCGGACATCGATTGGCCGGGGGCAAAGGAGTATGCGGAGAACCTGACGCTCGGCGGGTACTCGGACTGGCGACTGCCGACGCGGGATGAACTCGCCGACCTCTACGACGAGTCGAACCCGGCGCAAACGCTAACGTGTGGCAGCCTTGCGCATGTCCCGGCCGGATTCGACTTCAGCTGTTCTTCGCATTGGGCCTCGGAGACGCGTGGCCTGGAGGCTGCCTTCGTCTATTTCGGCTCCGGCGTTCGGGGCATCTTTCGGCCCCGGGGCTTCTCTAGCAATGACCGCGTCCTGCCGGTTCGCGTTCGCAAATGAGCGCTTGATGCTTCGACGCCATTCCTTCGCAAGGGGCGTGGGCCGCCCGCGGCCGCAGTCGATTCGGGCCTGGCTCCGCCTCTTCTGCGCGTATCATCGTCCACGCCAGCGCGGACCGTGTGCTCGAGGCGCGTCGCGCCCTCGACGCGCCCCTCGACTCGCGGCGATCCAGATCGATCGAAAGCCGGCACAATCCGCGCCCCGGCCACCACGCACTCGTCGCTCGATCACCCATCGCCTACGAGAACGCGTACGAAACGGCTGGTTGACGGGAACACGGATCACTCCTCATGGAAGCGAGGCCCCCTAGCCGCGCGCTGGGAAGCATCTTCCGTCACATCCGGTCTGCGAGAACACCAGTGTGGTATGGACGGGCCCAAGGACCGGTCGAAAACGCGGGCGCGCGGCAGCACGACGCCGACATCGTCGTTGAGGTGGACAATCGAAGCGTGCGAGCTCGCGGTGGCCTCCGGAGGTGAGGTTGGCTCGCTAGAAATGGTGTCGACTTCTCCTCGGAGCGCGCTCGTATGCGGTCGAGGGCAGCTAGAGTGTCATGAATCCGTCGGACTCGATGATTGGATGCTGGGTGGGCTCGATTTTCTCTTGATGTACTTTCGCGATGCCTGATCGTTGTCCCCACTGTCTCGCTGAGAATCGCGGCGGAGCTGCCACGTGCCGGCGCTGCGGAAGGGCCCTCTCCAGCCGAGCGCAACCGCCCGCGGCGCGTGACGTGCGATCCGGGTTGGCGCATGACTCGCTCGATTCGCTGGGCACCGTGGGAGCCGGCAGATATCGCGCTCGTTCCTCACTGGATAGTCGTGAAACCATCCGGCGCGAAGACGTCGATCTCCTGAACGATTCGCACGCTATCCACCTCTCCGTCGGCGATGTGCTCGCCGATCGGTGGCGGATCGAAGCGCGGATCAACAGTGGCGGCATGGGTACGGTCTACCGCGTCACGCACGTGCGAACGCACGAGTTGCGTGCGCTGAAAGTGATGAGCCCCGCACTGCTCAGCATGCGCGAGGCCCGCCAGCATTTTGTCGAAGAGGCAATCTTGGTTCAGACGTTGCGCCATCCGGGCATCATCGAGGTCTACGACATCGAACGATCCGAGGAGCTCGATTTCTTCACGATGGAGTACATCGATGGCGGATCCTTACGCGATCGAATGCGCTCGCGCCGCGGGACATCTCCCGCATTTTCGCTCGTCGAGACCATCGATCTGATCGGCCAGGTTCTCGCGGCGCTCGAATATGCTCATCGCCGAATCGTGCACCGCGACATCAAGCCCGAGAATGTCCTCATCACGCACGATGGTAACGTCAAGCTCGCGGACTTCGGCCTCGCCAAGCTGTTGCAAGGTCAGAATCTCGCTCTCATGAGCCAGGCGATGGGAACGCCCTACTACATGGCGCCAGAGCAGCTGGAGAGCGGCGCACCCGTTGACGCAAGAGCCGACCTATTCGCCGTCGGCGTCGTGTTTTACGAGTTGCTCACGGGCCAAGTCCCGATGGGTCGTTTCCCAGCGGTGAGAACCTTGCGTCCGGATGTGAGCGCGCGTCTCGACGAGGTGCTCGAGCGAGCGATGCAGCTAGATCCCAGGTCGCGGTACCCGAGCGCAACTGCGATGCGTGACGCACTTGCGGCTGCGGCACCAGGCGCAATCAACGTTCCAAGCTCCCACCGCATGGGGTCAAAGCGGAAGGTGTCAGCGAAGCAGTTGCGCCAGGCACTTCGATCATGGATACGCTCGCCGCTGATCCTCGTGAGCGGCATCTGTCTGCTGCTGCTAGCTTGGTTGGCGAACCTGCACTGGTCGCTGACGGGGTGGTGGCGGGCGCACGGCGCCGAGCAGCGCATCGATACTTCGAGACCCGCATCGCCGGCGGCGGAGCAAGCTGAGCCGCCTACAAGTTCCATCGAAACGGCTATTCCAACTCCGCAAGTGGCTCCTGACCCGGCGCCGACGCAGGCGGCGCGCGGCGCTAGCGAGCTGCAGGGCCGCCGGCCTCGCGACCCGATCGCCGGGGTGACGGCGGATCCAGTCCCGCAGGTCGTGAGGACTCCGTCCGCGAAGCTCGAGCCGCCAGTCTCGAAAGAGAAGGCGCCAAAAGTTGCTGCATCATTGCCGCCGGCACCGGCGGCGTACGCGGATTCGCGCGGCGATCAGGCCGATTCGGACGCGAGAGAGACCACGACGCTGGTCGAGGCGGGGGCCGAGTCGCTTGCGCGAGCGACGACGGAACAGCCGAGCGTGTTGCCGGCCGAGGATGGGGTGAAGCATCTCCTTCAAACCTACACTCGTTCGCTCGAACAGAAGGACATCGCGCGACTTCGCGAGATTGGATTTCTCACGAGCGACTCGCAGGCGGAACAGCTCACAAGCATTCTCGCCGCGCGCACAAACTTCCGGGCTCGCAGCGAGGTTGTAGAGCTGCGTCGATTGAACGACGACGAAGCCGTCGTGGTGTTTCGGCGCTGGGACGAGTTCGATGACCCGGTCGGCAAGCCGGAGAAGCTGCCGCCTACGCCCCTGATCGAGCGCAAAGTTCAACGCGCGCGAGACGGAAGTTGGATGTTCGCACCTTAGTGCGAATTGTCTGAACGTTGCGTGCGAATCAACCTCGTTGAATTTTGACACATCCTGGCAACGTGCGTGATGTACCGCCTCACACTGCTTGGAATCTTCACGGTCGCGGCGGTGATACGCCTTGCGGCGATCGAATCGGACCCGCTTGGTTCACCGACTTCGGATGTGGCGCTGTACGTCGACGAGGGACTCAAAGCCGGTTCCGCGCGTAACCTGGTTTGGTTCCGAGCGGCGCGGCCCGTGTCGGCCGACATGGGAGCGAATCACCTTGCTGGCAGCCCGATTCCTACGCTGCTGTTCGCCGCGATGATGTGGGCAAGTGGCGCGGGACTGGCGGCGCCGCGCTGTTTCAACGCGTTCGCGGATGCGGTCACGGTGTTGGGCGTGGCGTGGCTAGCAGGCAGACGCCGGAGAGAAGCGGGCCTTTTCGCTGCAGCACTCTACGGACTCCACCCGCAGGCGGTGCTGCACGCGCGCCTGGCGCTCTTCGATCCGGTCATGATCGCTTGCGCTGTGTTCGCGATGGCTGCAGCGATGGAGACGCGTCGACCGGGGATGCGCGCCGCAGTGAGTGGGGTTGGATTGGGTGCGGCACTGCTGGCGAAAGTGACTGTCGCGCCGATCGCGCTTGCCGGTTGTGTCTCGATGTTGCTCGTCGACGATGGGCCGGGACTCAGGCGGCGGTCAAGACGCATGCTCGCATTCACGGCACCGATTACAGGCGCCGTCGTCTATTTAGCGTTTCAAGGATTTGGCCGCGCGGACCGATCCGCAGTGATCTGGCTGGCACAGCTACAGGAGAGCTTTGGCGCCCGTGGGAGTTCAGGCGCCGAGGGTTGGAACTTGCGCTACGCGTTGTCTCACGGCGTTCTGGCCCAGAGCTTGCCGCTGATTGTCGCTGCCGGGCTCAGTGTGGTCGTGGCTTGGGCACATTGTCGTCTGCGGATCATCTCGCTGATGACTTGGATCATCGCCGTTGCCGCGCCGTTGCCTTTCTATTCCAAGGGCTTGGTCCCTGCACGCTACACCCTGCCGTTGGTACCTGCGCTGTGTGCGTTGGCTGCGCTGTCGGCGTCCAGCGACAGGGAAGGGGCGAACTCGAATGCGTCGAGACGCGGAGTCACGCTCGCCGCGAGGGTTGCGGTCGCGGCTCAGCTTGCGGTCTCGGTATGGACGCTTGCGGGCTGGTTTGGGCATCTGGGGTATCAGGGGCAGGCTGCGCGGCTGAGCTTAGCTCGGGAGCTGTCGCGCACCGAGCGAGTAGCTGGACTCTGGGCACCTGCGCTGGCGTTCGAGTCGCGCGCGGTGACGATTGCATTCAACGTGAACGACTCGGCGGACTCGAACGTGTCGTGCATCGAACAATCGCCTGGGTCCGGTTGTGGTGGTGGATTGGGGCTGACCCACTTGCTCACGGCTCGTGGGCGTCGCGAGGAGAAGTTCGTTCGCGCGTCATTTCCCGACGCTCGGCCGACGCGGGAGTTCCGGGTGGGAAACGATCGTATTGTGCTCGCACGACTCGGGCCAGAGCCCAGATCAAGTTCGAGCCGCTAACGAGCGGACGAGTCAGAAGAGGACTTCGAGAGCGAGCGTGCCCGTGACGTCCGCACGGAACCCGGCATCGTTGATGGGCAACGTGAACGTCCCGCCAATGGCCAGCGAGTCGGTCACGCGCCATTTGGCCCCGGCCAGGAAATCGACGTAGAGGTCGGTTAGCCGATGAGGCCCGGTGACCCGGGTGCTGGTCTCGGCAAACGGGTCACCGCCCACAGGCTGGCGCATGGTAATGAGCAGGTCGTCGGCGTAGATGATCCCGTGATTGAACTTGGATCCACCCACTCCTGCGTCGAGGGTTACGTGTCCGAACGAATACGAGCCACCGACGTTCCAGGTGAAGCGAGAGAGCTCCGAATCCGTGAAGTCGTGCTCGTAAGCGAGGTCTGCATGGATCGCGGCTCTCTCGCCGAGCTCGGCGATGGCCACCACGCGAGGCAGCAACGACGCGCTCGCAGATCCGGCGTACTGATCTTCACTTGGGCTCGGCGCATAGAACTCGCCCCAAAGGCCGACTTCCCACCAGTCGCCTAGGCTCAATGCGTACTTGGCTCCGAGTGTGATTCGGCCTAGCCCGGCTGTGGTGCCATCGTCGAAGAAATCACCTTGGCGAACGTTGAAGTCTCGTTTGACGTAGACGAATTCACCACTGGCGAGCCCAGCCTCGAGCTCGTCGATGCTCGACGTGCGAGCGAGCGTCGGGGTTTCTTCATCTGCGGTTTCGCGCGTTACGGCAAACACTTGCCTGGCACGAACCGTCGCGATGACGATGGGTACATTCAAGTAAAGGTCGAGGTCTGAGGTCGCACCGTAGGTTCCACCGACGTTCAAGAGTCCAACCTTCGCCTGGGCATCGATGCCGCCGCCCTTGCTGTAGGAATCGGGGACGGAAGGGTCCGGGCTTTGATTCAGATAGGTTGCGGACTCGAATGAGCTTCCTTGCGGGACGAGGTCGAAGTAACTGAATGCCATGCGAACCGTGGCGTTTCCAGGGCCAACCCGGAATGGCGCGCGGAACGAGATCGGCCCAGCCTGTGCGCTGGGACGGTGCATGAGGGTTCCGGGGTCGAACTCGTAGGAAAAGCTTTGGCCGGAGGTCGGGGGGAGCGCAGAAATGCCTGCTTGCACCCCGAGCACGATCGCGTCGTGAGCGGCGTCACTTCGGCACTCAACGCCCGGGCCTCGGCAGATTTCCACGGCGACGGCGTGCGACGCAACCAGAACGAGCAAGGCTGCGATGACAGAAGCGTTGCACCATGTGGTTGTCGTTCGAGAGAGGTTCATCCTGTTCGTCATCGCGAGACCTCACTCTGTGGAGAGTCGTTTGATCGCCTGGATGAGAGGGCCGAGCGTCATTAGCAGTACCCACCTACGGGGTATCGGCAGTCGGGACAGCATTGGCTCGGCGCTCCTGGAAGGTCGCATTCTTCACCGGGGTCGGCCTGGCCATCGCCGCATCGAGGACCGTTCACCTTCTCGCATTCGCTCGTGCAACAGCGATCGTCGCGAGGACAGTCGTTGGGATCGTCGATGTTGTCCCGCCCATCATCGCACTCCTCGCCAGCGTCTCGCTGTCCGTCGCCGCACACCGGCCCACGGATTTCACGACAGTCGAGGCTGCAGCAGGTCACGCCGGGCGGACAGGAACCCTTGTTGGGTACGTTGCCCGCGCCAGCATCACAGACCTCGCCTGGGTCGAGGTCGCCGTCCCCGCACGCAGGTGGGGCGCCACCGAGGATGTACTGGCACAATTGGTTGCAGCACGTGCTTCCCCCTGGGCAAGCCGCATTGGAGCTGACGTTCTCGCTGCCCTCATCGCATGCCTCGATCCCTTCGCGGCGACCATTTCCGCAGGTGCTCGGTGAAATTTCGGTCACGCACGAGTCGGTGCAGCAGGTTTGTCCGCGGGGACACGAACCCGGCGCCCGGTTGTCGCTTCCGGCGTCGCATTGCTCGCCTGGGTCGACTTTGGCATCGCCGCAAGCAGGGCCAGCCTCCTGAACACAATCACGATTGCAGCAGATGCTCCGCGCTGGGCAGCTCCCGGCGACCACGTTGTCGTCGCCGGCGTCGCACTGCTCGGTGGATTGCACGATGCCGTCGCCACAGAGCGGCGGCGCAACGACGAGTGCGCACGATGTCGAGCAACACGTTTCTCCGGCTGGACAGAGTTCTGGGGCGCTGACGTTGGCGGTGCCGCGATCACACTGCTCGCCGCCCTCGGCGATGCCGTTTCCACATTCCAAGGCGCTGCCCTGCCCGCCGTTTCCACTACCGCCACAACCGGTGGAAGAGTGGGTGACGACAAGGATCGTGAGAGTAGCAACTGCGGCAATCGCGAGACCTACGGAACGACGAGCACGCGAACTTGCGGTCATGGCGCTTACTCCTGACGAACGTATCCGAATATTGCACAGCGGCGCCTGGTGCCAAGGCCCGACGGATGGGACGATCCTCCGTGCTCGCACCGGTTTGCGATGGGTGCCGCGCAACGATCGCTCGGGAATCGCCTCTTCTAGTGCCAAGCCCAACGACGATAGCTCGAAGTCGGATGGGCTGCACCATACGTTTCGCTGCGCTCCCGCTCGTCTGGCTGGGCCGGGCCAGACACCGCGAGACCGGTCGGGAGGAGGACGCGAGCCTCGGCAGACGCTCGAATGGCGGCGTCGCAGGATTCGCGGCTTGGTGGCAGGTCGTCGCGGCACCCGCCGGTCGGGTTGTTTGGACGGCGTGAGCCGCCCGCGTCCGTGGTCGATTCGGGTCTGGTCACGCGGCTTGCGCGCATACCATCGCCGACACGGGTGTGGACCGAGCGCTGATGGCGCGGCGGTCTCTCGACGCGCCCTTACGCGCCCGCGTCGGGTGATGGATCCGGAATTCCGGCCTCGGTGAAGGCCCTGCGGAGGAGGTCGGCCACGCCCACGGTGGAACGCGGCTCGCCGTGCAGCGAGCTGGCGAGTTATCCGCCGATCGCGTAGCGGATGCCGAAGCGTTCGAGGCTGCCGATGACCGCGAATAGGGCGCGGAGTGGGGCGGGCGCGGCCGTGGCTTCAGTCATCTGGCGTCCAGCCGAAAGCGCGGTGCACGAGATCGCGGCCAAGGCGGCGCACCGCGAGCCTGAGCGCCAGCTCTCGCGGCGAGGCCTTCGGATGCCGCCCGCGGAGCCCGGCGAGCGTGAAGCGCTCGGCGGTCTCGCCGATCTCGAAGACCAGCTCGGCCTTGCGCCAGGGTGGCAGAGCGCGCCACGCCGCGATCATCCGGCGATCGGCGTCGCAGGGCGTGTCGATCGACTGAGCGCGGTAGGTGTCCGTGCTTTGCCGCTCGTCCGGCTGGATTGGGCCAGGCGCTGTGGCGCCAGTCAGGAGAATTGCAGGTGAGGCAGCCGATCCCGCGCTGGCGGCTTCGAGGGTGTCCCAGGTTGGTGGCACGCCGTCACTCTTCCGCTGGCGCGCAAAGGACCGCGGCGGGCGCTGCTCGATTCGACAGGGTGAGGAGCCTACGTGCACGGCGGTCATCGGGCGCGCAGCCGATGCGTCGAGTGAGCGCAGCCGCGAGGACGCGGCTCGCACTAGCAACTGCCGATCGAGCGGTCGCGCACCTGCGGCGTCGTGAGCGTGATTTGCTGCCGGATGCGGCGGGTTTCCCAATGGTCGTCGGCGACGGGCGCACGTGAGTAGGCACGAGCCCCAACTTGCGTTCAGCTTTGGGGCGTGGCTTACACGGGCAACGCAACACGCGATGCGAGTGGCGCGGAGGTCGTGTGGTGAAGCTCCTCTGTGTAAAGGTGGTTGGCGATCGCTCAGCAGAGGGCGACGGCATCGGTGGAGGGTGAGTAGCGATGAGCAACCAGCGATCCGTGAGGCGCGGGGTGTCGATGATCTACGCGCCGGAGATCCATCCCGGCTCGTACGTTCACTTTTCGTGGAAGGACGAGTCGTGTGAGCTCAGGATCTACGAGTCAGGCGCCGCTGAACCACGCTTGCTGCCGCGGGAGCGCTCCACCCGCCAGGTGGAGGCGCTGATTCGCAACGAGGTTCGGGAAGGCGAGCCGCCGATCGTGCCGAGCCGGGCGCCGCTCGATGACATGGCGTTCTGGCTGCGCGTGACGGCAGAGCTGAACGGGCGACTGCCGCGGGTCGGTGCGAGCAGCGCGTCGAGCGCGTCACGCAGCGCGCCGCGATCGTCCGGGCTCGGGGACTCGCTGGACGTGCTCGACACCCTCGGCGGAGCCGCGCCGCGGCAGGCGCCGACCCCGCGGCGCGGCGGCGCCGGTGGCGCGGGTCTCGATTCGCTGGATGCGCTGGATACCGGACCAGGGTTGGAGGCCGGTCGGACGGAGGGCGCCGGCTATCCGGTGGGCCACATCATCGCCGGGCGGTTTCGAGTGGAAGCGCTCCTCGGCGTCGGTGGCATGGGCGAGGTGTACCGGGTCTACGACGACGAGACCCGCGAGATGCGGGCGCTCAAGACGATCCGCGGCGAGTGGCTCGAATCCGAGGGCGCGCAGCGGCGCTTCCGGGAGGAAGCGACGCTCAGCCAGAAGCTACGGCACCCGGGCATCGTCGAGACCTACGACATCGGCAACGACGGAGGCACGCGCTTCTACACGATGGAGCTCGTGACGGGTGGCTCGCTGCGCGGCCGGATCGCCGAGCGCGCCGAAGCTCGCAGACCATTCAGCGTCGCGGAAGCGGTGGAGATCGCGGATCAGCTTCTGGATGCGTTGGTGTATGCGCACACCCGGACGATCCATCGCGACATCAAGCCGGAGAACATTCTGCTCACGGCGGAAGGGCGGCCGAAGCTCGCGGACTTCGGGCTCGCCAAGCTGATCGAGCCCGGCAGGATGGAGTCGATGGCGGGTCGCGTGGGCACGGCGTATTACATGGCGCCGGAGCAATTCCGCGGCGAAGCGGGCGTGGACGCGCGCGCCGACCTCTACTCGGTGGGCGTGGTGCTCTACGAGCTGCTCACGGGCCACATCCCGCAAGGAGCGGCCGAGAAGCCGAGCGCGCGTCGCGCTGGATTGCCGGGGGCGCTCGACGACGTGGTGATGCGCGCCATCGCGCCGCGTGCGGAGGGGCGATTCGCCGACGCCGATGCGTTTCGCGGCGCGCTTCGGGCGGCGGCGGGTGGTGTGAAGGCGAAACAACGCTCCGAACCGACGAGTCGCGGCGGAGCCGCCAAGTGGATCGTGTTGGCAGCCGCTGTTGCGATCGCGGGTGGTGGCGCCGCGGTGTGGTCGCTGCGCGAGGACGCCGGCGCCACCCACGAAGCCTCACCACGCGGGCCGGTCGACAAAGGATCCGGTGACACGGCAGGAGGCACGAAGCCGATTTCGAAGCCGGCAGCGCAGGCGCCACTACCGGCGCCCGACCCGAAGCGCGTGATGCTGGGTTACCTCGCCGCTGGCGCGAACGCAGCGGATCGCGAAGACGCTGCTGCATCTGCATTGCTGAGCGCAGCCGCGAATGCCCTCGCGGAGGCATCGCTACAGGTGGTCGACGGTGCGCCGGTCAGCGATCGCGAGTCGATGCTCGCCGAGGCGCGAGCCAAGGGCGCGGGCAAGCTGGTGATCGCGAAGGTGCAGGCCGAGGAGATCGTGAAGGGTGGCCATCACGCCGCGCAGGTCCGGCTCTCGCTCGAAGCGATCGATCCCTCGAACGGCAGTCGCCTTGGTTCGGCGGAAGGCTCGGCGCTGGCCATCTCGCCGAGCCCGAAAGGATCAGGCGGCTGGAACGACGCCGTTCGCGTCGCGACGTCGTATGCGCTGAAGGATCACCATCCCGAGCAGGTGCTGGTCTCGAAGCTCGCGCACCAGCCGTGAAACGCAAGCTGGATGGTCATTCACCATCCCGCGCGAGTGCTTCGTAGGGACGGCCGCGAGGCCGCGCTCGAGTGCTTTGTGCCGGCGGGCGGGCTTTCGCCCGCCCCTACGGATCGTCGGTCGGATCGATGCAAGTCGCGATGGTCATTTCGATCCGCGGCACGGAGCGAGCGCCCCAGCTCAATTGGCTGTGCAAGCGTACGACTTCTTGAATCCCCAGCCGTCGTAGCTCTTGCCGTTCAGCTCGACGTGCACCTTCGCCCAGCTCGGGTTGCTGGTATCGTCATCGACGCGGATCTCGGTCCCGACCGGGATCGTCTTGATGGCTTTCGCCTCCCGATTGCCACTCACTCGGACCGTCATGCTGTCGACGGTGTTGCAGTGCGGCGCCGTCGCGAGCTGCGCTACCTGCGGCGGAGGTGCGCCACAACCGACCTTGATTGCGCAGACGTCTCTGGACGAGCTGGTGACGAGATCCGACGGCGTGAAGCTTTCCTGGAATTCCCCTAGATCCCGCTTGTCGAGCAGCTTCGCGTGCGCGGCAATCGCCTCGGAGTCCGTCGGGTCTAGCTCGACGGACTTGCCCATGAGCTCGGTTGCCTCTTGCTTGCAGCCTTTGAGCTCCTTCACGATCGCGAGATTGTAATAGTCGGCTGCAGTCGCCTGGCTCTCGTCGACCGCTTCCTGGAGTGTCTTTTCGGCCTGATCCCAGTTGCAGTTCATCGCATAGCCGATACCCAGCTCGCCCTTGAGTGTCGACGCGCTCTTCAGCCCGATCGAACCTTTTTGCATGTGGGGTTGGATCTTCGTCAGGAACTTGCCGACCGCTTGATCCGACAGCCCATCGAGAATTCCAATCTCGGTGGGGAGCTGTGAGACCTTTTGCACGCTCTTGCTCTTGTCCTTGCCGCCACCACCGAGGAGCGCGCCCATTCCGCTCTCCACCGCGTTGCCGATGCTCTCGGCTGCCGCATCCCCCGAGACCAGGACCTCCCATGTGCCCGTTTCGTTCGTGGATTGCGCCACGATCGTCTTCAACGTTCCGCACGCTGACTCGGGTCGCACATCGACCATCTTGAAGTTGACGGTGAGATCGCCGGTGCGCCGCCGGTAACGGTTCACGACGTAGCGCCCGGTCTTGTCGTCGACGATGATCTTCTCGTCGCGCTCCGCGTCGGTCAGCGTCGCGGCGGTGATGTCGCCGAAGATGATGCCTTCGAGACCGGCGCTTTGCAGCGCGGCGAGCGACCGCTGCGTGAGCGATCCCTTGTCGTGGTACTCCTCGATCTCGCGAGCGATCTTGCCCAGCTCCTCGGCGTCGCGGGCGAAGAATTCGAGCTGCTTTTCGTTGGCGATCCCTTGCGTGAGCTTGCCGACGATGGTCTGAGCCAGCGCAGGCGAAACCTTGTTCGCCGAGATCTTGAACGAGCCGACCCCGACCTTGCGGATCCCGCAGATGTCGACGTCCCCGCCCATGAGCTTCTGGACTTGGATCTTCTTCGCGCAGCCAGTCCCGCCGGCGGTGAGCAGCGCGGTCATCAGAATCAACGAAAGTATGCGGGGAGGTCGCATGTCGTCCTCGATCGTGGCCGCCGCGTGGTGCGCGGGTCACCACGCGATCACTTACAGATGTCACCCTTCTGGATGTTGCCTTTGCCGTCGGTGGCCATTGCTTTGCTGAATTTGTCTTCGACCTCGGTGACCTTGACCTTGCCGACCCGCGTGGTGGTCGAGCCGAGGCTCTGACCGGTGTCGGGATCGACCAGGCTCTTGCCGGCGCGCATCACCTCGCACGAGGTGCCGCCCTTCATGCCCTGGGATTTGCCGCGGTTGAGGTAGATCACGTCGCCTTCCACCTCGACGACGCGGATCGGGTACGCGGCCGTGGCGAGGCGGCTCGCCGCTTCCTCGGCGGCCTGGCGCGCCAGCGACTCGATCTGGGCGTTGGACTCGCCGTCGTTGCAGCGGCTCGCGTCGGTGTACTGGCTCTCCGACGACCAGCCTTTGCGGACGGTGTCCGTGTGCTCGATCACGCCGGTTTCGGTGTTCGCGAGCCGCACGTCGATGGCCACCGAGGCCGAGCGCGCGCACTTCGTGACGCCCAGAGTGGAGAGCGTCGTCTTGCTCGCGCCGGCCGACACGCCCGCGAGCGTCCCCAGGACGTAGTGGGTGGCACCCGCGGTTTTTCCCACCCGTGCGGTGAGCTCGGGGTCGAGGAAATACTGCTCCGTGACCGTCGTCGATTCGTCCATCACTTGCTTCAGCCGGTCACGCTCCACCATCACGAACTTGCTGGTCTTGCCGAGTGCCACGGCGAGCATGTCGGTGAGCTTTCCGGCCAACGCGGCGCCGCTCTTGCCGCCCGCCTTGTTCTCGAAGCCGATCACGGCGATGCGAAGTACTTCGCCCTTCGCTGCCGATGGAGGCTGAGGCGCGTTCGGAGCGGGCTGTGGCGACGTACCTTGTGTTCCGATCGGGGTTGCTGTCGGCGCTTCCTCTCGAGTGGCCGCTGCCTGCGTCACCGGGATCAGACGGGTCGGCGCTGGCTCCGAAGGCGTGTCGCCCTGCGGATCGCGCGAGTCGTGGTCGGGCGCGAAGTTGGTGGCCGTTGCGCCCAGGGTGGTCTCTAGGGCTGCCGGTATGATCGTGGTGGCGGCACGCGAATCGGTCTCGCGACGAACGAACCCGCGTGATGCGAGCACGGCGGCAATGAGCACGGTGGTGAGCCCCACTGCGCCGACGAATCGCGGCGTCCGTGTAGACACATTCTCTGAGTCGTGAGGTTTCTGGGCCATGTGGTACCTGCCGTCGATTGGTGCGCCGCGATCGCCGATGCCTTGGGGCCGTTGTGTCTGCGTTGGCTCTCAGCTCACCACGTGTACCGGCTCTGGAAGAAGTCGCGAATCTTGCGAACCGAATCGAGGGCCACGCCGCCCGAGACGGCATCGTTGAGCCCGAACTTGCCGTCCGGGCGCGCCGACAGGAATCCGCGCGAAGTGACGAGGATGATCGCCGCGGCGCCGTAATGCTCGGGCTGAACGTCCGAGAAGATCATGTCGCCACCGAGCCCTTTGGTGGCCTTCTCGCCCGTCACCTTGGTGATGATGCCGTCGAGCAGCATCGCAAACTCGACTTTGGTGATCTTGCCGTTGGGATCGAATTTCCCGTCGACGGCGTCCATGACCTGATAGGCCACCATCTTCTCGATCATCGGCTTGGCCCAATGGCCGTCGATGTCGACGATGCGATCGACGTAGGTCTCGCGCCGCACGGTGCTGGTGGCGCGCCCCTCGGGCGACTGGAAGTCCTGTTTCGGCGTGAAGCCTTGCTTGTCGAGCAGTCGATCGAGCTTGAGCTCGGCGACGAAGATGGCCGCGACGTCGGCGCGGCTGATCGCCGGGGTCGTTGCCACGGTCAGGTACTCCTCGGGCATACCCGCGAGGGCCTCACGCGCGGTATTCACGGCCTTGAGCGTGTCTCGCGCAGGTGGGTAGTCGCGCTGGATCGCGAGCCCCTTCTCGAGGGCTTCGGTGGCCTTCTTGAGCTTGCCGCCTGCGAGGTACGCGCGCCCGAGCCAGGTGTGAAGCTCGGCGGATTGGAGCGACTTCGCCAGGTCCTCGTGGTCGTGGAACGCGTCCTCGACCTCGTCGAGCCAATCGTCGCCCTTGAGCAGCAGGTGGACACGGATCGTGGCGACGCCCACCGCTAGTTCCTCCGTGTCGCCCTGTGCATCGTCGTCGGCTTCGTCGAGTACCTTCATCGCCTCGTTGCGCTTGCCGAGGCCGGCGAGGGCGATGGCTCGCCCGCTTTCCGCCGGGCTCAACTTCGGCCGGAGCGCCAGCGCCCGGTCGTACTCGGCGATCGCCTCCGCGTACTTGCCCTGCTCGAGCAGCTGATTCCCCTGCTGCGTGTGGACCACCGCCTGATCGGCGGGACCCGCAGGAGCCAGCGGCTGGGTCGCGCAGCCGGCGAATGGGATCACCGCGAGGGCGAAGAGGACGCAGCCCAGCCACCACCGCCGTTCGTACTGCTGGATTCGTGGTTGGATCTTCATGACGTCGGTCTCCCGGAGGGTGTGCAGCGTGTGAGTGCGCGGCGTACGGTGTTGGAGCGGCTCAGTCGAGGACGATCATGACGCGGGCTTTGGCGAGGAAGCTCTGGTTCTTTCCGGCTTCACGCAGGCGTGCGCCGTCGGCATTGCTCAGCACCATGTCGGCCTTCTGGGCACCGTCGGCGCGTATTGCTTTGAGAACCATGGGCTTGTCGGTGACGCGGGTGTTCTCGCTTGCGGCCTTCAGGTTCTTGGTGTAGCCGGCGAGGCCGTACTGAATGACGTAGTCCCGGGTGACGTCGGCGGATCCGTAAAGCTGCTCGCCGGACTCGTCGAGGATCTTGGGAACCATCGCGGGCTTGGCAGCGAGACCACGAGCGTCGACGACCAGACCCGTGAACACTTCGCCCGGGGCCGCCGGCGCGGGCGGCGTCGCGACCGGCGTCACTGCCGGCGGGTTTTCGCCCGGTGTCGCGGGCGGAGTGGTGGGCGGCGCGATGGGCGGCGCGATGGGCGGCGTGACCGGCGCAGGCGGTGGCGCGATCCGCCAGCCGTTCGGGTCACCGAGCGCGCTCGCGACGCTGCTCTTGCCGGGCGTGCCAAAGATGCCGAGACGCACGGTCACGGTGCAGGTCCCGTCGGCCTCGCGCTTCTGGTCCACCTTGGTCGCCTGGATGAGCCCCTCGACCCGCGCACTGATGTCCTGCTTCTGGAGCACGAGGTTGTGGACCGTGGCGGTGGAATCGATCTGCAGGCCTTTCACGGTCTCGAGCAGGTTCTTCTTCGCGACGATCGAGGCTGCTTCGCATGCCATGAGTCGGCCCTGCGATTCAGTCGTGCCTGCGGGCGGCACCCCGGACCCGTCCGCGGTAACCACTTGCGTGGTCCAGTCGATGGAGCCGATCTGCGCTCCCGCGACGTCCTTGGCGGGAACGACGACGCTGTCGCCGCTCCCTTGCGACCACGACGGGTTCGGCAGGATCGCCAGCGACGCGACGGCGCCGGCGGCGAGCCAGCGGCTGGGAACGGAGCGATTCGTCTTCGGTCTCATCGTGAGGTCTCCTCGCACGGGTGGGGATCGGACGGTTGATTGCGGGTTGAGAGCGGCGGCGTCCACGTAGGCGTGGCGCGGATCTCGTCATCTCTAGGCAGGGCCGACGTGGCTGTGACGGCCGCGCCGGCGACCCGGCAGGACGCGGCTCTGCGCGTGGCGAGGCGCGTCATCCTGAATGCGAGCCGCGCTCGGTCTGGATGAAGCGTTGCGCCGACTGGATCGCCCGTTCGGCGATGCCCATGGATACGACGTCCGTGCCGCCGAACTCCGTGGCGGTTCGCGGCGGGACGACTTGCGGCACGAGCGCGGCGATCGCGTGCTGTGCGAAATGGTCGGCGGGAACGTCCGCAAAGCTCGGCACGTTCGTCGGGGGCGGTCGCGGAACCTTGCCCGCCAGCAGGATGTCGAGGCTGTAGTAGAGCGACATCACGAGCTCGACGCGGGTGACCTGCCGCGCAGGCTCGAAGCGGCCACCTTCGGTCGCGAATACCCCGCGGGCGATCCACTCGCGTGCGGGATCATCGGGGGCGAGGTCGGAGACGCTCAGGAGGTACGTGCGGCGCGAGTCGACGCGGGGCATCGCGGCGCCGAGCTCGCGATCGAGGAGTGCCACGAACGACGTGCGTTCGAGCGGCGCCGCGGGATCGCGCACGACGAAACCCTTCGACGCGGCTGGAATCGTGGTCTCGTTGGGCCGGGTGAACCGAACGTAGAGGAAAAGGGCCAGCCCCGCCGCGGCAGCGAGCGGGAGTCCGGCTTTCCAGAGCCAGGCGGGCGGATTGCGGCGACGTTCCGCGCGGGACCGCGGCGGTTCGTCCTTTCGCTCGCCGGAAAGCGCGTGCAGTCGTGGGGGCGCGTCACCGACCGACCCCTGCGCCGGCTCGGATCGAGTCGCCGGGTCTTGCTCGTCCCCGGATCGCTGCTCGATCTCGGCGGCGATGAAGGCGTCGTGACGCGCGAGGACGTCCGCGACGAAGCGCTTGCGCCGCTCGAGGCGCGCCTGCTCGTTACCCCACTCGGTGAGCACGGGGTCAGGCTGGGGATCGTCTTCGTCCGTCATGGTCCTGGTTCGTCGGTCGATCTCGGCTTCGCCGCTCGCAGCTTGGAGTCATTCAGTCGGGCAGCAGGCGCGCTGCGCGGCCCCAGGTCGCGAGGCCCGCCTGGAAGGGTCCGGTCGGCTTCGCCGGGTCTCCGGCGCGTTCCATGCGTTCGAGGATGCGCCGCGCTTCCAGGGGGAGGCCTTCGGCCCACGCCCGGCGCGCAGTATCGAGTGCCGCGTTTCGGTACCCACGGGACAGCACCTGGCGTACGCGCGCCGCCGCCGTGGTGCTGCCGTCGCTCCACAACCGCTCGGCGATCTCACGCGAATCGAGCCCGTCGACGTACGCGAGACGAAGCGTCGCGTACGTGCGTTCGTCGAGATGGCGACGCAAGAGCTCGTCCAGCTGCACGCAGATGCGACGCAGCACGTCGAGCTCTTCGAGCGCTCGGGAAGCGTCGCGCTCGGCTTCCTCGTGCTCGCGCTGCTCGGCTTCCAGGCGCACGAGGTCTGGAATTCCCTGGCCGAGACCGGCGACCTCGGCCGCCTCGGAGAAGTCGCTCTCCGGTCCTTCCGCGAGCGCTCGCCGCAGTGCTCCTTCGAGCGCCGCCACGCGCGCTTCGCGCGATTTCGCGTGCCGATGGGCCTCGCGACGGAACTCTCGCCGGGCGGCCTTCGCGAGGTAGCCGAGCCAGAACCCGAAACGCTCGTCGGCAGCGACGCGACCGCGGCGCGACCAACCGAGCAGCTCGCCCCACGCGGTGCCAGCCGGCGTGGCCAGCCCTTTCGCCACGGCGACACCTCGCAGCGTGTCGGTGGCGCAGAAAACCGTCAGTACCACCTGGGTAAGGTCGTCGGCGTCGGCTCTGTCGATGCCGTGGTGCGAGAAGTAGCGGTTGAGCCAGGGCGCCGCGCGGTCGTAGACGCGTGCCGCGAGAGTCTCGAACGCGTTGCGGTCGTCGACGAGGACGAAGTGGGAAAGCAACGACTCGAGCGCATCGATTTCCTCGGCCGTCCAGGAGATCATCGGTCGTCGATGCGCGCGAGTTCCCGCCCGAGAAGCACGCGCAGCCCATGGCGAGATCTCCGAGGTCCCGCGCGCGAGCAATCGTGCATCTCGATCGAAGTGAGTATACACAAACCCATTTCCGGCGCGCGAGCTTCGAAAGCGAGATGATCGCGGGTCTTGGTCACCCTCGACCTCGACGAAGCGCGAGCTCCAGCCGATCGCTGGCGCGGGGAGTGTCGAACGAGGTCGCAATGCATCCATCTCGGGCAGAACCGATGGGACACGGGTTGCCGTGGCTTCGGATGGGGCGGTGAGGGGCATGCCGTTCATCGAGGTTCGTCCTCGCGAGTCGGCGGGATTCGGCCGTATGCGGCTGCGCCTTGGCCGTGCCGCCGCTCGAGCTTGAGACGCTGAAGTCGACCCGTGGGTGACGTCCCGCAGGCGCTCGTCGGCACCGATGCAGCGCCGCCGACCTCTCTAGGCGAGGCTCCTGAATCCGTGACGGTTCGCCCTGTGGCGGCGCGCGTTGCGTCACACTTGGCGGCGAGCTGCCTAGGCTGGGTGCGAGTCGTGGCCAGCCGGGCGTGCTTGCTGCTCGGAGCCAGGATGGGATTCCTTTGCGCGGACCCCAACTCTTCCCTAGAATCGCTTCGCCTCGCTCGCGCGCGGGCGCGTGTCGCGGTTCGCACGGTCGCGAAGGCACGCGACGCCACGCGCGGTCGTAGACATCGCCATGCCCGCATCGTGCTCGGTGGAAGGCTGCACGTGGCAGCCGCAACCCGGTGAAATCGCCAAGTTCTGCGGCGAGCACGGCACGCCCTGGAGTGAGGTGGCCGCGAGCCTCGCGGCGCGTCCCCGGGATTCCCACGACAGCGCCATCGGCCTCGGCGACGGCGGATCACCGCGAACGATTCGCCTCGAATGGAAACGCCGGCGCTACCGCGTCGGCGAGCAACAGACCTTCGCGTTCCGGCTCACCAACACCGACGACAGCCCGGTGCCGGACCTCGAGGTCGAAGTCGCGTGCGAGGGGATCTTGCGAACCACCCAGCGCCGCCGTTACGGCCGCATCCCGGCGGGCGGACAAGTCGAGCCAGGGCTCGGCTTCCGCTGCGATCAGCGCGGGACGTATCCGGCGCAGGTCTTGGTGCTCTATCGGGATGCTCGATCCAATCCGAGCTACCTCGCGGGCGATCTGGAGGTGGAGGTCGCGGACGCCACGGAAGCCGCGCGCGGCTCGAGCGACCCGCAGATCGTGATCAACGTGGACAACACCGACGGCGTCGCCGACCTCTCGAACCTGCGTTTCGACGGGCTCCGCGCCTCCGCGCCGGTGGACGAGTGGGTGCCGGTGCCGCTCAGCTTCGATGCGGACTTGACCGACGAACTGAGGCAACGCGAGTCGAGCGCGAGTGCGGGGCTCGCAGCCAATCCGTCGCCCGTCGAAGCGGTTCCCGAGCCGGAGCGTCGCTTCGACTTGATCTTCGAAGGCGCCGGCTTCGATCGCCAGTTCCGCCTGCATCTGGTTTCGGAGCTACGCATCGGGCGCGACGGTCGTGCCAACGACGTGATCGTCCGTTACCTACCGCGCTCGCCCGACAACGATCAGATCTCGCTCTCGGTGGGACGCGAGCACGCCATCTTGCGTCGCGAAGGCGAGCGCTTCCGCCTCGCGGAAGGCGCGCGATCGGCCAAGAACGGCACGGAGGTGCGCGGCCAGCCGCTCGACGGCGGCGGCTCGATCACGCTCGAAGACGGCGACGAGCTGGTGCTGAGCGGCGCCATCCGTTACCGCTATCGCGAGTACCGTGACCTGGCGGGGCTCGCCGAGGTAGCGCGGCGGCGGCGTGAAGGTGACGTCGGCGACAGCATCGGCTTTCGGGATTTCTTGCACACCGTGAAGGCGCGCGAGGGTGATCGTGCACCGCTGCTCGCGGCGCGGCTCAGGCGCTCGGACGCGGGCTCCGATGGAATCGATCACGTCGTCGTGGTGCGACGGGTGGTGATCGGCTCGCGGGACGGCTGCCCCATTCGCATCCAAGCGGAGAGCGTTGCCGAGCGCCATGCCCAGCTGCTCGTCGAGGGATCGAGGCTGCTGATCGAGGACATGAACAGCGTCGCCGGGACGTGGGTGAACGGTAGCCGGCTCGCCGCCCGCGCGCGACATGCCGTGCGGAGCGAGACCACGGTGCGATTCGGCGACGTCGCGGCGCGCATCCGGCCCGTGCCGGTCTCGCACTGATTGCGTCGCGGCAGCGCGGGAACCACGACGATGGGCCAGACGAACGTCAGGACGGCCAGCGAGGAGGGGATCGTGCAAACGAGAGCAGCAGAGCGGCTGCATCGCGGATGGGGAATGCAGCGCACCTGCGCGTGGGTGCTCGGCGCGCTGTTCGTCCTCGCGGCGAGCGGACGGGCCATCGCAGCACCCGTCGACGATGCGGCCCGGGACATCGCGCGCCAGTTCGCCGCCAAGCTCGGCGCGCCCATGCCCTTTCGCACGGTGGCCGTGTTGCCTATCGCCGGCGACGACGACCACACCCTCGAGCTGGCGCTGATCGATGCGCTGAAGCGCGGCTCCTCGGCGGACGGCAAGGACGTCACCGTCGTCGATCGCACCAACCTCGATCACGTCATCGAGGAGCTGGGGCGGCAAGGCCGCGTCGAGTTCGACGAAAAGACGGCAGCGCGCGTCGGCGAGCTGCTGAACGCCGAAGCGATCGTGTTCGGCAGCATCGAAGCGCAGCGCGGGAACCCGCTCTTCGCCGAGATGCGCGCGCTCCTCAAGGTGGATCGGGTGGAGCAGGGCGTGATCTTGGACGCCGGTGCTTTTTCGGCTTCGGCGGTCTCGACGGCTGGCATGGCGGCGGCTGCAGCGGCGATCGTGCTGCTCACGGTGGTCACGGTGGTGACGGGCTTGCGTGCGTTCGGTCGCAAGCAGAAGACACGGCGTGCCGCGGGTGACAAGGAAGCGGTGGCGCGGCTCTTGGTGCCGGTGACGCAGGCGAAGACGTTGCTTCAGCAGGCGCAAGCGAAGCTCCTCGCCGCCGAGCAGGCGGGAGCGGCGGAGGCCGTACGGGGAGTCGAACGTGCGGTGCTGGATCTGGCGCAACGAATCGAGCAGGCGCCGTTGCCCGATCTCAGTCGATCTGGAAAGGACGTCAAGGCCGCGCTGCGTTTCGACGAAGCGCTGTTCGCGCCGATCGAGCGGCTCGCCAAGCTCGCTGGCGAGCTTGCTCACGACGCCGCGGCGACCGGAAGAGGACAGGCGGCGGAGCGCGTTCGCAACAAGGCCGAGGAAGTGGGCGCGCACGTCGCGAATCTCGTCAGCCAGATCGAGGGGCGGGCGCTCCACGTTCGCTGAGCGGTGGGCCGCGTCGCGCATCGCCGATTGCGACGCGGGCCCGAGCCGGGAGAAGAGATCATGAGCTTGCGTGGCAATCGCTGGCAGCGCGGCGCGGACGATTTCGCGGTGCGCGTCGAAGTCGAGGATTTGAAGGGGCTCTTTCGCAAGGAGCTCACCGTCGAGCACGGAACGAAGGCGCTCTTTTTCTCGGGCGGCACCTTCGGCGGCACGCTCGGACCGGGCACCTACACCGTCGACGACGTCTTCGGTCACCTCGGCGAGCTCGAGAACAAGGGGCAGGCCTCGGCGGTGCTGGTCGACGCCGGAGACGTGTCGATCGGTTTCCGAGTAGGCCCCATCTACACCAAGGATCCGTTGGGGATTCAGGTGCGCGGCGAAGTGGTGCTGAAGGTCGCGGAGCCGATCGCATTCTTCACCAACGCGATGAAGGCGCGCACCACGTATCAGGTGGTCGAGCTGAAGGATCTTCTCGACGACGAGCTGACGGAAGCCCTGAGCGCCATGCTTGCCGATCGTTCGGTCGCGGAGCTCTCGACGCGCCTCGAGCTTCGCAACGAGCTCGAGATGCGGCTCGCCAATCACCTGCGAACGACGCTCGGACGGATCGGGCTGGACCTGATTCAGCTTCGCGGCCTGGCTTGGATCCACGAGAAGATCGACCGCGTCCGCGACCTGCGCGAGGAGTGCTACCTGCTGGTGAGCGAGTCGGAGGCGAACCTCGATCGCCGCAAGCGGCTCTTCGACGTCTACACGGCGGAAGAGATCCAGGAGGTCGCCGAGCTCACGCGCAAGGCGCAGATTCATCGCGACAAGGCCAAGGTTTGGGCGGAGCTACGCCGCGCGGCCAACGACGACAAGCTCGACGACGTGCGTAGCGCCGAGGACTTGGCGCGCGAGATCCAGGCC
>CAYVDO010000072.1:0-25223 GCA_964450125.1 uncultured bacterium
GTGCTTTCTGGGCGCTACCGGGCGAGCGGCAACGAGTGGAAGCCCGAGGAGGGCTCGCGTTTCACCCTCGGCGACGCCGCCGAGCGGTATCAGCGCCGCTACTGGCACGCGGAGATGCTGGGTGCCGCGAGCCGAATCAACGAGGGCCTCGTTGCGCGCGGACGCAAGCTCGCGCAGGCAGCGATCCGTTGGGTGCTCGATCAGCCCGGCATCACCGCGGCGATCGTGGGTGCCAGTCGCCCCGAGCAGCTCGACGACACGATCGGCGCGGTAGACGTACCGCTCGACGAAGCCACCCGCGCCGAGCTCGACGCCGTGTGGCCGTCCCTCCCCCGCGAGCCGCTCGTCGAAGGGTACTTCTGAACACTCGCCCCACACCGACTCACACCGCGTCGGGCGGAGTGGGTGCGAAGCCGGACCAGAGCGGGGCGAGATCCAGCGGCACGGCATCGAAGGGTTCCGCGCGCACGCTCACGTCACCTTCGTGGGCGGCGACACGAACCCACGTGGTGCCGTCGCGCCGGAACACCTCGAGCGTTCGCGCCCGCGGATCGATGATCCACGCGAACGAGACGCGCTCGCGAGCGTAGATGTCGAGCTTGCGAATGCGGTCGATGCTGGCGGTGGATGGGGACAAGACCTCACCGATCCAGTCTGGTGCCAGCTCGAAATACGCCGCGTCGGGAACCTCGGGCATTCGCTCGCGCCGCCATCCCGCCAGGTCGGGAAGCAGGATGTCGCGTCCGAGATGAAGCTCGGGTTCGTCCAGAATCCACCAGCCGCCGGGTCCGCCCGACCCCAGGTCGAACGGGCCGACGATGCCCGAGCCGAGAATCGAGGACGCTCGCTGATGCCGAGCCCCGGGCCGCGGCAGCACGATCAGCTCGCCGTCGATGATCTGTGCCAGGAACCGATCCGGCACCTGCTTGAGATCCTCGTAGGTCGCAGGCTTCTTGGCGGCTTCACGCATCGCCGCCGAGCGTACCACGCACTCTCGGCGCCACTTCAGTGCTCGTGGCCGCCGTGCGGGCCGTGGGCGTGGCCGTGGGCGAGCTCGGCTTGGGTGGCAACGCGCACCGAGATCACCCGCACGTCGAAGTGCAGAGTGCGACCCGCGAGTGGGTGATTGAGGTCGACCACGATCGACTCGCGGCGCAGCTCCTTCACGATCATCGGGAAGGTATCGCCGTCCGGCGAACGGGCCTCGAACTGCTGGCCGATCTCGAGCTGGACGTCGCGAGGGAAGGCATTTCGCGGCACTTCCTGGAGGCCGTCGGGCTGGTACTCGCCGTATCCGTCGCGCGGCTCCACGACCACGTTGCGCTCGTCGCCGGCGATCAGTCCTTCGAGCCCGCGCTCGAGCCCCGGCACCACCTGGCCAGCGCCGTGCAGATACACGAGCGGATCGCCGGGCAGACTCTCGTCGACGATGTCGCCATCGCCGAGGTGCAGCCGGTAGTCGAGCGAGACGATCCGGCCGTTTTCGATCTTCATCCACATCTCCCGGCGCTGGGCACGCCTTTCGGGGTAGCGCTGCACCGAGGCCGGCTCACGTCGGCGAGGGCTCGGCATTGGCAGCGGGGTTCGTCGCGGCGCTGATGCTAGCCGATTCCCTTCGGTCGGCCGAGATCGCGATCGCATGGTGATCGCGTGGCGCACGTCGAGCGCGGCACGTGTGCTCGCGCTGAACCGCTGGCTCGCCGCGCGCGACGGCTTCGACCGCTACGCGTGTTGGTCGCTTCCGGGTACCGCGTGCGCGCCGGCCCTCGGCGAGCCAGCGTGCCGCGTCGATCGGCTCGACGCCGATGCCGGCGTGTACGCACTCGCGAGTCGTGTCGCCTTCCAGGACGGCAACGGCGACGTCCGCGGAGGTGCGCTCGAGTTGGTCGCCGAAGGTAGCGAGGATCCTCTCACGTGCAGCGCGGCGGTTCCGGGCACGACCGCGAGCTGCGGCGCATCGATCTCCATCGATCTCGACGGAGATGTGCGCGGGACGTTGCCGATCACGAGCCCCAAGCTCGTGCTGCCGCGAGGCACCATGGCGATCTCGCTCGCGCTCGGCGACACGGCACTGCCCGCCTCGTCGAACGTGGTGAGCTGCCCGGTGCCAAGCGCGGTGGCGGATCGACGTGGGCTCGGTTTCAGCGTGGGATCGACGTCGCCGCGCCGGTAGCGACGTCGGCTTTCGGGCGCCCGGTGCTCTTCATCCAGAGTCCGGTGCCGAGCGCCACCACCGCGACCGCCGCGGTGAAGAAGGCAACCCGCCTGTGGAAGCGTCGCGCTTTGGCGGCGTTACGCGCGAGGATGACCACGCCGCTAGCCGCGATCGGCACCAGCAGCACGACGACACCGCGCGCCAGCGCGCGGTGGATGCCCTGCGCGAGCGGATCGAAGACCACGTCGTGCCCCAGGCGAATGGCGAGCACGATGGCGAGCACGAGCCCCACCACCGTGAATCCCACCGCGATCAAGTGCGCGGCGCGCCTGCCGGTCAAACCGGTGAAGATGTCCACGCCCATCAGCGCCACCGTGCCACCGAGCAACAACCAGAACGAGGAATAGAGGCTCATCGTTCGGGACCTCGGATCAGCAGGACGCGTTCGTGGGTCGCGGCTCGGAATCGAGCACTCTTCGCACCGTTCGCAGCAGAGCTTCGCTCGTGAACGGTTTGCGCAACAAGACTCGATCGGCGTCGTCGAGGCTGCCGAAGACCTCCTCGGTGAAGCCGGACATGTACACGACCTTGAGCGAGGGCCGTTGCCGTGCCGCTCGCGACGCCAGCTCGACGCCGCTCATGCTGGGCATCACGACGTCGGTGAGCAGTAAATCGAGCGAACCGTTCTCGTCGCCACAGACGCCCAGCGCCTCTTCGGCGCCCGCCGCTTCGATGACGCGGTAGCCAGCTTCCGAGAGCACCTCGCGCACGAACGAGCGCACCATGGCCTCGTCCTCCACCACCAGCACGCGCTCGGTGCCGCCAACCAAAACGCGTTGCTCCGAAGTCGCGGTGTGTGGGTCCTCGGCACGGTGGGAGATCGGGAAATGACACACGAACGTGGAACCCACGCCCACCTCGGAGCTCGCCACGATGTAGCCGCCGCTCTGGCGCACGATGCCGTACACGGTGGCGAGACCGAGCCCGGTCCCACGCCCTTCCTCCTTGGTGGTGAAGAACGGCTCGAAGATCCGCGACAGCGTTTCGTCGTCCATGCCCACACCGGTGTCACGGACCGCGAGCGTCGCGTAGTCGCCGGGCGGACGATCGAGCGGGCGCGCGGGATCGTCGGCGTCGAGCCGCGTGGCGCGGGTCTCGATCTCGAGGCGCCCGCCCGCCGGCATGGCGTCACGTGCATTGAGCACCAAGTTCATGATGACCTGCTCGAACTGGCTCGGATCGGCTTCGATGCGCCCCAGCGTGGCGTCGAGCTTGGTCGTGAGCTCCACGTCCGAGCGCACGAGCCGTCGCAACATCTCGACCATGTCCACGATCAACAAGTTGAGGTCGACGACCCGCACCTGACCGATCGGGCTGCGCCCGAATGCGAGCAACTGACGGGTGAGCGCCGCTGCGCGGTCCGCCGCCTTGAGCGCCTGGGTTGCGTAGCGATAGTTCGGCTCGTCGATCCGAAGGCGCCGGAGCAAGAGCTCGGTTTGCCCGCGAATCACGGTCAAGAGATTGTTGAAGTCGTGAGCGATGCCGCCGGCGAGGCGTCCCACGGCTTCCATCTTCTGCGACTGGCGCAGCTGTGCTTGCAGGCTTTCCTCGGCCTGGTGCCGGCGGTAGCCGTCGATGAGGACCCCCGCGGCGTTGGCCAAGAGCTCGAGCTGGGCGCGCTCCGCCTCCGTGTAGCCCGACTCGTTGGCCACACCGAGCACGCCCACCACCTCGTTGCCGCGCCGGATCGGCACGCCCAGGAACTGCCCCAGACGCGGTGCCAGCGCGAGCACCTCGTCGGTCGCGGGATCATCCGCCCGATGGGCCGTGCTGACGGGCCGACCGGTGCGCACGATCGAGCCCACGAGACCCGTCAGCTCGTCGGTCTCGATCTTGCGATCCGGCAACGGCGGCATGGGCCCATCCGGCCCCTCGGCGGCGAGAACCTTGAACCGCGAGCCGGGCAACACCACTCCCACCAGCCCGCCGCGACTGTGGGTCTGCGCCAAGGCGCCGGCGAGGAGCCGCTCGCTGGCGCGGTGCCAATCGCCGCTCTCGAGGAACTCGGTGAGCGCCGCGCCGATGGTCTCCAGCTCACGCGTCTTCTCACGCAACCCCGTCGCCGACGCCTGCAGCTCGCGCTGCGTGCGCAGCAACGAATCGATCGTCTGGTTGAACGCATGCGCCAAGTCGACGAGCTCGGGCGGACCGCTCTCGGCGGCCCGCACGGCGAAGTTGCCGGCGCCGACCGAGCGCGCGGTCGCCGCCAGCGCCGCCAGCGGTGCGGTGAACCGACGCGCCGCGAAGTAGGCCACCAGCGAGCCCAGCAGCGCACCCGAGACGCTGAGCAGCAAGATCGCGCGGAACGCGGCGCGCAACGGCTCGGTGAAGAGATTCTCGTCGACACCCACGACCAGCTTGAGAGCGCCGCCGAGCTCGACGTCGAGCGTTCGCACACGGCCCTCGTCGGCTGGCTCGGCGTTCGACGCGACCAGCAGGCGATCCCCCGAGCGCAGCTCCACGTGGTCGCCCACCGCCAACGAGTAATCCTGCAGCACACCGTGATCCAGCTCCCGAGCCGCGACCAAGTAACCGCGGATCTCGTCGCCGACTCGAAGCGGCACGATCTGCACTTCCACGCCGGACTGGTCGACGCGGACCGTGTCCGGCAGCGCACGCGTGAGGTTGGGTCGACGGATGAGCCGTTCGAGGCGCGGCTCGATCTCGGGACGGCCCTTGCCCGCCCACACCAGCGTCTCGCCCTGCGCTCCCAGGAACGCGAAGCTCGTGAGGCGGAGGTGCGCGAGCTCCTCTTCGGCCGCGAATCTGAGCGTCGCGGCGTCCCGTACCTCGGCGAGCGCCAGCATGCGCGGCTCCTGGGCGATGCTGATGAGCTGCTGGGCACGAAGCCGCGCCGCGGTCGCGTGCACGCGCTGAAGCACCCGCGCGTCCTGGGCCAGACGCGCCCGCACGTCACCCTCGGCGCGGGCGGCGATCCAGCGATCGGTCAACCCGAGCAGCGCGATGAACACCAGCGCGGTGATGCCACCGAAGCCGAGCAACAACCGCGTCTGGAACGAGAACCGCACCGCCAGTCACCTCGCGCCTGCGCCGACCACCAGATCGACGCGCGCTACGTCTTGCGCCACCACCAGGACTTCCGCGTCCGCCGCAGGTAGCCGCTCGTTCCAGGTCGCGACCCTGTAGCGCCCCTCGGGGACGTCGGTGATGCTGAACGAGCCGTCGCCGGCAGCGAGCGTATGCCACGGCGACGGCGCCGCGAAGATCACTGCGTTCATCGATTTGTGAATCGAGCAGAACACCCGGATCGCGCCCGGATCGCGCACCGTGAGGTCGCGCGTCTCGCCCTTGGGATAGAGCCCCAGATCGAACGCGTTGGGCTGGGAATACGAGAACGCGTTGTGGGTGATCGAGTCGTCGTTGGGGATGCGCACCGTTTGCCCGACGGTGACGACCAGGAACGGCGGCTCGAATCGAGCGCCTTTCTGACTGATCTCCGCGACCGCCTTCGGAACGGGCACCGTCTGGGCATCCAGCGGTTCGAGGTACACCACCAGCGGCCCCACACGCGCGGGATCGAGGCTCGCGATGGCGAGCCGCACGTGACCCTCGACGGCACCGGACGCGCTCGCTCGCGCCAGCTCGCCGCACAACAGCAATGCGAGCGAGGCACCGAGCAGCCGGATGCCCTTCGCGCTCATCGCACTTGAAGCTCGAAATCGATGCGCTGGGAGCGATCGGGCTCGAGCTCGACCGCTCGGAGCGCCGGTGGAAAGCGCGGATGCCAGACCCGAAGGCGGATCGGCGCCGCCGTCCCCGAAAGGCCCGCCGGTGTCGGTCTGAGCCCTTCGAGCAGCCACTGCCCGTCGGAAGCGACGACCGCGTGAGGCCCCTCGGCCACGTACACGCTCGCTTCAGCGGGGTCCGCTGCACCAGCCGCAGCATCGAGCACGAACCAGCGCACCTCGCCGGTGATCGTGGCCACCACCTCCGTGGCAGCGCCTGGCTCCAGGCTCGTGAGCACGCCGTGAGCCGGGCATGAGATCACGTGCGCGTGCTGGTCCTCGTTGCGGACGGTGATGACTCCACCCTCGCCCACCGCGACGTAGCGTGGTTCGAAGCGCGTACCGAATCGCGAGCCGTGAAGCCTGAGCTCCGCGTTGCCGCGCGGCGAGGCCAATCCCTCCGCGGTGACCACGGCGAATCCGGGTTTGGCGTAGCTCACGAGCTCCGCATCTCGCAGCGCGCGATCCGCGTAGGCATTGGCGGCAGGCGCTGCGCTCAGTCCCTCGTGCGGTAACAGCCGCACCGTGCCGAAGAGCGTCGTGGTGCCCGGCGCGGGCGGTGGCACCTGGCGCCCGGCGCAACCACCGGCAAGCACGAAGCACGAAGCCACGAGCCACGTCGCCCGTGACGTCCACGACGCGGGTCGAAAGCCGAAACGAATCCGAGTCATCTCGCGCGCCACCGTGCGCTTCGATCCGCGAGTTTACACTCGCGTCGAAGCCGCCACGGAGCGCACGTCACGAACCCGGGCTCCAGGGAGTGAGCCGCGGCCAGAGCGCCGGCACGTGGCGTTGGTACTCGACGTAGGGCGCACCGATCTCGGCCACCAGCCGCCGCTCCTCCATCCGCGAGCCGATCACGAAGTAGGCCGTGCCGAGCGCCGCGAACAACAACCGGCCCGTGGTCAGCGTGGAGGCGCTCCACAAGAGCACGATCGTCGCCAGATACATGGGGTGGCGCGTGTAGCGAAAAGGCCCCTTCACCACGAATGGCGAGGTGGGCGGTGCTTCGCCGCGAAAGTGAGCGACGACCTGGCGCGTGCCCACGAACGCCGCCTGATCGAAATGCTGTCCGACCCACCACGCACAGCCGAGCGCGAGCCAAAACACCACATCCAGCACGCGCCCGACGAATCCCTCCACATGCCAGATCGAGGTCGGCATCGGCCGCCAGACCGCGAGCAGCGCCAGGAGCGACACGCCCGAGATCACCACGTACGTCGCACGCTCGAACGCTGCAGGAAAGAGCCTGCCGAAGCCACGCTTCCACGCGGGCGTGGCCGTGGCGCTGTGAATCGCCACGAACGACGCGAAGGCGCCCAGATTCCACGTCCAGGCGCCTGGCACGGCTGGCACGTCGGTGCGCGTGACCCAGAAGAAGAGCCACAGCACCATCAGCAAATTGGGCACGTTGGCGAAGAAGATCGTCGCCCAGCGCCACGACACGAGCGCGCGTCGGTTCATCGCAAACGCGACCTTCGCTGAGGCAGCGAACGGCGCCAAGCCCGACACGCCGCCGGGATGGACAAGAGAGTCGCTCCCCACCAAGATCGGCGGGCCGCGTGGCGCCCTGCCCGCCCTCGACCGATGCGACGAGCGAGAACGATGATCCCGGATTCCACGGCGACCCTTCGCGCCAGCCCTGAGATGAGCGCGTCCAGAACCGAGCCTCGTTCACGAGTGCAAAGCATCGTACGCGCCAGCGGCGCGCCGCGAACGCAGCAAGGCGACTCGAGGGTCGGGCCCCAGGAAGACCGCGCCTTTCGTCGGGCGGGGATCCGGAACCGCCGCCCGAGCCAACCTCGGCTCGCGCCGAGGCGAGCGCTTCGCGGTTGCTTGAGCGCGAGCCTCGCCGCCGCAGGCGTGCTGCTCGCTGGAGCACGATGCGCATCCGACCACGGCAGCGATCCCACCCCGGGGCTCGTCCTCCGTGACGAAGCCCGTCTCAAGGTGGGTGCAGCAGGCGCGGGGAGCTGGATTCTGCCCAACGGCCGCAGGATCGAGCCGCTCGGCGCGATGGTGAACGTGGACGAGATCCCGCTCAGCGTCGCAGTATCGCGGGACGGCGCGACCGTGTTCGCCACCTCGACCGGCCGCGGCCCGCAGACCGTCACCGCCATCGACACCGTGCGCGCCGAGGCGCGCTCGCGCGTCGAGCGTGCGGCGCTCTACGCCGGCCTCGAGGTCGCGCCCGATGGTCGCACGCTCTACGCTGCCGGCGGCGGCACCAGCACCATCGAGGTCCTCGACTGGGACGGCAACGCCCTCACCTCGCGAGCGTCGTATCCGACGCGGCTGCGATTCCCCGCGGGGTTGGCGCTCAGCCCCGACGGGGCGCTCGTGTACGCCGTGAACCAGGCCGGGCGCGGCCTGGAGATCCTCGCCACCGCCGACGGCGCGCACGTGGGCTCGATCGGCACCGGCAACAACCCGTTCGATGTGGCGCTCTCGCCAGCGGGGGACGAGGCGTACGTGTCGGCGGAACGCGACTCGACGGTGGAGATCTTCGACGTCCGCGACCCTGCTGGGCCGGTGCGCCTCGCGACGCTGGACGTGCCCAAGAATCCCGAAGGCCTCGCGGTCTCCGCCGACGGCACGCGGCTCTGGGTCGCCAACGCCGACGAGGACACCGTCACGAGCATCGACCTGGGCGAGCGCAAGGTCGAGCGCTCCATCGATCTGCGGGCGCTGGGCGCCGAGGGCTACGGCCGCGGCCCCAACGCGCTCGCGTTCTCGCCCGACGGCACGCGGCTCTACGTGGCGCAGGCAACCGAGAACGCGATCGCGGTGGTGGACCTCGCCACCAGCCGCGTGATCGGAGCCATCCCCACCGCGTGGTATCCGACGGCGGTGGCGGTGTCGCCTGACGGCAAGCGGCTCTACGTCGCCAACGCCAAGGGCACCGGCGCAGGACCGACGGGTCCCGTCCACGCCCAGCTACGCAATGGCGCGACGGTGCAGCTCTTGGACATCCCGTCCGACTCGGAGCTCGCCGAGCTGGCCACGCGCATCGACGCCATGAACGCACGCTCCGCAAATCTCTTCGACGTCGATGCGCGCCGCTTCTCGAACCCGGTGCCACGGGAGCGCGGCGGCGAGTCGCCCATCGAGCACCTCTTGATCGTGGTGCGCGAGAACAAGACCTACGACGCGCTCCTCGGGGATTGGGCCGCCGGCGACGGCGTCGCCGAGAACTGTCTCTATTGCGGCGAGGTCACGCCCAACCTGCACGCGCTCGTCGAGCGCTTCGCGAGCGGCGACAACTACTACTCGAACGCCGAGATCTCGGATCAGGGGCACCAGATCCTCACCGGCGCCATCTCCAACACCTACATGGAGAAGAACCGTTTCGCCGAACGTCGGCCGGGGCCATTCTTCATCGAAGTGGTCGCGAACCCGGCGACCTATCCGAAGAAGCAATACCTCTTCCAGAACCTGATCGATCACGGCATCCGCTTTCGCAACTACGGCGAAGCGGTGGGCATGTTCCCGCGCGGGATGATCCTGGACACCTCGCTCATGAACTGGAGCGCGGTGGATCCGCCGTTTTTCTATCCCCTGTCGAAAGACGTGGACAAGCTCGAAAGCCGCATCGCCGAATGGGAGCGCGACGGGCTGCCGCGAGTGGCATTCATGCTCTTCCCCGACGACCACACGCTCGGCTGCAGCCCGGTCTTCCCCACGCCGCGCTCGATGGTCGCCGACAACGACCTCGCGACGGGCCGGCTCGTGGATTGGCTCTCCCACAGCAAGTACTGGGAGTCGTCGCTGGTGCTGGTGGTCGAGGACGATCCGCAAGACGGTGTCGACCACATCGATGCACACCGTTCGATTCTGCTGGCGGCGTCGCCGTGGGTGCGTCGTGGCTACGTGTCGCCCGTGCTCTATCACGAGGGCAATTGGCACGCGACGATCGAGTACCTCCTCGGGCTACCGCCGCTCACCACCTACGACGAGCGCGCGCAGCCGATGTGGGATCTCTTCACCGACCACCCGGACACCACGCCGTTCACCGCGTTGCCTCGGCAGGTTCCCGAGGAGCGCGGCGTACCGGGAACCGAGTGCGCGGACGCCACCGCCAACATGCGCTTTCTCGATCCCGACGAAGCCGAGGGGCTGCAAGCGATGCTGTGGGCGCACGAGCAGATCGCGCGGGCGGGCGGGGCCGCGCTCGACCCCGCCGCCGGCCAGCGCGCCTTCGACGACTACGTCGAGCGGACTCGAGACGGGGCGGACGCGTTACGTCAGAACCCTGCGGAGAGCGAGAGCGCGCCGTAGCTTCGGGCCTGGGCCGCGGCGCGGGTCTCCGCGGACGCAGCGTCCACGACGTCGAAGTCCACCGCCGCGTACTCGGCTTTGAGCGTGAGGTGGCGGGTGATTCGCACGCCGAAGCCGAGCTCTGCGATGCGCACGAGCTGGGTGTCGAAGCCGAGCTCGAAGCCATCGTCGTCGGCATTCAAGAGATGACCGCGCCGATCGTCGAAGGTGCCGATGAAGCTCAAGCGCGCCGCCACGTAGAGACGCTCGAGGCTCGGCGAGATCACGTCGAGCCCCAGCATTCCCTCGGCGACGCCATAGCGCAGCCGGCGACCGGTGATCGGCTCGCCGCGACCGTCGATGCGGACCTCGCCGTAGCCGAGCCACACCTGGCGTGAGGCGTGGTCGTCGAGAACGATGTCCACCTCCCACGCGTGGACGCCATCGAGACGCACGGGCTCGGCGTCGGGATCCTCGGACGTGTCGGTGTAATTCGGGTCGTAGGGATTGGGCCCGAGAGGCGGGAACGGCGTCGATGCCACGATCAGCGCCGACCACTCGGGATGTCCCACGGTCCCGAGCTTTCCCGACGTGTAGCCGCTGCCGCTCACGGAGAGCCACGCGAGCGGCGACAGCGTGAGCTTGCCTGCGAACGAAGGCGTGGCCTGCGTGTTCACGCCGACTGCGTCGTCGCCGTCGAATAGGCCCGCCTGGTAGCTCAGCCAGCCGTCGCCGAACGCACCGAAGAGCTCGAGCCCCTCGTCCCAACCGTAGGGCTGCGCCGCCGAGAACCCGGGAAGCGGATTCTTCGGCCGGTCTTCACTCCAGCGCGTGTATTCGTAGCCGAAGGGCAGCGCCATGCGGCCGAGCTTCAGGCTCAGCGCGTTGCATCCGCCGAGGTGATCGAGGCGCACGTAGAGCGAGCCCACGTCGTCGAGGAAGGCGGTGTGCCTGTAGAGGTCCCACTCGAGGTAGAGGCTCGCGTCGTCGAGCCAGCCCTCGAGCGGCAGATCGTCGGCACCGATCAAGTCCGCATCCAGGAAGAGCCGCGCGTTGTCGATCACCCAGCGGCCGTCGGGCGCGCGCGAGTGCGCTTCACCGTAGAGAAAGCCCACGTCGGCGTTGCCGGAGAGGCGCAAGCGCCGCGAGAGATCCGCGAGGAGGCCGCTGCTCGGCGCGGGGTCCGGCGCGACGCCTTCCCCCGCTCGCGCCACCGGAACGAGCCCGATCGCCACGAGAATCGCGAGGAGCACGAAACCGGAGCGCGAGGAACGAAGCGTGGGTGCCTGCATCGCGCGCTCGACATACCGCCATTCGAGGCGACGCCGCAACGAGATTCGGGCTCCACGCGTGTCACGATCGGTTTCGAGTCGGCTTGGAGTTGGTTGACCGGCTCGCGAGCCGCCCGTACCGTAGCGGCGCCATGCGCACGCGCCACGCCGTCACTCTCGCCACGCTCGCGCTGGCGCTCGCTGCTCGCTGCGCCAACGACGGAAACCAGGCTCCGCCGAGCTGCCCCGACACCAGTCTCCCAGTGGGCGATCACGCGTTCACCCTCGAGCGCGACGGCCTCACCCGCCGCTACTTCGTGCACGTGCCGTCCGGCTACGACGGTGCTCGCCCCACTCCACTGGTGTTCAACCTCCATCCCTTCGTGCTGGGCGGCGGCTTCTTCACCGACATCTGGACCTACGAATCGCAGATGGATCGGAAGGCGGACAGCGCGGGCTTCCTCGTGGTGCAACCCGATGGCACCGGCTTTCCCGCGGCCTGGAACGGCGGCGACGAATGCTGCGGCCAGCCGGCCGCCAACGACCTCGACGACGTCGGCTTCATCCGCGCCGTCGCCGACGAGGTCTCGGCCAAGGTCTGCGTCGATCGCTCGCGCATCTACTCGGTGGGCATGTCGAACGGCGCCTATCTATCCCACCGTCTCGCGTGCGAGGCCCCGGACTTCATCGCAGCGATCGGGCCGGTGGTCGGTAATCTCTCGCCTGAGCTCGAGTGCTCGCTGACGCGGCCCGTCCCGGTGCTTCAGATCAGCGGCAGCCTCGACGAGATCGAATCACGGGTGGCCACCGTCGAGCGCTGGCGCGCCCTCGACGGTTGCAGCGGCGCCGGACGAATCACGTACCAGCAGGGCGACGCCACCTGCACGACCTACGACGGCTGCGACGGCGGCGTGGAAGTGACCCACTGCATCGTCGCCGACCAAGGTCATTGCTGGTGGGGGAACGTGAGCCCCGAGCTGATCCCGGGCTGCCATCCCGGCGACGACCTCTACTCTCCCGATCTGCTCTGGGATTTCCTGAAGCGCTGGAAGCTCGACTGACCCGATGCCGGGCGCCAAGCGCTGCACGTTCGGCGAATTCCCTGCGTAGCCCAGTCGTCTCAGGTTGCATGGACGCCACCCTGGAAACGTCGTCGCCCCCACGAACACGGATCGCGCGGGTGGCGCTCACCGCGGTGCTGCTGGTGGGCACTGCCATCGGCCTCTACCTCACCGCTCACCACGACTCGCAACTCTACGGCGACAAGTCGTTCACGCTCGCGAACTGCCCGCAGAACGAAACCATCGACTGCGAAGCGGTGAACACCAGCGCCTGGTCCGAAGTTGCCGGTGTCCCCATCGCCGCGTTGGCGCCGCCGTTTTACATCTGGGTGGTCGGGCTCGTGTGGGCGGGGCGCCGCGAGCCCCGCTACACCGGCTACGCATTCGTGCTCGGTCTCGCCGCCAGCGGTGTCGCGGTGGCGCTCTTCTGGATCTCCAAGTTCGAGATCGGCTTTCTGTGCCTGTGGTGCATGCGGCTCTACGCCGTGAATCTGGCGATCCCTGTGGGAGTGGCGCTGGCGGCCGACCGCGGGCCGCGAGCGCTCGCCAGCGACACCCTCGCTGCGCTGCTCGCCTGGCCGTTCCCGCTGCGGATGACGGCGCTCGCTGGTTTGGTTCTCTTCGGCTCCGCGGCCGGCACCGAGCGTCTCTATCGCAATCACATCCACGAGGCCGCGCGCCAGCGGGCGCAGGCCGTACCGGTCGCGCCCGCGACCCTCGCGAGTGGCGCGCCGGCGGCGGCAACGACGGCGGACGCGAGCGCAGGAGCGCCGTTTCGTTTCCCGAGCGCTCCCCGCCGCGTGATCCCCGAGCCCGGTCGTTTCCGCGCCGAGACCTTCGACCTCGCGGCGCGCCTCGGCGGCGGGGCGCCGATCGCGATCGTCCACTGGGCCCCGGGATTTGCGTGGTCGGAGCAGGCGCTGGTGCGGCTCACCACCGCGCTGCGCGGGCAATGGCCGCAAGTCGAGGTCTACGCCCTCGCCGGCAAGCGCGGTGACAAACGCGACGAGGAACTCTACGAGACCTTCGGGCTACTCCCGGTGCCCGCCGACGTGCCCTTGCTCATCGACGACGAGTTCGCGATCGCGAAGGCGCTGCGCGCGGAAGAGGTGCCGAGCCTGGTGCTCTTCGACAGTCACGGGCGTTACGTGGTCGCGGGCGTGAAAGATCTCGCCCAGCGGCTGGTGACCTCGGACGGGGCGATCACCGGCGCCGACCTGGTGACGCGCGTCGCGAACGGAGACGCCCTCCCCGCCGTCGGCAACAAGCTCCCGTTTTTCCCCGGCATGGAGCTCACTCGCACGTGTGCGCCGGGCTTCACCCTCGACCGCTTCGACACCCACGACCCGTTCACGTTCGCACCGCGCGATGGGCGTCCGAAGATGCTGCTTTTCTGGCTGGCGACCTGCAAACACTGTCAGCAGGAGCTGCCGCAGCTGGTGCGCTGGCTGGGCGCTCATCCCGGCGCCATCGACGTGATCTCGGTGACACGCCTCCCACCCGAACGGCCGGGGGAGCCTTCGCGACGCAAGCTCACCGCCGAATACCTGGACAGTACGGGCATCACCTTCCCGGTCCTCGAGGATCCCGGTGGCGTCGTCAGCGAGCGCTTCGCAGTGGTCTCGACGCCCACCTCGCTCTTCGTGAGCCCGGACGGCTCGATCGTGGAGACGTGGTTCTACCCGCACCCGGAGGGCCTCGATGCGGCGATGGAGCGAGCCGTCGCCGCGGCGAGCACGCCCACGGCGTGCAGCGAGCCCACGGCGCCGCCGTCCGCGCGCCTCGATTTTCGCGTCACGGACGTGAGCGGTGGCGAGCACCCAATCGCCGATCTCGCCGATCGCCCGAGCATCGTCCACCTGTGGGCGACGTGGTGCCAGCCCTGCCTCGCCGAGTTGCCGGCGCTGCTCACGTTTCGGCAGCGTCTCGAAGCGGAGGGAAAGGCGCGCGTGCACTTCGTCTCGGTCGAGCCCGCGCCGATGGCACCGGCCATCGCGGCCTTCACGCAGCGCGTGGGATTCCAGTCGTTCCTGGCGCCGCACGGTGGCATCGCCGACCGCATCGACCTCGCCTACCACGTACCGCGCAGCTACCTGGTCGCCCCCGGCGGCCGGCTGCTCGAGATCCTTCACGGCAAGCAAGAGTGGAGCGATCCCGCCTTCCAGGCCCGCATCCTTTCGCGCTTCCGAAACGCCACCCCCGAGTGAGTTGTCCCGACCCAAGAACCTCGGGTGCAGCTCCATCGCTGCGCCTCGGCGTTCGCACCGCGTGCGGACGCCAGGGCGCAGCGCACGCCAACAGGCACCGAGATCACGAGCGATCCCGCGTCGCTCGCCAGCGCGCGGCGCGGCACGCCGTATGCTTGCACGATCGCGCCATGGCGAGACCGCTCCGCTGGCTTCGGCCGAAGACCACGTGGTTCTGCACCAGCCGCGCGTTTCAGCGACGGTTCTTACTTCGGTGTGACCCCGACGCCAACGCCGTCTTCTTTCTCGCGCTGGCGCGGGCGCTCAAGCGTTACACCGGGGTGAAGATTCAGGCGGCGGTGACGGTCTCGAACCACTGGCACCTGTTGCTGACCGACGAGAAATCTGAGCTCTCCGACTTCATGCGTGACTTTCTTACCGCGACGGCCAAGGGCATCAACCAGATTCGCGACCGCGAGGGCCGCGTCTTCGATCGTCGGTTCAGCGCCGAGCCTGTGATCGACACCAACGCCGCCATCGGGAGGCTCGTCTACACGGTCCTCAATCCGACCGCCGCGGGGCTCGTCTCAAAGCACGAAGACTGGCCCGGCGTGTTGCTCTTCGCGAAGGGCGACCAGCCCGAGGAGCACCGCGTCCGCTGGTTCAACGAGAAGCGCTACCACGCCGCGGTTCGCGAGGCGACTGCGGCCGAATCGAAGCAAGCGATCGATCCCGCGGGGTTCTGGGAGGAAGAGACGCTCACCGTGCATCCCCTCGACGGGCTCGCCGAGGAGAACGTGACGCCCGCGCACATCCTCGAGCGCATCCGCGCCGCCGAGGCGCATTGTGCGCAGGAGCGTGCAGGTCGGCCGGTACTCGGCGCCGCCACGGTGACCCGGCAAGATCCGCGGTCGAGACCGAAAAGTTCCAACCGATCGCCACGGCCACTCTGCCACGTGAGCAGCGATGGGCAACGCAAGACCTATCGCGAGATGTTCCGGGAGTTTTGCGCTCGGTTCTGGGCCGCAGCGCACGCCTTGCGGTGTGGAGACGGCGAGCAACCGTTCCCCGAGTATTCGTTCCCGCCGTGGAAGCCGCTGGTGCGACCCGCGCTCTCCACCGCATAGCGCTCGTCACCTTCACACTTCGTCGCAACAAGGAGAGAGCTCCGTCCGCGATCCGGGGATGGCGCTCGTTCTCCGTCCACGTCCACGAAATCGACGTCGTTCGAGACGGCCAGGATAGCGAATCGACGCGCTCATCGCACCGGTGAAGCCGATTTCGAGCGCTCAGGCGCACTCCTCGAGCGAAACGCAGCGAAACGCCGAGTGGCACCAGTTAAGAATTGATTGGCACCGATCTGAACATGTGAGTGGCACCGATCCGAGGAGGATCCGAGGCAGGCGGCATGCCCGTGGCGAGGCTATATCAGGCCGGCGAACGTGTTCGAGGACGTTGGTGCGATTCCGCCCCCAAGCTCGAATTGTTCGATGCAAGATGCGGGGCTGCCGCGACCGTCGCAGCTCGGCATACCCAAAGGTGTCTGGCATACTGGTGTCTCCCCGCAGAAGGGTGGAGTCCAACGGAGGACCGAAACGGTTCGTACCCCACACCAGGAGATGGGCGCGATGAGTAAAGGGCAAGCAACGATCTGTGCGATGGCCGCATACGCGCTGTTTGCATTTTCATGGCCAACAAACGTTAATGCGAACTCTACGTACCAAGGCAAGAGTGCGACGGAATGGGGCACCCTCCTTGTCGATCTCAGCCCAGAGATGCGCGCGTCTGCAGTTAGGGCTTTGTCGAAAATGGGTGAACTGGCAATACCCGTTGCGGTAAAAGCACTTCGCAACAACGCCCCTGACATCCAGCTGTCTGCGCTAGAAGTGCTCCTTGCGCTTGGGCCAACTGCCAAGGCCGCATCATCGAAAGTGGCACCATTGACTAAATCCTCCGAAGTTGGTGTACGAATTCACGCGGCGGAAACGCTGGTTGCCATTGACGACAAGAGTCTGGCGGTGGCCAAGCCCGTGTTGCTCTCCAGTCTAGGATCGGGTGCCCTTGGCTCGGATTACAACCTGCGAAATACGGTGATTGGCGCTATCGGACGACTGGGGCCTGCGGCCGGGAATGAAGGTGTCGCGGCGATCATCTCTGCCCTCAAGACGGCTTACGCGGAAGGGCGGTCCATGGAACTCAATACGGATACTGTCTACAAGGCTCTCATAGCCATTGGTTCCGCCGGGGTAGCGCAGTTGGCCATTGAGCTAAAATCGCTCTCGATTCACGATAACGGCGAGTGGCAGGTAATGGGATGGATAAAGAACGTACTGGAAGGAATCGGGCCAGACGCATCGCCGGCAGCGCCGGCTCTACTCCCACTTCTAGCTTCCCATGAGGAAGCAAACACACGCGATAGCGCGATGAGAACGTTGGCGCGGATCGCACCATCGAATGAGGCTGTCATAGCAGCACTCGAGGAGTTCAGCGCTAGGCCGGCGACGAAAAACCCATTCGAGCAGATTTTGCAGCGACGAGCACGCGTTGCGGCGGCGTGTCTCCGACAAGGCAAGACATACGACGTGGCAAGGGATCCGGACCCGACATGTATGGCTCCCTAGGCGTGGGTCCAGTGAAAAAGTGGGTGGCACCGATCCATCGGCGCCAGAATCGTCGTGCCTGAGCCCGAGAACGGCTCGTAGACCACGCCGTCCCACGACCGCAGCACCGCAATCACGAGCGGCGCTGAGCAGCGCACCACCCGTCTCGTCGGCGTGGATGCGCTCCATCCACTTGTTCGGCCGCACCGAGCGGCGGTTGAAGTGGAACACGAACTCGTGCGACAGCGAGAGCCGGCCGTTCCAGACGCACGAATCGTAGTGGCGGCGGCCGATACCGGCCGATACCGACGCTGAGAGCCTTGCGGCGTTCTGTCGCCGCTGCGGCCTGGACGGTCAACGCATTCAGAGCGTCACAGGCTGAGCCGGCAACGAGGCGGGGGCTGGGCGAGCTTCGCGTGAGCCCAGCCGACCGCAACACCGGGCGGAACGCCACAGGTGGGCAGTGCGCGCGCCGGGCGCCGCGCCCGAAGGCGCCGACCGCGCGCCTCCGTGCGTGGCGCGAATCTCCATCATTTCGACCATTTCGACTGACGCAGCGACTGGCCAGCGGGTTGCTCCCAGCCCTCGTCGGGCGGTGCTCACGATGAGCGCCCCGAGCCACGAGGTCACACGTCATGTTCGCGCGTCGTCACCCCCAGCGAACCGGAGTCCTCATCGCCATGGTTGCACTCTGCTTGTGCTCGATCGCCTGCGAAGAGCTCACCCCGTCCGGCATTTCCGCCATCAGCCCCGCGAACGCGCCCGACTCCAACAGCCAGGATTGGACGACCTACTGGGAAGAGTCGCGAAGTCTGACCGGGTATCAGGGCGTGCACTTGAACTGGGATACGAGCGGCGCGGGCAACATCCCGGAGACCGTCCTCACCACGCTGGCGGCCGGGCTTCGCCCCGTGGTGGTGCTGGGCGTGACCAGCGCGCTCGACGATCCCGCCAAGCAAGAGCAGCTACGCGCGATGCTCACGACACTCGTCACCGAGCACGACGTCGAATACCTGGGCCTCGGCAACGAGATCGACCGCAACTCGCGCGCGTGGGAGCTCGCGGCCTTCATCGACGAGCTCGCCACGTTCGTGCATTCCCTCGGCACTTCCACGCAGGTTTTCACGGTCTTCCACTACGAGCACATGCTCGACTTCTACGATCCGATCGGGCTCGTGGCGGCGCTTCCGCATTTGGACCTGGTGGCGTTCTCGAGCTACCCGTTCCTGCGTTACCGCAGCCCTGCGGAGATCCCCGCCGACTACTACATGCCGATGGTCGCGTGGACACCCAAACCGATCGCATTCACCGAGCTGGCGTGGCCATCGCGAATGAATCATCCCGGCTTGCCGTCGATCCGCGGCTCCGAGTCGGATCAGGTGACGTTCATCCAGCGTTTCCGCGCCGAGCTCACCGCCGGGCTGCCGGTACTCTTCGCCAATTGGTATGCGCTCCACGACACCACCAACTGGTACGAGAGCGATCCCATCAGCGACTTCAAGCAGGTCTTCGCGAGCTGCGGCCTGATGCGCAACGGCACCGACGCCAAGCCCGCGCTGGCGCTCTGGACCGGCCAAGGCACGACGCCACCAGCCTGAGCGACGCTGGCCCAGCCAGCCCTCCGTCAAATTGTCTCCCGAAGTCGGTGGGTCGCTCGCTCGATTGGCAACGAAAAACGAACTTTTGCGGCTTTCTTCGACGAACTCCGACAACGGCATGTGGATTGCTGACGGAGCCGAGCAACCGTGCGTCCGGCGCCGCGCCGCCGACCTGGCACGGAGAACGCCATGGCCCGCCACGCCCTTTCCCTGATCCTGCTCGCCGCCCTCGCAGGCCCCGCGAGCGGATGCGAAGAGATCGTGGTCGCCGGCATCGCCGCCATCAGTCCGCCCCACGCTCCCTCACCGAGCAACGACGACTGGGGCACCTTCTGGAATGAATCGGCCAACGCCGGTGGCAGTCAGGGCGTGTACACGGAATGGGACGCCAGCGGTGCCGGTAACGTTCCTGCGTGGGTCCAGATCACCGAAGATCAGGGCCTTCGGCCGGTGGTCATTCTCGGCATCACCAGCACCCTGGGTGATCCCGAGAAACAGGCGGCGCTGCGCACGATGCTCCGAGCGCTCGCGGTGGATCACCGCATCGGCTACGTGGGACTCGGCAACGAGATCGACCGAAGCTCGCGGCTTTACGAGCTGATCCCGCTGATTCAGGAGCTCACGCGGTTCGTTCACTCGCTGGGCACCGCGACGCAGGTGTTCACCACCTTCCACTACGAGCACCTGCGTACGATGAGCGATCCCGGCGGAATCATCACATCGCTCGATGAGCTCGATCTGGTGGGCTTCACCACCTACCCGTTCACGAACTACTGGACGCCGGTGTTCATCCCCGCCGACTACTACGCACGGATCGCCGACTGGACCACGAAACCCGTGGCGTTCACGGAGGTGGCTTGGCCGTCTCGTGTGAGCCATCCGGGCTATCCGAACGTGCACGGCTCGGAGAGCGACCAGGTGCTCTTCATCAACTCGTTCTGGAACACGCTGATTCGGCCTCTCGACGTGCGCTTCGTCCATTGGTACGCGCTCAGCGACACCTCCGACTGGCACGAGACCGACCCGATCACCAACTTCAAGCAGGTGTTCGCGAGCTGCGGCCTCGCCCGCAACACCGGCGTGGCGAAGCCCGCCCTCGCCGCCTGGAGCTCGTTCGGCAGCGTCCCAACCTGGTGACCCGCCTCCGTGCGTGCGGGGGCTCGTCTCCTGCACGGCGAACGCCGTCGCGACGATGACCTTCGGTGCTGCCGCGCGCGTCTGCGGTGGTAATGTCCGAGCACCACGTGGGCGGGGAAAGCCACGGCTGGCGGGGGCGACATGAAGGAGACGTGGAGGACGCTACGCATCGCTTTGGCCGCGTTGTTCGGCGCGAGCATCGGCCTCGCGCAAGCTGGCGAGGTGGTCGTGCTGCCGGGCGATCCGAACTGGTTCGTCTACACCGGCGAGGGCTCGCCGGGCACGGCCGAGATCACGACGACCGAGCCGCGCAGCGGGCTCGCGTCGCTCGCGCTCTACGAAACCGCCGCGGGCGGCGCGACCATGATCGGCGACCTCACCTCCCTCGGTGGCACGTGGGGTGACCTGCAGGATCTCGCGCTCGATTGGCGCATCCAATCGGGCACGGGGAGTCCGGTGTGGGCGCCGGGTTTCGCGCTGCGCGTCTATCCGTACGGCGACCCGCGCAGCTTCTGGCTCGACTGGGACGGCTGCACTGACGGCATCACCTGCGAGGACGACCAACCCACCGATGCGTGGCACCACGCGTCGCTGCTGGGACACCTCGTCATCTCACAGGCCGAGGGCGATCCGCCGCCGGCCTCGCTGGGGGACATTCCCGACGAGGCACCCATCGTCGAGGTGCACCTCCGTTCGCACTACGGCGGCGGAGACGACTGGCGCGGCTTCGTCGACGGCCTGGCGTTCACCTTCGCCGGCCAGGACCCCATCACGTACAACTTCGAGGTCGTCCCCGATCCGGGATATGGCTCGATCCTCTTCCAGAGCATTCGCGACTGCACGGGCGTGCCGAGCGAGGAGTCGTGCGTCGTCGACGGGAACGCAAACTTGGTGCTCTCGCACGCCGAGGGCGGGCTCGGCGCGCAGATCTCGTCGCGCCGCGGCTCGGTGGGGCGCGGCACCGTGTACGGGAACGTGTCGTTCAACGGCGTGGCGGCGCTGCCGATCCTTCGGGCGAGCGCGCTTCCGAGCGGTTCGTCGCGCAACGCATCCACCCAGCAGGCCTACCAACGCTATACGTTCGAGGGTCTGAACGCCGTCGACTTGCCGATCCAGGCGACCCTCGACTTCAGCTACTCACCGCCGAGCCCGGGCGACGACTCCGAGTGGACCGGGGGCGCCTTTCTGCTCGCCTCGCTCGCTGTCCTCGATGGCAGTCTGGTCACTGCCGAGGACCTGAGCGCCATCGGCCTGGCGTTCCTCGCGTGCGGTGACGAAGCGCTCTACGGCCTGCCCGCCAACACGATCCTCGCAGCGGATTACTTCACGACCGACGCGTCCTCGTCGCAGTCGGTGACACTCGACGCGAGCAAGCTGTGCTTCGAAGAGACATCGCTCACGGTGAATCCCGGCGACGCGTTCCTCGTGAGCACGGCCCTCCAGACCATCGCCAATCGGGGCGGCTTCGTGAACGCGGAGCACACCCTGACGGTGGGCTTCTCGCCGGCGACCGCGCCCGCGGATCTGGAGGCGCTGATCGGCGGCATTCAGCCCTCCTGCACCGAATGCGGTCCCGGGTTCGTGTTCCAGAATGATTTCGAGAACGGCGACGTCGCTGCGTGGTCGCACCAGGTACCCGGGTTCTGAATCCGCCATCTCGACCGCCGTGCGTACAGCGCGCGGCCCATGCCGAACGGAACGAGGCCGATGAACCGCCGCCATTCCCTGCTGCGCGAGGCCGCCGTGGCTCTCGCGTGCACGCTCGCGTGCGCGGCCCTCGGCTGCGGATCCTCCGACGACGCACCGAGCGGACCGACGCGCTTTCGCTTTCCCGGCCTCGATCCCGACGGCACACGCTTCGTGCGTGACGTGGTGTTCCACGTCGACGACGACGGCAAGCCTGCCGACGGTCTCCTCTCCCAGATCTTCTGCACCAACTTCGAGGGGCGCGGCTTCCCGCAGTGTTACGGGGATCACGACGGCAGCGATTTCCTGCTGGTGGGCGGCTTTCCCGCGATGGACGCCGGTTCCACCGAGGTGTTGGCCGCTGCCGACGGTGTGGTCGAGGTGGCCGAGGACGGCCACTACGACCGCTGCCACATCAGCCTCGCGGCTCTCGACTCGGGCGGCATCTCGTGCGACGGCAACCCGATCGTTCCCAACAAGGTCTACATCCGCCACCGCGACGGCATCCAAAGCCAGTACTTGCACCTCATGAAGGGATCGATCGTGGTGCGCGCAGGCCAGAAGGTGAAGTGCGGCGAGAAGCTCGGGTTGGTCGGAAGCTCCGGTCGTTCGTCGACTCCACACATCCATTTCGAGGTACACCGCGCCGACGACGCGCTGATCGATCCCTTCGCGGGCGAATACAGCCAGCCCGAGAGCCATTGGGTCGAGCAGGTCGGCCCATTCGGCCTCCCCGCGCCGGCCTGCCAACGGTAGAGTTACGTGTCCGCGTTCGCCGCGGAACACGACCATGGGTGCGTTGCTCATCGTTCGCCACGGCCAGGCGAACTCCCTCGATTACGACCGCGACGGCGACGTGCTGTCGCCGCTCGGAGTCGCGCAAGCACGCAAGCTCGGCGAACGCTGGGCCGACGAAGGAACGCGTCCCGAGCGCGTGTTCGTGGGGCCGCGGCGGCGCCATCGCGAGACCCACGCGGAGGTGGAGCGCGTGTTCGCGGAACGTGGCCTCCCGTGGCCCGCTCCCGAATCGCTCGCAGCGCTCGACGAGTATCCAGCCGGGTCGTTGCTCGCGCGCGGCGCGGCGTTGGCGCTCGAACGCGATCCCGCGCTGAGGGACGCCGCGGCGGTCTTCGCCGGGACCCGCAACACCGCATCACGCGAGTTCTTGAAGCTCTTCACCACCGTCACGCGCATGTGGGTGCGCGGTGAGCTGGACGCGGTGCTCGAGGGGGTGGAGACCTGGCACGGCTTCCGGGTGCGGGTGGCCGAAGGCATCCGCCACATGACCACGGGCGTGGATCGCGGAGCCACGGTGGCGGCGTTCACGTCGGGCGGCGCGGTGTCCGTGGCGACGGGACACGCCCTCGGCATCGACGACGAGCGGGTGATCGAGCTCTCGTGGCTGGTGCGCAACACTTCGATCACCGAGCTCAAGTTCTCCGGCGAGCGCGTGGCCCTCGCCGCCTTCAACGCGACGCCCCACCTTCTCGATCCTGCGACCATCACCGTGCGCTGAACGCGAGCGCACCGCGTCGAGCCACACGCACGCACTCGTTTCGCCCAACCGCGCGAGGATCGCCATGCATGAACCCAGCCCCGCCCTCCTCCCCGCGCTCGACCGCATCCGCGCCTTCATGCGTGACGAGGTCTATCCGTTCGAGGGCGAGTTCCTGAGCAAGCCGCTCGCCGAGCTCGAAGGAGTGCTCGAGCTCAAGCGCAAGAAGGTGAAGTCACTGGGGCTCTTCTCGCCCCACATGCCCAGATCGATGGGCGGCCTGGAGCTGAGCCTCACGGATTTCGCCCACGTGAGCGAGATCCTCGGCACCAGCCCGCTCGGCCACTACCTCTTCAACACGCAGGCACCCGACATCGCCAACATGGAGGTGCTGCTCGCGTTCGGGAGCGACGAGCAGAAGCAGCGCTGGCTCGAGCCGCTGGCGCGCGGCGAGATCCGAAGCTGCTTCGCGATGACCGAGCCCATGTCGCCTGGCTCGAACCCCACGTGGCTTCAGACGCAAGCACGACGTGACGGCGACTCGTGGGTGATCTCCGGCCGCAAGTGGTTCACCACCGCCGCCGACGGTGCGGCGTTCGCGATCTGCATGGCCGTCACCGCGCCGGACGCCGAAAGCCCTCACGCGCGCGCCAGCCAGATCATCGTGCCCACGAACACGGCTGGGTTTCGACTGGTGCGCAACCTGCCCGTCATGGGAGAGCCTGGCTCCGGGTTCACGAGTCACGCCGAGGTGGAGTTCGCCGAGTGCCGCGTGCCGTACGCGAACCTGCTGGGCGCCGAAGGGGCGGGGTTCGCGATCGCGCAGCATCGACTCGGCCCCGGCCGCATCCACCATTGCATGCGCTGGATCGGCATCTGCGAGCGCGCGTTCTCGCTCATGTGCGAGCGCGCCGCACGCCGCGAGCTGGCGCCGGGCAAAGCCCTCGGCACCCGGCAGATCGTGCAGGAGTGGATCGCCGACAGCCGCGCCGAGATCCACGCCTCACGGCTCATGGTCCTCGACGCCGCCGAGCGCATCGAGAAGCACGGACTCGTCGAAGCGCGTGAGGTGATCTCGATCATCAAGTACTACGTCGCCAACGTGCTCCAGCGCGTGCTCGACCGTGCGATCCAGGTACACGGCGCGATGGGGATCACCGATCTCACGCCCCTCGCCTACTGGTATCGCCACGAGCGCGGAGCGCGGATCTACGACGGCCCCGACGAGGTCCACAAGACGGTGGTGGCGCGGCGCGCGCTGCGGGCGCACGGGCTGGACGTCCGATGAACACGGATCAGGCGCGAGCCGTGCGCAAAGGCGAGGAGCTGGACGTCGCCAAGCTCGAGGCTTACCTCCGGGCGGCGCTGCCCGATCTCGTGGGCGAGCTCACCATCCAGCAATTTCCCGGCGGACACTCCAACCTGACGTACGCACTTCGCGTCGGCGAGCACGAGCTGGTCTTGCGCCGCCCACCATTCGGCCCCGAGATCAAGACCGCCCACGACATGGGGCGCGAGTACCGCATCCTCTCGGGGCTCGTCCGCGAGTATCCGAAGGTGCCGCGGCCGCTGGCCTACTGCGAGGACCGCGCGGTCATGGGTGCTCCTTTCTACGTGATGGAGCGGGTGCGCGGCGTGATCTTGCGCAATCGCAGCGCCGGCGATCTCTCGATCTCTCCGCAGCAAGCGCGGCGCATGTCGGAGGCGCTGGTGGACAATCTCGCCGCCATCCACGCCGTGAGCCTGGAAGCCACCGGCCTCGTGGGTCTCGGCAAGCCGGCCGGCTACGTCGAGCGTCAGGTGAAGGGATGGACCGATCGCTACGCGAATGCGCGCACCGACGACATCCCCGAGATCGAGCGCGCCGCACGCTGGCTCGCGGAGCGCCTTCCACCCGAGTCCGGCGCGGCGCTCATCCACAACGACTACAAGTACGACAACGTGGTCCTCGACCCCGCGGATCCAACGCGC
>CAYVDO010000073.1:0-25015 GCA_964450125.1 uncultured bacterium
TGACTTGGGGGTGGGGTCCCCGTTCGGATTCACTCCGAACGGGGCGGGGGTCTGGGACAGACCCCCGAGAAAATACCGGCAGGCTGAGAAACTCGCCGTGGCGAGTTTCTCAGCAGCCGGCTACTGCCACGCGTAGGTGATCTGTGCGAACGCTTCGTCGTTCTGCCGGAACTGGCCGATCAGGCCGTCCTTCGGCCCTTCGATCACGAGCACGCCGGCTTCGGCGGTGAGCCCATCGAGGACCTGATAGCCGAGCTTCGGCATGCCCACGAGCTCGCCGCGCGCCGCCATCCACACGGTCGTGAGGTCCAAGGTGAGCGTCTCGCGAAGGAAGGTGCGGCGCACCTGCACGAGGATTCGGCTCTCGACGGATTCCTGGATGAGATCGGGCACGGGGTCGAGGATGACGTCGAGGTAGCCCGCGACATCGAAGATCCAGTCGCCGTTCACGTACTCGACCTGGAGCCCGCCGCTCACCGAATCGCGCTCGACCGAGATCGGGATCGCCGGAACTTCGAGCGTCTGGTTGAAGAGCTGCTCGGGAAATCGATCGAGGAATTGCTGAACCAGCGGTTGGAAGTCGACGAATTGGGGGTTGGTGAAGAGGTCATCGGTGGAGATGTCGAAGTTGAAGCGGCGCCCTTGGATGTACGCAAAGTTGCCCTTGACGGTGAGATCGAGGACCGAGGCGGCGAAACCTCCGCCCACGAGCCGGATTCGATCGAGCGTGGGGGTGAGCGTCATGTCCGCCGTCACGGTGGGTGCCACACCCAGACCCGGTGAGTACGACGTGAGCGAGCCGGTGAGCACTCCCGTAGGCAAGGTGTCGAAGCCCTCGAAGTAGGCGAGGTCGAGGTCGACCCCGCCCACGAAGGTCGTCCATTGCACGCCCCATTGCAGGTTGGCCGCGCTCACGTCGGGGGCATCGCTCTCCGCGAGGGTGAGCGAGGTGGTGACGGGAAAGGGCGACAATCGATCGAAGGGCGGCTCGGAGCTCACCAGCCGTGGGTCGACGACCACTTCCTGGGGAATGCGTAACAGCGGCGGGTACCAGCGATCGCGCTCGGAGGGCAGCCGGAAGCTGCCGGCCATCGGGACGACCACACCCTCGAGCACCATCATTTCGAACGGCCCCGTCGAGGTGATCTGCTCGGGCACGATCTTGAGGTCGATGGCGGGCACGCCGATCTTCGAAGCGCTCTCGATCTCGTCGAGTGGGCGTGTGAGGTCGAGCGGGTTCAGGTGATCGGTAGGGTTGAGGGCGTCGAGCTTGCCCCAGGCGAATTTCTGGATACCGGCGCGCACCGCTGCCGCGGGCAGCTCCAGGTCCAGATAGGCCTCCTCGAATTCGAGGTACGGAGTCGAGTCCTGGAAGACCGAACGAAAATCGTGGATCGTGTGATCGTTGCTGGGATCGGCGACGGTGCCGTCAGAGCGAAGCAGCGTCCGCGTCACCAGCTTGAGCTTGTCGCCGAAGGCGACGTTCGCGTTGACGCCGAGATCGAAGGTGGGCTGCTCGGTCGGCGTGTCGGCGTCGAAACGCAACACGGTTCGCAGCCTGGCGCTCGAGTCGAGGTCGAGCTTGGCGGGGCCGAGCTCGGCTTCGAACGCGCGCGCCGGAAGCGCGAGCGGAGCGAACGCCAGCGTGAGGACTGCGAACGCGTATTGAGCCCTCAGGCGGCGACGACGGCGCGCGGCCACGAGTGGATCACGGACCCTTTTCGAGCACACGCTGCGTGAAGAGATCGTCGTCGAGCGGCTTGTCGAATTCCAGACCGTCCATCTCGAGTAGCGTCTTGTGCTGGCTGTCGAGGCTCGTCATCTCGAGCTTCTTCGGGGTGGGGATGCCGTCCACCACCGTCACCGCCTGGATCACCAGCGTCTTCTCGGGCGCGCCCTTGCGATCGTAGAACTCGACCTTCGCGGGCAGGCTGTCGCTCTTGCGGATGTAACTCACGGCCTTCGAGTACTCATCGTCTTCCTCGAGCTTCTTCGGAGTGCTCTCGATGACCCACACCGCCTGGTCGCCGACGTTCTCCTCGCGCAGGAGCTTGTGGTCGTCCTCCTCGATGTCGCGCGTCGCCATGTCGTCGTACGAGAAGTCCGTACCCATGAAGCTCTGGTTCTTGTTCGACGACGTGATCTTGCGGATGCGCTTGAGGGCCGGCAGGTAGAGCCACTGGTCGTCGTCCTGGTCGGTCGATTTGTAGCCGAACTGGAGAAAACCCGTGCCCTTCACGTCGGCGGGCTCCAAGAAGAACAGCACCGACTTGGTGTCCTCGCCGAACTTCTTCGAGTACGTCGTCACCTTGCGCACCCGCTGGTCGCCGTTCTTGTCGACCAGCGTCATCGTCATGTTGCCGCGTCGCGTGACCGGCTTTTCCTGAATCGACTGCGACTGCTTCATGATCTCCTGGGCGGTGAGCGCGTGCGCGCTTCCAGTCCCAAGGCCGATGAGTGCCACGAGTGCCGTGCCGATTCGAACGCTGGATCGAGCCATGGGCGGGTCTCCTCGCGAGCTGGTTGAGGGCTGGGCGCCGCGCCTCGGACGGCGCGGCGGAGGGCGCATTATTCGGAACGGCGTCGCTGCAAGTCAAGGTTTTCGGCGGGAACACGTTTCAGCCGAGCTCGCTAAATACAGAAAATGCTTGGAACTTTCCTAGGCGCGCTTCCGTCACGGATATGACGCGGCGCGGCGAGATTCCTTGACATCGAAAACCAGCGCGTGTTACGGAACCGGTCTCGGGTGCTCGTTCGGAGCCACGTTCTCGCTTCGCCTCGCCCGTCGCCGACCTCAAGTCGCACGTGCCATGGAGGCCCCCCGGTACATCGTCATCGAAGGGCCGATCGGGGTCGGCAAAACCAGCCTCGCCAAGCTCTTGGCCGAAGAGCTGCGCGCCCGCTGCATCTTCGAGAAAGTCGACGAGAACCCGTTTCTGGGGAAGTTCTACCAGGACCGAGCCAAGCACGCATTCCAGACCCAGATCTTCTTCCTGCTGAGCCGCTTCCAGCAGCAGAAGCTCATCGGGCAGGGCGATCTCTTCCAGCGTGTGACGCTCGCGGATTATCTGTTCGCGAAGGACCGGATCTTCGCGCACTTGAACCTCGACGAGAACGAGCTGGCGCTCTACGAGCAGATCTATCGTTTGCTCGATACGCGCATCGTGAAGCCCGACCTGGTGGTCTACCTGCAGGCGCGCCCCGAAGTGCTACTGCAGCGCATCCGCAAGCGTGGCGTGGATTTCGAGCGCAACATCACCGCGCCGTACCTGGAAGAGCTGACCCGCGCGTACAACGAGTTCTTCTTCCAGTACTCGGAGACGCCGCTGCTCGTCGTGCACACCTCGGAGATCGACTTCGTCGAGCGCCGCGAGGACTTCGACAACCTGGTGCGCGAGATTCGGCGCATGCGCGGAGGCACGCAGTACTATCAGCCGATGGGGTCGCGGTAGGCGATTGGCGCGAGTCTCGGGGCTCGTGATTCGGGGTGGCCGGACGATCACCCCCAGGCAACGGGCCCCGAGCCTCACGCCCAATCCGGCGCCCGAGCGTCATCGACGACGGGCAGCTACGAGGCACTCATGAGCCCCAAGCCACGTTCCAAGAAGGTGACCGTTCCCGAGCTGGTCGCGATGAAGGGCCGCGGTGAGAAGATCACCATGGTCACGTGCTACGACGCGACCTTCATGCGCATCCTCGACCAGGCGGGAGTCGAGATGGTGCTGGTGGGCGACAGCCTGGGCATGGTGATCCAGGGACGCACCAGCACGCTCGAAGTCACCCTCGACGACATGATCTATCACGGGCGTATCGTGGCCCGGGGGCTCACGCACGCGCACCTCGTGCTGGACATGCCGTTCGGCAGCTACCAGGTGTCCGTCGAGGATGCGATGCGCAACGCGGCGCGGCTCGTGAAGGAGGGCGGCGCCGAATCGGTGAAAGTCGAGGGCGGACGCGAGATCGCGCCGGTGGTGCGCGCCATCCATCGCATGGGCGTGCCGGTGGTCGGCCATCTCGGGCTCACTCCCCAATCGATCCATCAGCTCGGCGGGTTTCGCATCCAGGGACGCACCAAGGACGCGGCGCAAGCGCTCGAAGAGGACGCGGTCGCTCTCGAGGAAGCGGGTGCGTTTGCCGTGGTGCTGGAAGGGATCCCCGGGGAGCTCGCCGAGCGCGTGAGCGGCGCGATTCGCATTCCCACGATCGGTATCGGTGCTGGACCGAAATGCGACGGACAGGTGCTGGTGATCTACGACCTGCTCGGCATGGACAACAACTGGAACCCCAAGTTCGCCAAGAAGTACGCGAACCTGAACGACGTGATCGTGAAGGCCGTGGGTGCCTACATCGACGAGGTGAAGAACGGAGCTTTCCCCGGGCCGGAGCACACTTTCCACTGAACGGAGAGGATCCCGCGATGGACGTCATCACCTCGATCGCGGCGATGCAGGCGCGTGCGGAGAGCGAGCGCGCTGCGGGTCGCCGCGTCGCGCTCGTTCCCACGATGGGCTTCCTGCATGAGGGTCACCTGAGCCTGGTGCGCGAAGCACGCCGCCGCGCCGAGGTGGTGGTGGTGAGCCTTTTCGTCAACAAGATCCAGTTCAACGACGCCAAGGACTTCACGAGCTATCCGCGCGACGTGGACCGCGACGCGCGGATGCTCGAAGGCGTGGGAACCGACGTGCTCTTCCATCCCGAGCACGAGGAGATGTACCCGAGCGGATTCTGCACGCGCGTCGAGGTCGATGGGATCACGGATGGGCTCTGTGGCGCGCATCGCCCCGGTCATTTCCGCGGTGTGACCACCGTGGTCGCGAAGCTGTTTCATGCCACGCGGCCGCACGTGGCCGTTTTCGGCGAGAAGGATTACCAGCAACTCGTCACGATCCGCACCATGGCGCGCGACCTGGACATGGGCGTCGAGGTGATCGGCCTCGCCACGGTGCGCGAGCCGGATGGGCTCGCCATGAGCAGTCGCAACGTGCGGCTCGCGCCGGACGAGCGCGAGCTGGCACGCGAGATCCCGCGCACGCTCTTCGCCGCCGGCGACGCCGTGCGCTCGGGTGAGCGCAACGCCGCGGTGATCGCGTCGCGGGTGCGGGATGCGCTCGCCCGGCACGAGCGCTTACGCGTCGAGTACGTCGAGGTGGTGGATGCCGAGACGCTCGCGCCGCTCGCGCGAATCGAGCGTCGGGCGCGGCTCGCCGTGGCCCTGCATTTGGGCGCCACGCGACTCATCGACAACGTTCCGCTCGAGCCGCCTGCGGATGGCTAACAATTTGAAATTCCATTGAAATTGTCCCTAGGTCGAACGCGTGTGGGGATTCTCGCCGTGGGGGGCAGGCACGAATGACGCAGTAGCGCTACAATGAAATCGATCCCTCGATGCGGGATGCGACCTCGGTGGACGAGGCGGATACCCGCGAAGGAGAACTGGATGATCCGCTCGATGATGAAGTCCAAGATTCACCGTGCCACGGTCACCGATGCCAACCTCAACTACGTGGGGAGTGTGACCATCGACCGTGACCTGCTCGAGGCGTCCGACATCTACCCGTACGAGCAGGTCTGCATCTGGAACGTCACCAACGGCGAGCGCTTCGAGACCTACGCCATCGAAGGCCCACGCGGCGGCGGCGACATCTGCCTGAACGGCGCCGCGGCCCGAAAGGTTGCCGTCGGCGACTGCGTCATCATCGCCACGTACGCGCAGATGAGCGACGCCGAGGCGATCAAGCACAAGCCCACCGTGGTGATGGTGGACGAGAACAATCGCATCGTCAGCGTGAGCTCGGACGAGGTCGCCTTCACGCCGAGCCCCCGTTTGCGCGCCGTCGGTTGACGGTGACGTTGGCGTGCAATCGCGTCGCGGTCGTCACCGACCGGGACGCGGTCCGGGAATCATGACGCCGGAGCGGCTCTTGCTCGGTCCCGGGCCGAGCAACGCTTCGGCGCGGGTGCGCGCCGCGCTGGCCCAGCCACTTCTCGGTCATCTCGATCCTGCATTTCTCGCCATCCTCGATCGCGTGCAGGAACGGCTGCGTGCGGTGTTCCGCACCCAGAACCCGCTCACCCTCCCGATCTCGGGAACCGGTAGCGCGGGAATGGAAGCGTGCCTGGTGAACTTGCTCGAGCCGGGTGACGCGGCGGTGGTCGGTGTGAACGGTGCCTTCGGCGAGCGTATGTGCGCGATGGTCGAACGCATCGGCGCGCGGCCGATTCGCGTCGAGGCGCCCTGGGGCGAGCCCATTCCGGCAGAGCACGTGATCGCGGCGCTCGACGAGCACCGCCCGCGTCTCGTCGCGTTGGTGCATGCCGAGACGTCCACGGGCGTGGCACAGCCGGTGGCCGAGATCGCCGCGAACGCACGCCAGCGCGATGTGCTCACGGTGCTGGATTGCGTCACCTCGCTCGGCGGGATGGACGTGCGTATCGACGACTGGGGGATCGACGCCGCCTACTCGGGGACGCAGAAGTGCCTTTCGTGCCCACCGGGACTCGCGCCGCTCACGTTCGGCCCGCGTGCGCTCGAGCGCGTCACCTCGCGCAGGACGCCGGTGCAGAGCTGGTACTTGGACCTGAGCCTGATCGGTCGTTACTTCGGCACGGATCGCGCCTATCACCACACCGCGCCGATCTCCATGATCTATGCCCTCGACGAGGCGGTGGGCGATCTCCTCGACGAAGGGCTCGAGGCGCGATTCGAGCGCCACCTGGCTGCTCATCAGTCGCTGGTCGTCGGGCTCGAGTCCCTCGGCTTTCGCTTTCTCGTGGCGCCGGAGTACCGCCTGCCGATGCTCAACGCCGTCGTTCCGCCGGTTGCGGATGAGAAGGCTGCGCGCCAATCGCTCCTCGATCGCTTCGGCATCGAGGTCGGCGGCGGTCTCGGTCCACTTGCTGGGCGCATTTGGCGCATCGGGCTCATGGGCACGAACGCTGCCGCCGACGCGGTCGACCGCCTGCTCGCGGCACTTCGCTCGCTGCGATGACTCGAGCGGGCGCCGAGGCCGGCGCGGGAGGCGTTCCTGCGGTGGGCAGCGGCTCGGAATCGCGCGTTTTCTTGCGAGTCTTGCCACCGATCGGTACACTCGTTCTCAGTGCGCCTCGCCAGAAGTGCGCGAGTCGTGCGGCCTGTTCCGACCTGCGGTATGGGCGCAGCGTCCCGACGCTCCTCGTCGGGGTGCCGATCCTCGCAGTTGCGCCCCGCGCGCTGTCGAGCGTGGTGCGGTTCGAGTGCGCCCGAGGTCAGCGAGAAGAGTCACGAGTCGAGAGCGAGGTAAGGAAACGATGGCAGAAGAGGTAGGCAGGGCGGATTCGGCAACGAAGCAGATCGCCGAGATCGAGTCCGCGACGGTTCGTTTCGCGGGTGATTCGGGCGACGGCATGCAGCTCGTGGGCGGCCAGTTCAGCGACGCCTCCGCGATCTTCGGCAACGACATCTCGACGTTTCCGGATTACCCCGCGGAGATCCGAGCCCCCGCCGGTTCGCTCGCGGGAGTGAGCGGTTTCCAGGTCAATTTCTCGAGCCAGGACATCCATACGCCCGGGGATCAGGTCGACGCACTGGTGGCCATGAACCCGGCGGCGCTCAAGACGAACCTCGCCGATCTGGTAGCCGGTGGGCTGCTGATCGTGAACAGCGATGCGTTCACGCCCGACAACCTCGACAAGGCTGGCTACGAGCAAAATCCACTCACCGACGGCTCGCTCGACGGGTACCGCCTGAGCGCCATCGCCATCACCACGATGAACCGGCGCGCGGTGGACGGGTTGGGACTCGAGAAGCGATCCGCCGACCGGTGCAAGAACTTCTTCACGCTCGGGCTCGCATGCTGGCTTTACGGGCGTCCGCTCGAGCCGACCATCGCGTGGATCCAGGACAAGTTCGCGAAGAACCCAACGCTCCGCGAGGCAAACGTCCGCACGCTGCATGCCGGCTTCAACTACGGCGAGACCACCGAGATGTTCGTGAGCTCGTACCGCGTGGAGAAGGCCGCGATCGAGCCCGGTACCTACCGCAAGATCACCGGCAACGAGGCCGTCGCGATCGGGCTCATCACGGCAGCGAAGCTCGCCGATAAGCAGCTCTTCTACGGCAGTTATCCGATCACGCCCGCCTCCGACATCCTTCACGAGCTCTCGCGCCACAAGGAATACGGCGTGATCACCTTCCAGGCGGAGGACGAGATCGCCGCCATTGGCGCGGCGATCGGCGCGTCCTTCGGCGGCTGCCTCGCCGTCACGGGCTCGAGCGGCCCAGGCGTTGCGCTCAAGACCGAGGCGATCGGTCTCGCGGTGATGACCGAGCTGCCGCTGGTGATCGTGAACATCCAGCGCGGCGGCCCGTCCACCGGGTTGCCCACCAAGACGGAGCAGGCTGACCTCTTCCAGGCCGTGTTCGGACGAAACGGCGAGACTCCGGTTCCGGTGGTGGCTGCCGCGTCGCCGTCGGATTGCTTCGACGCGGTGATCGAAGCCAGCCGGATCGCGATGCAGCACATGACGCCGGTGATGTTCCTGAGCGATGGCTACATCGCCAACGGCTCGGATCCGTGGAAGCTCCCCGACGTGGCCGCGCTGCGTGCGATCGACGCCCCCTTCTACAGCAACGGCCACGGCGAGCGATTCTTTCCGTACCAGCGCGACGAACGGTTGGTGCGGCGCTGGGTGCCACCCGGCACCGAGGGGCTGATGCACCGCATCGGCGGCCTCGAGAAGCAGGACCTCACTGGCAACGTGAGCTACGACCCGGAGAATCACGAGCACATGGTGCGGCTTCGCCAGGCGAAGGTGGACAAGATCGCCGACGGCTATCCGCCACAGCCCTTGATCGGCGACCGTAGCGGAGACGTGCTCATCGTGAGCTGGGGTGGCACCTATGGCGCGGTCGCCACGGCGGTGCAGCGGCTGCGGGCGCGAGGCAAGCGCGTGTCGGCGGCGCACCTGCGTTATTTGAATCCATTACCCCACGACCTCGGGGAGATCATGGCCGGGTTCCGGACGGTGCTGGTGCCGGAGCTCAACCTCGGACAGCTCCGCACGATCCTGCGTGCGCGCTACCTCGTGGATGCCGTGGGTCTCAACAAGGTCAAGGGGAAGCCATTCATGGTGCGTGAGATCGTCGACAAGGTCGATGAGCTGCTCGGGCTCAGACCGCGTTCGAACGAGCCCGCGCTCGTCGTGCCCTCGCGTCCCGCGGACGCGCTGGCTTCGGAGGCTCAAGGATGAACGCCATTGCGCCGCTCGATCTGACGGCGAAGGACTTCGCGACGGATCAAGACCCGCGCTGGTGCCCCGGCTGTGGGGACTACGCGATTCTCGCGCAGATGAAGAAGGTCATGCCGACCCTCGGCGTGACGCGGGAGAAGACCGTGTTCGTGTCGGGCATCGGCTGCTCGAGCCGGTTCCCGTACTACATGAACACCTACGGTTTTCACTCGATCCACGGACGCGCGCCCGCCGTGGCCACCGGCCTCAAAGCGGCACGGCCGGACCTCACCGTGTGGGTGGCGACCGGCGACGGAGATGCCCTCTCGATCGGCGGCAATCACCTGATCCACGCGATGCGCCGCAACATCGACATCAAGGTCCTGCTCTTCAACAACCGCATCTATGGGCTCACCAAGGGGCAGATCTCGCCCACCTCGGAGCTCGGCAAGAAGACCAAGTCCACGCCCTGGGGGAACATCGATCAGCCGCTGCATCCCATCGCGGTGGCTCTCGGGGCCGAGGCGACGTTCGTCGCGCGCACGGTCGACGTTCACACCAAGCACCTCGAAGAGGTGATCAAGCGGGCCGCGGCGCACCGCGGCACCGCCTTCGTCGAGATCTACCAGAACTGCAACATCTTCAACGATGGTGCCTTCGGCTACGCCACCGAGAAAGATTCGAAGGACGAGAGCATCCTGGTGCTCGAGCACGGCAAGCCGCTCATCTTCGGCAAGAAACGCGACAAGGGGCTGCGTTTCCACGACGGGCAGCTCGAGGTCGTGGAGCTCGGCAACGGCATCACGGAGAAGGACCTGGTGACCCACGACGAGACGCAGCAAAACGGCGTTCTCGCCTACATGCTGAGCCGCCTCCAGCACCCCGAGTTCCCAGAACCGATGGGCGTGTTTCGCGCAGTCGCTCGCCCGACGTACGAGGAGCTGCTCCATCGGCAGATCCAAGACGCCCAGCGGAAGAACGGCCAGGGCGAGATTGCGAAGCTGCTGCGCGACGGCCCGACCTGGACCGTCGCCTGACGGCGCGTCCACCGCGATCGTTCGTCCCCGCTGCCGGCGAGCCTTCGCCGCGGCGGGAAATGCCTCGAGTTGCTTGCTGTGCTGGTCGACGCTCTCGCGCCGGCGCCGACTCAGATTGCCGGCGACGTCGGCTCGGCGGCGATGAAGCGACCCGCCGCGTCGATCCAGCCGCGGCGCAATGCCGCGCCAAGCGCCAGCCCGGTCGTCAGGTCGACGGCGAAGTGCGCAGCCACACCGGGCCAAACGCTGCCTGATACCTCCGCGATGAAGCCGAACGCCAGGCCGGCGGAGACGGCGATTCCCACGTGCGCTTTGCACGTCCAGTGCAGGAGTCCGAACAGGACCGCCTGCGCGATGACACCGGTGACCGGCTGCAACGCGCCGCGAAACAGCACCTCTTCGCCCAGGCCGGCGCAGAGTGCGATGAGCACGTAGTCCACCGGACGGAAGCTCGCCCAGTCGGCGAGCGGGACCACACGCTCAGCGATGGTGCCGAAGGGCGGCGAGCGTCGGATGAGCACGGCGATCCCGACGCCGGCGATCGCTCCGCCTACCAGCCCCGCCGCGGAGGCGATGGCGATACGCCAATCCCACGACAGCGCCTTGCGCAGATCGGCGCTGGGGCTCACACCATCCACGGACCAGGCCACCAGGAGCTGGAGCAAGGTGAAGCCGACGGCGAGCCGGATCAGTCCCGTCCGCGAGTACTGGCCTCGCACGGACGGCACCGCGCGCGTCTCCGTGAGGAGGGTGTCGGTTGCCATGGCTCTCTCTAGAATGCCGTGCTACGGGGGTCGCTGGCGAGTCCACCTACCGTGCGGCAGGCTACGGGCAGGGGCCGTCGAAGGTGCTTCCGCGGATGATGCTGGGGACACCCTGGGGATCGGTGAGCAGCGTCTCGAGAAAGCAGCCGTAGTCGTGCTTGGCGTCGTCGCGCTGGAACGAGACGTAGTGGCCTTCGCGGATGGGATCCTTTTCGTAGCGAACCACGGCGTAGGTCAGCGGTGAACCGTCGGGGCGGGTCTCGTTGCCTCGCACCGGCTCCGTCGTGAGCAGGTCGTTCCCCGCGAAGCGGATCGCATCCTCGAGACGCTGGTACGGGTCCGTCGTCTGGCTGTCGCCGAGCATGTCGACGCCGATCGCGGCAACGAGACCGCGTTGGAGGTTGGCGGTGGTCTGCAGATCGTACGTGCCCTCGATGACCAGCACGTGCGGGATGTGCCGTTCGGCGGGCGGATCGGTGCGGATGCGACGCACGTAGTTCACGTTGTCGGCTTCGCCGACGGTGAGATCGAAGATCGAGATCACGGGGTGGAAAAGATCGAGCGCCTCGCCGTCGCCCATGCCCAGATAGAACTTCAGGATCTCGGAGAGCGGCGGGTCCTGTGGTCCGAGCGCAAACTCGCCCCAGCCGCCGCCGGCCCCCGTGAGCACGGCGCCGGTGAACCCGTCGTGCAACGAGGCGAGCATTCCGGTGAGGTAAGAGCCTAGGCTCTGACCAGAGACCGCGACCTTCGTCGGATCGAAGCGCAGCGTGCCGTCGCCCGATGCGCTCGCGTCGGTGCCCGGGCACTGGCTCGCGTCCACGCGCAACGCGAGCAGGACCTTCAGGAACTCGATCTGGTCGAGGATCATCTGCGCGAAGTTGTCGCGCATCGCGTAGGGGCGTGTGAAGTTGTACGCGATGTAGCCGCCGGCGGAGAGATCGCCGATGCGCTCGGGGTTGAGCGTTCCCGCGGAGCTGCCGGCGCCGTAGCCGCGCAAGGCCACGACGTACGCTGGGCCTTCGCCGTAGACCGCGTCGCCCCCAGGGACCAGCACGGGGCCGCGGGTCACGACCTGGTCCGAGGTGCCGCCGGTGCCGTGGACGTAGAGGAAAAGCGGGAAACCGCCCGCCGGCATCGGCGTCTTCGGAAAGCTCACGACGAACGGCACGCGATCCCGCGACTGCTCGACCAACGTGTGATCCGCACCGCGGGCCTGGATGACACCACCCGAAAGAATGTAAGGCGCGGTGCCGTTCTGGTAGACGGGAACGCGGTAGGATCCTTGAAGTGCGCAGTAATCGGGATGGTCGTAGAAGGACGTGAGCGGTCCGTCGAGGGTGACGGTGGGCAAGCGTTCGACCTGGTGGACGAAGTCCGTGAGGCGCGTCGTTCGATCGCCCGTCGAGAACACGGTGGCGCCGATCACGTCGCGTGCGTCGATGCCGCGTTCGCGCAGATAGCTCGCGAGCGGAGCCAGCGACGCCGCGAGCTCGGCGCCATTCTCGTCGCCGCTCGGGTTACGGCCCGCGAGCGCCGCAGCCAGCGCCGGTGATGGGCTCACGTCCTCGGGGCGCGCGAAGGCGTCGCGCAGCACCACCGCGCCGTACGTGGACTCGCGCTCGAGCAGCACGCCGGAGACCGGTAGCATCGCGAGCAGTTGACCCGGGCGATAGCTGTCGGCGGCGTCGTGGTAGTCGAGCCAGACCGGCGAGCGCACGCCGTAGTGCGAGCCGGCGCGCAGGTTCACCAGGAAGTAGGGCGACGGCTCGCGGGTCGTGGCCATCGGGTCGGGCACGGGCTCGACACCGGTGAACGAGCGGTCGAAGCGAAAGAACACTCCGCCGCTCTGGGAGAAGTTGCGAACCTCGCTGCCCGCGAGATCGATCATCTCCTGGATGCCGCCGAGCCCCTTGGGATTGGGAAAGCGACTCGCGTCGACGGTGCCGTCGTCGCGAAGCCGCACGTCCGAGGGCCAGGGGAAGTCGAAGAACCCGGCCTCGGCGCCGGTGTCGTAGCGCACCTGGGCGCCCGACGACGCGTCGACGGACGAGCTGCCGTCGCCGGTGCAGCCGGCGGCGAAGATCAGGAACGGGAGGGCCAGGCTGATCTGTCGAAGCGCGGCTGCCGCTCGCAACCGCGAGCACCGATCGGACTCGAGCGCGGTGGATGTGATGGAGCGCAACCCACCAGGGCGAGTCCTCGCGCCTGCCGCCATGCGCCGCAGAATCACCCGGCGCACGCGGTCACGGCAACTGGTCGGCGCTGAACTGGTACGACGCCGCCAGATCGGCGTCCTTGCGGGCAAGCAGCTTGGCCAGGTTCACGATCACCTTGCACTGCTTCACGGTCGCGTCGTCCTGCATGCGGCCGTCGATCATCACGGTGCCGGTTCCATCGCCCATCTGCGCGATCACCTTCTTCGCGAAGAGCACGTCCTCGACCGGCGGGCTGAACACGCGCTTGGCGATGGCGATCTGCTTGGGATGAAGCGACCAGGCGCCGACGCAGCCCATCAGGAATGCGTTCCGGAACTGGTCCTCGCAGCCCTGGTCGTCGGCGATGTGGCCGAAGGGACCATAGAAGGGCAGGGCACCAGCGGCGACGCAGGCGTCGACCATCTTCGCCATCGTATAGTGCCAGAGATCCTGCTGGGCCACGGTACGCGGCGAGCTCGGGTCCTCGTCGTCCATGTCGGAGCGCACGAGGTAGCCCGGATGGCCGCCGCCGACACGCGTGGTCTTCATGCGGCGCGACGCCGCGAGATCCGCAGGTCCGAGGCTCACGCCTTGAAGCCTTGGGCTCGCGAAGCAGATCTCTTCGACGTTCTTGACGCCCTCGGCGGTTTCGAGGATCGCGTGCACCAGGAGCGCCCGCCTGACACCGTACTTCGCTTCGAGCTGTGCGAGGAGCTGATCGACGAAATGGATGTCCCACGGTCCAGTGACCTTGGGGATCATCACGACTTCGAGCTTGTCGCCGATCTCGCCTACGAGGCGCGTCAGGTCGTCGAGAAACCAGGGGCTGTCGAGGCTGTTCACGCGCGTCCAGAGCTGCGTGTCGCCGAGCTCGGTGGCCTTGGCGATCTGCACCAGGCCCTCACGCGCCTCGATCTTGCGGTCCGCCTGGATCGCGTCCTCGAGATTGCCGAGGAGGATGTCCACCTGCTTGGCGATCTCGGGGATCTTCGCCGCCATCTTGGCGTTCGACGGATCGAAGAAATGGATCATCCGCGACGGCTTGAAGGGGATCTCGCGCGGCGGCGTCGGCGCGCCCAGGGCGCGCGGCGCGAAGAAATCGCGTGGGTGGCGGTTCATGGCGGATTCCTTCAGTAGAGCTTGATGACCTTCACACCGTCGGGCGAGGCCTGCATGCACAGGTCGCAGAGCGTGCATTCGTCGAGATTGTCCTCGACGATCTTCACGCTGGTCTTCTCGGCGTCGATCTTCACCGGGCAGGATTCGACGAGCTTCGCCGCCAACCCCGGAGTCTTTTGAATCACGTCCGCGTTGACGTCGACGCGAATGAACATGGCCATGGTCGGTCTCTCCGTGTCGAAAAAACTGCGCTTACGACTTGGCGCCTTCGATCCGCTCTTTCACCAACCGCGGGATGTCGCCGATCTCGTCGGCGACCGCGATCCCTGCGGCGCGCATGCGACGAATCTTGTCCGCCGGCGAGTCCATCCGCTTCTCGACCACGGTGCCCGCGTGGCCGAAGCTCATGCCGGGGATGTCGTCCATGAAGCGGCCGGAGACGAATGCGACGATCGGCAGGCGGCTCTTGTTGTCGACCGACCACTTGGCGAGCTCGGCCTCCGACGACCCCCCCGGCTCCGAATAGACGACCATCGCCTTGGTGCCGGGATCGGCCTCGAAGTAGGGCATCAGGTCGGCGTAGGTCGAGCCGATGACCGGATCCCCGCCGATCGAAATCGCCGTGCTCACGCCCAATCCCGTCTGGGAAAGGGCGTTGCAGATCTCGGTGGTCATGCCGCCCGAACGCGACATCACGCCGACCACACCGGCCTTGAACGCCTTCTGGCAGTCGACGGCCGGCCCACCCAAGCTACCGAACCGACACACGTCGGGCGCGATGATGCCCAGGCAGTTGGGGCCGATCACGCGCGCGCCGTGGAGGCCCGCGTACTCGACGATCGCCGAGGCGTCCCGGCGGGGGATGCCCTCGGTGATGATCACGATGAGCTTGATGCCCGCGTCGATCGCCTCGTACGCCGCGTCGGGAGTGAACGCATACGGCACGGTGATGACGGCGCCGTCCACCCGGTGTTTGCGGGTGATCTCGCGAACCGTGTCGTAGACCGGCACGCCGTAGACCTCGCGTCCGCCTTTGCCCGGCGTCACGCCGCCCACGATCTTCGAGCCGAGCTGGAGGCATTCGCGGGTGAAGTTGAGCGCCTCGCGGCCCGTGATGCCCTGGATGATGAACTGGAAATCCTTGTGGACCAAAACGGCCATGATGATGCTCCTTGAGCGAGATCAGTCCGAGGAACGTTCCGTCGTTCAGCCGATCTTCTGCACCGCGCGCTTCGCGGCTTCGCTGATCGACACGGTCCGATCGCAATAGTCGATCCCGTACTTCTCGAGGATCTTGACCGCGTCGGCTTCCCATGCGCCGGGTACGCGGAACACCGCGATCTTGTCCCGCGGCTCGAAGCCGAGCGCCTTGACGCCCTTGATCACCCCGCGAGCCACCAGGTCGGCGCGGGTGTTGGACACGACGTTCGAGATGACGGCGATCTTGGTCACGCCGGGCTTCGAAAGCACCAGCTTGGTGAGGTTTTCCGTCTTGCGCACGCTCGGGTTGCCACCGAGCGCCGCGTAGTTGGCGGGCTTGCCGCCGGCCCGGCGCACGGCGTCGCTGATCGTGAGCGAGCCGCCGCCCGCGCCGATCACCAGTCCGATGCTCCCGTCGAACTCCACGACCGGGCCTGCGACGCCGCGTGGGTCCTCGGCGTCGATGGCGGCGCCCGCTGCTTCGAAGGCCGTGGGCTCGCGCACCAAGCGCTTGTCGTCCACGGCGATGCCCAGCTCCTGGAGCAGCGCTTTCTGGCGGGTGCGGGCCTCGACCTCGAGGTCCATGTAGCAATCGGTGGACACGAAGGTGCCGTCGCCGGTGCGAACCAGTCGCGAGATGTTGGCCTGCGTGAGGTCGTGCTTCAGAAAGAGCTGCGCCAGCTTCGAGATGATCGCGGTCATCTGCGTGCCATCGGCGCCCTTGAGGCCGAGATCGGACGCGAGCTCCTTGGCGAGATACGGCGAGAAGGGGTAGAGCGCCGAGAAGTGACGCTTGAACACGCGGTCGGGATGGGTATCCGCGAGCTCGTCGACATTTCCCGCCAGCGTGGCCGCGATCATCACCGGTCGCTTGGCGACTCCGTCGTACGTGCACGCGAGGCTGAACGCTGCGGACTTGTCGTCGCCGATGCGCTTCTCGACGAGCACGCCGCGTGGCTTGCGCCCGCCGTCGTCGACGGCGAGGAGCTCGCCGGCGGCCGTGCCGGCCTCGCTTGCACTCGCTGCGTCGCGGCGGGCTCGGGTTTGCTGGGCCGGCGAGAGGACCTGCGCCTTCACGACCACGGCGCCCCCCAACTCCTGGGCGATCTTCGTGGCGTCCGCGGTGGAAGCCGCCGTCCCACCGTCGACGACGGGGATTCCGTTCTTCTTCAGGACCTGTTTCGACTCGAACTCATAGAATCGCATGGCCTGCCGCCCCTTTTCGTCCGTTCGCTGTGTCCAATCGGTAACGATTCGTGCAGAGAAAGAACTCTTCCAACGTCGGTCTGGCTCGCGTGAGCCTCGGCGGCCGAGCGGGTTCGCGCGGCACGGAGGCGCGACGTTCTCACGATGGGGCCCCGACTGTTTGGAACGTGTTGGGAGATAGCCCGCGACGTGCCGGGATTCAAGACCGTTGGAGAGCTCGCGCAGGCACGTTTTCGGCGCTTGTGGTAAGGCTTCCGCCGCTCGAAGCGAGCGCTCGTGCAGGGCCGAAACTGCCATGACGAACTGGTTTGAGCACCCCGTCGCGCTGGGCTCGTTTCGAAGCTGGGCTCGCCTCGTGCGAGGTGCCGATTCCATCGACCCCGAGTTCCGGCTGCGGGTGGCCGCCGTCGGTCTCACGACGCTTGCGACCAGCCCGCTTCGGCTGATCGAGCGCCTGCGCTTCGAGCGCCAGGTGGCGGAGTGCCCGCGTCACCCCGAGCCGGTCTTCGTGCTCGGGCACTGGCGCACCGGCACGACACACCTGCTCAACTTGCTGGCTCAAGACCCGCAGTTCGGCTGCCTGACGACGTTCCAAGCGATGGTGCCCGGCTTCTGCTTGGTGGCCTCGGGAAGAGGGAAGCGCTGGCTGGCACGCTCGTTGGCGAAGAGCCATCCGACCCGCGAGATCGACAACATGCCGCTCGATCTGGAAGCACCCCAGGAAGAAGCCTTCGCACTCGCGAATCTGACGCCCGCCGCGTCGCTCCACGTGTTCACGCTGCCTCGGCAGGGGCTCGAGATCTTCGAGCGCTACGGGTTACTCGAAGGGTTGAGCGCCGCCGAGCGGCGCGAGTGGGTCCGCACGTACCTCGGCGTATTGCGCAAGGCCACGCTCGCGGCGCAAGGTCGGCGGCTGGTGCTCAAAGATCCCTCGAACACCGGACGCATGGGCGCCTTGCTCGAGCTCTTTCCGCGCGCCCGCTTCGTGCACATCGTGCGCGATCCGCATCGCGTGCTGCCGTCCACGCTCGGCATCTACCGGGTGGTGCTCGCCAAGGCGATGCTGCAGCGGGTGAGCGACGCCGTGATCGAGGAGCTGGTGCTCGCGATCTACGAGCGGCTGATGAAGAAGTATTTGGCCGAGCGGGCGCTCGTGCCGTCGGGCCAACTCACGGAAACTCGTTACGAGGATCTCGAGGAGCGGCCGCTCGCCGAGCTGGAGCGGATCTACGGCGAGCTCGATCTCGAGGGATTTGCGGCGGCGGCACCGCGCTTTCGCGCCTACCTCGCGGGCGTCGGCGAGTTTCGGAAGAACCAGTACCGGGTGGACGCGGCGGTGGCGGCGAAAGTGAGCCAGCGCTGGGGCTTCGCCCTCGACGAATGGCGCTACCCGCGGATCGAGGCGCCAGGATGAAGGTCGCCCGCACGAGGCCCGTGCTTGCGCACGCCGCGCTGGTGGCGGCGCTGCTCGGGCTCACGTCGGGGTGCAGCGTCGACGGCGACCCGCGCCCCATTCCGGGTTGGCTCTTCTACCCACGAGAGTTCCGGGCGCTCGTGTCGCCGCCGGCAGGCGACGCGCCTTCCCCAGCGCGCCCCGGCGGCCAGGTGGAGCGCTTCGAGGACGTCGAGTTCGCTCGACCGCTTCGAACCGTGGCGCCGGCGCAGCACCCGTTCATGGCCGCCAATCCCGGCAGCAACATGCACGACGACGCTGCCATGACCGATACCTACGCGGCTCCCGGCCCGCTCGGCGTGAGCCCGCAGGTGTACACGCGTTCGCAGGGTTTCGGCGGGTTCGGGACGCTCGCCTTCGACAGTCGCAAGCGTCTCGTCGGCGTGTACGGCAACGGTCGCGGTTTCGAGGTCCAGCTCCTCGACCCGTACACGCTGCGCAAGCTCGCGAGCCATCCGCTGCCGCCGCGCCCCTGGTCGTTTCCTCTCGAGGGCATCGCGCCGTGGAAGTACATCGGCGCCGGGATGTACTTCTATCTCGACGAACGCGATCGCGCCGTCGTGCCCACCACCGAGAACGTGATCGAGGTGGTCGAGGTTCCCGACGACCCTTCGGCGGGTCTCGCGAGCGTGCGCCGCTACGACCTGAGTGCGCACGTGGTGCCGCTCGCCTGGCCCAAGCACGACAGCGTCGCGTGGGTGCTCCCCGAGTGGAGCGGGCGGCGCTACTGGTATGCGACCACCGCGGGGATGATCGGAACCCTGGACCTCGCGGACGCCCACGTGCAGACGGCGCGCTTCGGCGACGAGATCGTGGAAAACTCGTTCGCCGTCGGCGAGGACGGGATCTTCATCGCCACCGATCGCGCCCTCTATCGCTTCCACGCCGATGACGCTGGCGCGATCGTGACCGACTGGCGCACCGGGTACGACCGTGGCCCCGCTGCCAAGCCCGGCATGATCACCCGCGGTACCGGCACCTCGGTGTCGCTGGTGGGCGGAAGTGATGGGCTCGTGATCATCACCGACAACGCCGAGCCGCGCATCCGTGCACTCTTCGTTCGACGCGACGACGGCCGCGTCGCATGTGCGGAGCCGCTCTTCGCCGAGGGCCGCAGCGCCACCGACATCAGTGGCATGGAGCTCGAGCTGGCCGACGAGCGAGGCGCGGCGACCGGCCACTTCGTGGCGATCTTCGAGAACAACTGGGGACACCATTCGTTCCCCGTCGCCCATCCCGAGCCGGGGCTCACGCGGGTGGACGCCATCCGCCAGCCCGACGGCAGCTTTCGCTGCGAAACCGTCTGGGAGAGCCCGGTGCGTGGCGTGAACGTGGCCAAGCTCTCGCGCGACGCCGGGCTCGTCTACACGTACTTCCGCGGTGAAGACGCCGAGCCCGTCACGCAGTGGTACCTGAACGCCGTCGACGTGACGACGGGCCGCACCGTCCATCGAGTACGGGTTGGAGCCGGGCAGGGCTTCAACAATTGGGCCGGCTCGCTCTTCCTCCACCCCGACGGGGGCGTCGTGTACACCACCACCATCTTCGGGATGGTGATGGTCCGCGACGCGGCTCCCGGCGACGCCGGCGGTTCGATCTCGCCCGAACGTGAACCCCGCAGGATCGGTGAAGGCGAGTCCTGACGCCCCGCGCAGGAACGCCCGATCGCATGCCGAGCGGCAATACCGCTAGAATCCTGCCGGGGGGCCTTCATGGGTCGGATCAAGCGTGCGTCGCTGCCGTTCGTCGTCGTTTCCCTTCTCGCCACAGCGCCAGCGCGTGCGAAGGTCGAGACCCTCACGCCGGGCTGGGATAGCTTCCCACCGCTGACCTCCGGGACGGTCGAGTGGACCGTCACTGGCGGCGTGTTCGAGGTCACGTACACCCTCGACGGCGCTGAGCCCAGCCACACTTATCTGGCCGGGATGCACCACATGGATGCCACCGGGCCGATCGCCTTCGGCGGCGGGACCACCAGCACCAGCACCGGCCCGGATGCGATCAGTCGGGAAGGAAACCTCTCGGCCGTCGTCGACACCACCTTCGGCTTCGTGACCACGGACGCGAACGGCGACGCGACGCAGACCTTCCAGATCACACCGAACGCTGGGACGTACGCCGTCCAGTTTCACCTTCGGGCGGGCGGTCCGCCGGGTTGCCCCGTCACGAGCTGCAATGCCGCCTATCGAACCGGAGCGGTCTTCGCCGAGAACCTATCGCGCATCGTGGTCCCCGGCGCGGTTTCCTTCTGGGGTGCCGATGGGTCCCCGGACTCGGGGGACGGGACGACTGCCGACTCGGCACGGGACAACGACCTCGTTGCGAATGGGACCGTGGCTTACCGTCCCGGCCACTTCCGTGACGGCTTCGACTTGGGAGGCGCCGGCTACTTGAGCGTGGTCGATCCTGCTGCGGCCGGGCTCGCCTCGGCGAGTGGCTTCAGCGTTGCGGCCTGGGTGGAGCAAGACGTTGCCGGCACGGCGGCCGCCTCGATCGTGAATCTTCGCACCGCATCCAATGCGGGTGGGTTCACGTTGGAGCCGCAGTATCAGACGGCCGGCTCCATTCTGTTCGGGGTCAATACCAGCGGAGTCTCGCAGGACTACACGCTGCTCTCTGCGGCGGGCTTTCCGATCGGGCAGCGCTCGTGGGTTGCCGCCAGCTTCGACGGCGCAAGTCACACGATGCTGCTGTTTCGCGACGGCGCTTTGGTTGCGCGGCGCACGGACGTACCCGGCAGCAATCTGGCGCTCGTCGGCACCGAGGCGTTCCAGATCGGCCGCAACGTCGTTGCGGGATCCACGTTCGATGGGGTCCTGGACGACGTCGTCTACTTCGACCACGCCGTCAGCCCTGCCGAGTTGCGGGCCGAAGGAGGATGGCTCTTCGCCGACGGCTTCGAGCTTGGCGACATCACCCCGTGGAGCACGAGTCAGCCAGTTCCGGGCGAGTGATGACCTCGAGCAAGCGAACGTCTTCGCCCGCTCGTGGTGATTCCTGGTGGTGGCTGTCGACAACGTCGTCCCGCCGGCGTGGGCGCTCGTTCCATCAGCCCTTGCGCCGCGGGCAGCGGGCGAGCGCCGAGGCGAGCTCCTCGATGCGGACCGGCTTCGAGATGTAGTCGTGCATCCCTGCGGCGACGCAGCGTTCGCGATCGCCAGCCATGGCGTTGGCGGTCATCGCGATGATGTACGGCTGTCGCTCGCCCGGCCAGCGCAGGCAAATCTCGCGGGTTGCCTCGAATCCGTTCATCTCGGGCATCTGCACGTCCATGAGAACCACGTCGTAGGGTAGTCGCGTCAAGCACTCGAGCGCCTCGTGGCCGTTGGCGGCCACGTCCGCGCTGTAGCCGAGCCGGGCGAGCATGCTCAGCGCGACCTTCTGATTCACGCGGTTGTCCTCGGCGAGCAGGATGCGAAGCGGGTGGCGCTTGGCGAGCGTCGGTTCGATCGCCGGCGGCGACACGTCGTCGCGAGCCCGGCCGGCCGGCGCGGTACCGGTGATCAGCGCGGTCACCATCTCGAGCAGCGCGCTGGGCTTGATGGGCTTGGTGAGGTGGCCCTCGAACGTCACGCCGCGCGTGCGCGCTTCGGCGCCGCCCCCGCTCATCGAGGTCAGAAGCGCCATCGGTAGAGCGCGGGCATCCCGCCTGGCGCGGATCTCGGCGCCGAGGGTGGCGCCGTCCATCTCCGGCATCTGGAAATCGAGCAGCGCAACGTCGAACGCATCACCGCGATCGAGCCACTCGAGCGCTTCCCGCGGCGAGCCGGTGCTCGTCGGCTGCATCAGCCAGAGCTCGGCGTAGTCTTGGAGGATGCGGCGATTGGTGGCGTTGTCGTCGACGATGAGCACGCGTTTCCCGAAGAGTGCTCGCGAGGCGATCGCAGTCGCCGGCCGGGTCGTAGCCTCGGCCAGTGCGCAGCGCACCGTGAACGCGAAGGTCGAACCGCTTCCGGGCTCGCTCTCGACGCGGATGTCGCCCCCCATCAGCTCGCACAGGCGCCGCGACACGACCAAGCCGAGCCCCGTGCCGCCGAACTCGCGGGTGGTGGAGGCATCCAGCTGGCTGAATGGCTGGAAGAGGCGATGGATGCGGTCCGGCGGGATGCCGATGCCGGTGTCGGACACCCGGACGTCGATCTCGGCCGTCCGGCGTTCGAGCGTACGGCCGTCGACGAGCACCACGATCTCGCCCTGCTTGGTGAACTTGACCGCATTGCCGAGGAGGTTCACGAGCACCTGACGGATGCGCCCCACGTCGCCCACGAGGTCGTTCGGGCAGCGGCGCTCCACGTACCAGGTCAGCTCGATGCCTTTCTGAGCCGCCGGCAGCGCCACCAGATCGATGCAATCCTCGATGCAGCGCGAGAGGCGAAACGGCTGATCCTCGAGCTCGAGCTTGCCGGCCTCGATCTTCGAGAAGTCGAGGATGTCGTTGATGATCGTGAGCAGGTGCTCTCCGCTCGAGCGCACGGTCTCGACGTACTCGCGTTGCTCGTCGCGAATTCCTTTGTCGAGGAGGAGCCCGGTCATGCCGATGACGGCGTTCATGGGCGTGCGGATCTCGTGGCTCATGTTGGCGAGGAATTCGGCCTTGGCGCGAGTCGCGGCCTCTGCCTGGTCGCGAGCGACTGCCAGTGCGCGGTTCGTGTCCTCGAGCTCACCGTGGGTACGCTCCAGTGCACGATTGGTGTCGCGCAGCTCGGCGAGCATGCGGTTCTTGAAGGCCTCGTAGACCTGTGCCAGCCCCAGCGTCACGATCTCGATGCCGATGGTCGTCGGCATCCACATGAACTGGATGCTGGCGGGGGTTTGCAGAAGGGGAAGCCGTGCGCCGGTGCGTTCGAAGACGTAGAACCCCGCGACCTCGAGCACGCACATCACCGTCCAGAAGACACCCGAGCCCGGGCCCGCCAGCAGCAACGCGCCGACCACCAGCGCGGTGTTGAACTGAAGTGCCGGAGCCAGCAGACCGCCGGTCACGGCCGTCACGAACCCGAGGTGCAGGAACACCACGGCGAGCCCGTAGTTCGTCGCGATCCGAAACGAGCCGGAGCGACGCAAGAGCGCAGGCATGAGCGCGATGCCGAGCGCCGCCACCAGGTCGGCCGTGGCGATCTCGGTCGCGCCGATCGACGCGTGGATCACCGAGTAGCCGACCGCGGTCACGAACACGATCACCGCGAAGGCGGCGTTGAGCCGCGCGCGAAACGCGATGTCCGGTGCTCCCGCGAGCAGGTGCGCGGGAATGATGCGGTCGAACGACCGCCGCACGCGAGTCAGTGTCGAGACTGCTTCCGTGGGATCCGCCCGGGATTCACCCATCGTCGTTCTCGGGACTCGCTCGATGATCAGTCGTCGATGGCGGGCGCGCCCAGCAGGATTCGAACCTGCGACCTACGGCTTAGAAGGCCGTCGCTCTATCCAACTGAGCTATGGGCGCACGTGACGCGAGCGCAACATACAGTGCGGCGACGAAGCCGAGTCAAGCACGCACCGCCGTGCGACCAGCCTCTTGAGCCCGGGCACGGCCGATGACAAGGTCCGCGCCTGGCGCGCGCGCAGGCGCCGTATCCGCACATCGCACGTGAACTACAACACCCTCACGTTCTGGGTCTTCTTCCTGGTGGTGCTGCTGCCTTATTGGCGGCTCTCGCATCGCCGGCAAAACGCGCTCTTGCTCGCGGCCAGCTACGGCTTCTACGGCGCGTGGGATTACCGCTTCCTGTACCTGATCTTGCTCTCGACGATGATCGACTACGTCGGCGGGTTGGGTGTCGCTGGCGTGGAGGTGCCGCGCCGGAAGCTCTGGCTGCTCGCGGGCTCGTTGGTGGGTGCGGCGCTGCTCTTGTGCAGCTCGATTCGTTACCCCGACCTCGGGAGCGCGCTCCGGGCGCTCGATGGGCGCGCGGCGCTGGCGGCGTTGCCCCACACCGCGCGCGCATTCGCCATTCCCTTGGGCTCGGCGGCCGCAGTGGTGGTCTACGGGCTGGCTCTCCCACGGCTCTACGCGCTGCCCGAGCGCGCGCGACGGCGTGCGTTCGTGTGGGTCAGCCTCACGGCGAATCTCGTGATCCTCGGTTTCTTCAAGTACTTCGACTTCTTCGCCGACAACCTCGCGGAGCTCCTGCAGCTCTTCGGGCTGAACATCTCGCCCGTGACGCTCGGGCTCGTGCTGCCGGCTGGGATCAGCTTCTACACGTTCCAGGCGATGAGCTACACGATCGACATCTATCGCGGGCACGCCGAGCCCACCACCAGCTTCCGCGATTTCGCGCTCTTCGTGTGCTTCTTTCCGCACTTGGTGGCCGGGCCGATCATGCGCGCCCACACGCTGCTGCCGCAGGTCGTGCATCCGCGCAAGCTCGACCTCGCCGCGTTTCGCGAGGGTGTGGTGCTGATCGTCGTCGGGCTCATCAAGAAGCTGGTGATCGCCGACAACGTGGCGCCCATCGCCAACCGCGTCTTCGATCGGATCGCGAATGGCGGCGGTGGGGCGGTCGGGGCGCTCGAGGCGCTGATCGGCCTCTACGCGTTCGCGCTGCAGATTTATGGTGATTTCTCGGGCTACTCGGCGATCGCGCGTGGGGTATCGAAGTTCCTGGGCTACGAGCTGGTGGTGAACTTCGATCTGCCGTATCTCGCGCAGAGCCCGAGCGATTTCTGGAAGCGCTGGCACATCAGCCTATCGAGCTGGCTGCGCGATTACCTCTACATCCCATTGGGCGGCAATCGTCACGGCATCGCGAAGCAGTACCGGAACCTGTGGATCACGATGTTGCTGGGTGGCCTGTGGCACGGCGCCAACTGGACCTTCGTCGCGTGGGGGGC
>CAYVDO010000074.1:0-24494 GCA_964450125.1 uncultured bacterium
TAGCATCGCTCGCCCCCGCGTCCCGTCTCGGACCTCGGAAATGAGGCCCTCTCCTTCTTGGGACGAGGGGCACTAGAGCGAGGATCGTGCCGATCGCAGGCCCGCGTGGTGCGCGGTCAGCGCAGGTGTCGAGCCATGGAAAGTGCGAATGATTCCGGGCGCGCGGGCTTGGATTCGGTCGGAGGGCCGCCGCACGCTGGGCCTCGGCGTCTCCGTCGTTGGCCAACGTTGCTGCGCCATGGGGAACCGCGCGCGCCCAGGCGCACCGGCCATGGCCTATCGAATCAGGTCGCCGAATCCGCGAGAGGTTCACCAGGGGTCACGAGATCCGGCCACTTGGTGCACGCACGCGCGACGATCGCGCGGAGTCGCGCTTCGTGCTTGGCTTGTTTCAACTTGTACATGCCCGTGGGCCAAGTCGCCGGCAGCACGAAGCATTCGGCGAGTCCATACGCGTAAGGCTTTCCGACCTCCTCGCCGCGGCGACTATTGCGTCGAACTGGCCGCAGCAGTCCGAGGGCGCAGAGATCGTCGAGCCACTTGCGAAAATGCTCACTCGATGCTTCGAGGTGCGCCTCGAGATCAGTGGTCTTCACCAGTCCATTGTCGTGGTCGAAGGATCCGTGCCGAGCGTGACAAACGATGCTCCAGAACAGGGTGGCCAGGCTCTCGTCGCGATCCAGACGCCAGCGCTCCCCCTGCAAGTGGATCTCGAGCCTCGCGTCCTCGCAGGCCTCGCACGCCCGTGCTCTGGCTGGCACAGAGGCAGCGTTCTCGACCTGTGTGGAGTTTCGATTTCCGAGCGCCAGGGTGATCTCTTCCTCGGTAATCTCTCTTTCGATCTGGCTGTCCGGATCGGCCGCACCCCGCAACTGAATCACCCGTTGCATGACGGCCTGGAGCGCGCGAACGTTTCCTTCCCATCTCTGCTGTTGCAGCAGGTCGAGCGCGCTCTCGGAGATTCGTATGGCCTTCTCTGGCGATGAAGGTTTCGGCGTGTCGCGTTCGCATAGCGCCGTGAAGAAAAAGTGCCGCGCGAGATCCGGTACGTCGTCGAGGCGATCACGAAGCGGCGGCACGTAAAGCCGCGAGATGGCGAGGCGGTAGAAGAGGTCCAGGCGAAATCGCCCCTCTCGACATTCGTGCTCCAGGTCTCGGTTGGTCGCTGCAACGACTCGAACGTCGATCTGGACGGAGTCGACCTCACCCACGGGCCTCACGCCCCGCTCCTGCAGAAACCGGAGCAACGTGGGTTGCGCGTCGAGGCGCATCTCACCGATCTCGTCCAGGAAGACGGTTCCACCGGTCGCGGAGCGGAGCAAGCCGGGCCGGGATTCCGAAGCGTCCGTGAACGCGCCTTTCCGGTGCCCAAACAGCTCGCTCTCGAGTGTCGAGGGGTGAAGCGCGCCACAGTCCACGACCAAGTAGCGTCGATCCTTTCGCCTGCTCCGCTCGTGGATTGCGCGGGCGATCAACTCTTTCCCCGTGCCGGTCTCGCCCTCGATCAGAACGGACGCGTCCGTCAGTGCAATTCGTTCGACCAGGTCTCGCACTCGCCGCATCGGGAGTGATTGCCCGACGAGGCAAGCCAGAGCGGACTTCGGTCGTGGCCCCTCCGGCGGGGGGATGTTTTTCAGGTGAGCGCGGAGTCGCTCGAGCGCAACGCCGTCGAGTGTGGGTAGAGCCGCGCACTGGACATGCGCGAGCCCTAGCGCGTTCGCCATGTAAGCATCGTCCTCCGGGATCAGGACGATGAGACGCGCTCCTGGGAACGCGGCGCGAGCTTGGGCGCGCTTTTCCAGCACCACCTCGAGACTCCAAGTCGCGTTCGGGTTCGCGGAGTCGTAGAGCACCAGGTTCACGTCGCGAACGTCAGCCTTGGCGATCGAGTCGATCGTCCGGTGGACCTCGTTCCACGGCGGGACGAGCCAACCAAGCGCTCGAACCATCTGCGCGAGCGGCGGCCACGACGATCGTCCGCTGGTGAAGACGAGCGCGCAGCCCCGCGACTGGGCGGCTTGCTCGGATCCTAGCGCGCCGACGCCGGCCAAGCCGCCTCCAGTTTCGCGCCACCGGGGTCGCCGAGGTCTTCGCCCAGTCGCTTGATGGTGCTGAGGACCTGATACGCCGCGGTGCGGGCGGCGTCCGCGGCGCGAGCGTCCACCCACGGCTCAGGCGCACCCTCCTCGTGTAGGCGTTGTACGCGCTCCACGAGCCTCTCGATCAGCTGACGGGGTGTTGGTGGATCCGGCCAGAACTCCGCGACCTCGTCGAGGAGATTCCCGCGGGTGGTGAGCAGGTCGTTGGCGTTGGCCACCACGATTCGACTCCACAGCGTGGCCGAGTCGGACGGAGGACAGAGTGATTCGATGCGATGCGCGAGCTCCTCCAGCAATCCTGTCCGGCGCTCGCGCTCGCTGCGGGCGGCGGTTTGGGCTGCGAGGTCGGGAACCACCGTGGTGTCCGGGGTGGTTGCGGTGGCAGTCGTGGGCGTTGCATCACGGCGAGCGCCTCGCGCGACGAGCAGGGCGACCGCTGCGGCGACCGCGGCGGCGAGCAGGACCCAAGCGAGCGGAGCGAGGCCGCCGGACGGCGCCGGGACGGGCGCTGCCGCCGGCTCGCTGTCGACGGTGGCACGCAGGGTCATGGCTGAGTCGAGCTCGGCGCGGACGTCGGGCGCGAGGTTGAACCAGCGCAGGCGGGTGGTTCCGAGCGCCAAGCGCTTGCGAGTCTCCGCGAGACGCGCGAATGCCGCGGTCAGCTCCTCGGCGTGGCGTCGCTCCGCCGTGGGATCGCTCGGAGCCCCGAGCTTCCACGCACCGGCGCGCGACAAGATTTCGGGGATGGGGCTCGCCAGAGCGCGCCACGCGTCTCGCGCAGCCCTGGGATCGGCGGGGTCGCCAGCGCGGCGCACGGCGAATCCGCTCGGCACCGCGACCAGCGCAAGCTCGGGAGCGAGCGCACCGAGAAAGTGTCCCGGCTCCAGATAGGACTGCGGCGTCGGCCGAGCCGCGGGTACGTAGCCGAAGGCCTGGGCGAGAACGACGTGCGCGTCGCCGGATGTGCCATCGCCGACGGCCAGGAAGCGAACCGCCGCCGCCGCGAGCGTGGAAGCAGCGCGAGCTGTGGATTTCGACTTCACCACACCGAATCCCGAGCCCCCGGCGAACGCGCTGCGCCAGGCGAAGGTCCGGAACGGCAGGTTCGTAGCGCTGGTATCGGCGAGAATCCGATTGAGGCGATTGGGAGCAGTGGCGATGATCGCTACAACGGGCGGGTTCGCGAAGAACGCTCGTTCGAGCGTCGCGGGGTCGACGCCGGAGTCCGGATCCTCCGTACGGATGCGCTGGACTTGGGCGCGTGTGAGCGGCGCGAGCCCTTCGACGGCCATGCGCTCGAAGAGTGCGAGCCCGACCGTCTCCTCCGTGGTGTGGATCACGTCGTAGCCACCCGCGAGCCCGCCACGGGTGGGAGCGCCGACGGGAAACCGTGTCGCAGTCGTTAGTGACAGATCCGCCCCTGTTGCATCCAGCCAGTCACCGAGCTCGCGCAAGAATCCCAGGAAGGCCTCGCCGTCATCGTCTCCGCTGGCGAGCGCGAGCAGCGCGTCGACGTGCCGCTGCGCGCGCGCGGATTCATCCGCGCTCTCGGCTGACGGGCTCGCGAGCGCGTGCCCGTGGCGCTGGCGTGCAAAGTCGAGGAGCAGGTCGTTTCGCGCGAGGCCGATGCGGACTTCGATCCAGGCGCCGAGCGCCGTGTAGTCACCGGCAGCATCGCGATAGGGCTGCTTGGCGATCTCGTGGAGCGATGCCTCCATCTCGCGGCGCTCTCGCCGGCTGAACGGGAGCGGCGCCAGCGCTCCGCGGAGGCTCGCCGTCCAGGTGCTCGGAACTTGTGCCACGACGGGCCACGGGCTGGACGCCAGTCGCGACAGCCGATCGCCGTAGAGCTCGGCGGACATCCACGGCACGAAGCGGGCGCGGATCACGTGCGCGTCATGGCCACCCGCCGCGACGAGTCCAGGCATGAGCGCCTCGAGCGCGCCCAGACGCTGGAGCGTCGCTTGCGCGTCGTCGCTGGAGAGCGCTGCCAGCCGGTCGAGAACCCGGGGGGCGATTTGCCACGCCGCCGCCACGCGCCCATCCGCAGCGGTGGCTGCGACCCAGTCGACGAAGTCGCCTGCCGGGGTTTCCCCGGCGAGCTCGTCGTAGATGAGCACGAGCTCCAGGTCGGGCCTCGGGGACGGAGCCGCTGGCGTGCTGAACGAGCCAACCGGCTGGGCCGTCCCCGGCTCCGAGACGAAAACACTCGTCAGGAGAGCGGCGAGCACCGCGCGGATGACGTTCTTCGTTCGCGCGCGTGCGTGATGGGGCGCCATGCCCGCCGGGTTCATGTTCCGCGAGCCTTCCCCGCCGATGAAGAGCGAATGGGCTGAGATCGTGAGGGGATCATGCCGCACATCGCGCACACGGTGAAACCTCCTGGGTCCAACTCGATCAACAGTAGCCCCACCCGTGTCGGCGCCGGCGTGGTTGCTGGAAGTGCTCTTCGAGGACCGCGCAGGGAGGCGATTCGACCAGCCCAGCTGGATGACTTCCAGCCACCGAGCTGCGTAGGCGCCCCGCGCGCGAGCCCACGGAAAGCGGGCTGCCGCCAGCAGCCGCGATCGCCAACGAGCCAGCGGCTCGTTGGCATGGGGGCGCATTCGCTCGCTGATCATCCTCACGACCCAGACGCGGGGATCGGAAGGGTTCCGGAGCGGCGCGAAGTGGTGTCCTCGAACGCGCGGCGTGCCCAGACCGCGTCTTTCGGCAAGCGCCGCTTCGCCAAGGTCTCGCGGTCCACCCGATCCTCCAGGATCGCGCCCAGGGCATCCGCATACGCGGCGGTGGCCGCATCGCGACGATCCAGGACGCGTCGGCGATGGCTACAGCGGCGTGCTGTGGTCCACGACACGGTTGGCGTTAAACGTTCATTCGACGTGTCGCACGCTGCGAACGCGCGCTCGCTCATGGTAGCCCCGCGCGGATCGCTTCCGAGTAGAGCGGCTCGGGCAGATCGAGGATGCGGTCGAGTGCTTGGCCGACTCGAATTCGGATCTGCGTGGGGATCTCCTCTTTGCCTCCGTCTGGATCGTGGTCGAGAGCCCGCCGCAAGTCCTGCTTGGTGCGGTACGGAAAGGGCGGTGGAAAGTCGAAGTCGTCCGGGCTCGCCAGAATCAGCTCAAGCCGGCGCAGGACCGATTCACGGCCAAAGTCGAACGCCGTTTCGCGGTGGATTCCGCACACGGCGCCTTTCTCCGAAGTCACGATCGCCGCGAGCGGGAGAAGCAGCGTTTCGCGAATCCGCTGCACGATCGGCGGATCGCTCGTCTGGATCGAATCGGCGGCCAGGAAGCGCGGTGTTCCGAGGAGCAGCGCCCGTACGCGCGCCATCGGCGAGGTCGCCGTGCGTGGAAGGCAGCTCAGCACGTTCCAACAGCCATGGCAGGCCGGAGCGATCGAATCGGCGCGCGCGAGGAATGGCTCGCCGGGGACGCACGGCTCGTTGCCGTTGCGCTCGGGCAGCCACACGAAGGCGTCTCCGGCCAGCCAACCCAGGAGTGCCCCGCTGGCAGGTCGCGCGAGGCGATCGAAGCGCGGAAAAATGAAACCGTCGTAGTAGGGGAGGAACATCTGCAATCCTCATAGAAGCCCGTTCCAGATCCGGTCGTCGTATTCCGCCTCGGTCAATGCCTCGATGACGTCGAGCGCCTGTTGGGCGAGGCTCCGGATCGGATTCACAGGAAGGATTGCGCAGGCCGACGCGTCCCATTCATCACCAGGGACGTGCACGAGCGGGTCGAGGAGCTCGCTCAGGCGATACATCACCGAACACCACGAGAAATCGATGGAGTCGTGCGCGACCCACCGTCTTTCGCGCACGTCCCAGCGCACGCCCGTCTCGATGGCTTGGTATGGGACCTGGAGCGTGCGCCGGGCGTGCCCCTTCACGTCGGCTTCCGCGTCGGCGATCGGGACGAACCTGCGCGGTGCACCCGGCGTAGCGCCGACCAGACAAGCCAGGACGTTCATGCACACCGCGCAGCGCCAATCTGTCTCATGCGCGTTTGCCGGGGGCCCCGCTGAGCAACAGAGATCCTGTCCAGCGGCGACACGCATGAAGTAGTAACGAACGCGATCGCTGCTGCCGCCGAGGAAGAGCGAAGGGTCTCGCGCAGCATGCTGCTCCAGACGCTCGCACGCGGCCATCAGCATCCATCCGTCGTGCTCTGCCCACATGTGTGGCTCCTCGTGGCCGGCGCTGTGAAACGAACTTCCTGGCGGCGATCTCTGCGGCTCAATCGGCTCGCGCGTGCGTGTTCATCTCGACCACTCGCCCGAACGGCGGCGCCGAAGCTCGGCACCCTGGCGGGACCACCCAGATCACGCGGTACTTCGGAAAGTCCGCGCGGTCTGGAAACCGCCCTTCGAGGTCCGTGAAGTAGATGAGGCAGGCGGGGTTCCACCGGCGCGCGTGCGCCAGCGCGGGCCGGAAGTCCGTTCCACCGCCGCCGCGAAGCTCGCCCAGTGGCTCCCGGCCGTGAACCAGCCGACGGACGTTTTGGACCTGTGCGTCGCATTCGATCAGCCACGAGGAGGCGTTCCCTCGCGCGCGCGCGATTTGTGCCACCTCTGCGACGAATGCATCGAGCAACGGCGCCCCGATCGATGCGCTCGTGTCGATGGCCAGGGCAATCTCCGCGCCGCGGATCGGGACTCGCCCGGGGTTTCCAGGGAAGCGCCGCGACGGTCGCTTGTGAGTGAGCCGGTAGCCCATCCGGTTCTCCCAGCCCACGATGCGGCGAAGTAAGTCATTCCAAGCGATTGGCGCACGAGCAAGCAACGCGTCGAGGCCCACCTGCCGTAGCAGCGCGCCGGGCGTGTTGCCGAAGAAGCGATCCTTCGAATGGACGATCACCGACTGGATCAGCTCTTGGATGTGAGCGTCGACCGTAGTGGAGTCCCACTGAACCGATTCCGCCTCACGCTCGTCCTCGGGCTCCACGTCGCGCGGATCGTCCAGCGCTCGATTCGGGCGCCTGGCGCCAACGGGCTTCGAATCGTTCGCGATCGAGTCGCGAAGGCTCGACGGAGCCGTTGCGGCGGGTTCGGCCGAGCCTTGCGCGAGATTCGGCTTCCCTTGCCCGGAACCGGTCTCCGCATCGGCGCACGGGTTGGTCGCGGCGACGGCATCACGGCCGGTCGTCGTCGGGACTCCCGATTCCGAGCAGAACTCGGTGGGGTTCGCGCCGGATCTCGACTCGGAATCCTCGCAGCACCAAGAACGATGGTCGTCGAATCGAAATCGCGCGTTCGGATCGGTGCTCAATCCGAGGCGAGCCCATGTGTCGGCGTCGATCTCGCGGCCGGCTCCGAGCTGCCGCTCGAGCATGTGGTAGTAAAGCTCGGCCGCCGCGCCGCGTGGCAGGCCGAATGTTTCTGGGAAGACTCCTCCTGCCGGTAGGTCGGCTTCGAGCCATTGGTTGCATGCGACATCGCACGCGATGTTCCACAACGAGACAACTTGGCCACTGAAGGAGACGATCGCTCGACGATCGCTGCCACGGGTGGGGTGACGGAGAGTGAGGTGGATTGCTTCGTGCGCGAGCACCGCAGCGGTCTCGGCGATCGTCCACTGGTTCACGGTGTGGGCGTTGTAGCAAAGCGTGGGCCGCCCACCGCGTAGGGCAAGCCCGATCGACACCGTACGGAGGGGATCCTCCACTCGCGGAAGGCGGAGAACGATCAGCCCATAAAAGGGCCGGCAGGCGATGAGCCAGGCCGCAGCGTCCGAGAGACGCGCGGCCGCGACTGCGGAAGCGTTCTTCGTGTCGTCCATGGATGGTGTCGCGAGCGAAGCCGCGGGCACTCCGCCCGTGGGCTCCGTCAGCCCCAGGATGTCGATCGCCAGCGCTTTGGGTTGCTGGCGGGGGAGGCCCTGCAGCCCGGCGCGCCGCGGGTCGGGCGAGGTCATGAGACGCGCGCTCCGCCGGCAGGAAACGTCTCGCAAGCCCACTTTCCGAGCTGCTCCGATTTCCGTCTGATCTCCTGAAACATCCGCTCACCATCTTTTCGTTTGTTGAGCGTGCTGATGATCAGCGAGCGGTGCTCCGAGGTTGCATCTTCTAGGCAAAGGCGTAGATTCTCGAGCTCTATGTCCGAGAGCGACCTCGTCGGAAACGTTTCGAGGAGGTTGTGGGCCGTCGCGGTGGCATCCTCCAGCGACTGGCTTTGGAAGCGCGCGCGCACGCTTGGATAGGACGCAAGGATTTCCGCGCCCTGAACCACCTGCAGCCGGTAGGTTTCCACGAGCAGCACGAGCTCGTCCGCCGCCTCCGACCCCAAGAGCCCGCTAGCGATCTCGTGGAGGTGACCGGCAGGAACGAGATTTTTGGAAAGCAGGATGGACAGTAGCTCGACCGCACGCGGGTTCGGCAGGACTTCCAATGCGTGTTTTCGGACTCCGTAGTTCTTGAGCCCGCCGCAGGCGACCCACTGCATCAGGATCTCGTGAAAGCTCGCTTGGCTCTTGAACCACTCGACCCACGAGGCGACGTCCCATTCGACGTAGAATTGCGCGAAGCGCGCGAGGAACGCGGTAGCGAGCTCGTCGGTTTGCTCGCGGTCGCTTGGCGGGTTACCCGCTGCGATGATGTGCCAACCCGGGGGAAACTCGTGCGTGTGCAAATGGCGGCGATCGAGGTTCGTGTCGAGCAGAGAGAATATTCCTGCGCGAATTTCACGGGGGGCTCGATTGCATTCATCTAGAAAGAGCACGCCTCTCGACTCGAGATCGAAGGGAAACCAGCTTGGCGGGTCCCACACCGTCTCGTGTCGCTCGTTCCCCTGCCCGTCCACCGTTCGTTGGCTCCGTGGCAGGCCGATGAGGTCACCTGTCTCCTGGGTTGCCAGTCGAAGCTCCTCGACCAGCAGTCCATGTTCGGCAGCGACCTGATGAACGATGGAACTCTTGCCGAGGCCTGTTTCACTCCACAGCAAAATCGGGACCGCGGTGCATGCCCCATCGAGCACGCCACCCAGAAAGCTCACCAGCTGTCCGGTCTTCATGCCCCCCTCATCGTCCCGCCACGCGCCGAGCCCGCGACGGATCGCGCTCGTTGCAGGCAAGCGGGGACGTTCGCAAAGCCGGGGCCAACCTGCGCGCACCTTCATGGCCATGAAATGACGACGAAAACGATTGCGAGACGACCGGGACCTCGAAGCCCCGCACTCGCTCCATCGCTAGCGCTCGTCGCTGTTGCGCAACGAATCCCCTTCAGAGAAGCCCGCAGCGCCGGTGGCGTCGCCAGGCGACTGCTGCCAATGGCTCCGCTTCGAGGAGGCGAATGGCTTCGAGCCAACCGGGAGCTTGTCCCGGTTCGGCCGTGAGCCATCGACTCCGGAGCGCGGCGAGCGCCCGGCTGCGCCAGGCGAAGAGGTCCTCGCCAATCCCGGGGTGCAACCTCTCGATCAGGATCGATGCCTGACCGATCGCTTCACCCACGAGGCTCGTTCGCTCGCGCATCGCGTAGTCTTCCGGCGTGGGCGAGCGATTCTCGGGAAGGGGCTGCCGGACGCGGTGGTGGATGTCGACGAGCTTGCTCTCGAGGATCTCGTGCGTGGCGTCACGGTACGCCAGGGTCAGCGCGTCGATGGAGCGTTCGGCCATGGGACTGCCCGTGCTTGCCGTCGCTCCCGCATGCTCGCGCATGCTCATTTCCCCGCCGTTTCGGGCATGGCGCGACAGGAGCCGTCGGGTGCGAGATCGCTCGGGTTTGCCAGGGCGCTCAGGGAGTAGAGGCGGATCGTTCCGCGCTGGTCGTCGAGCGCGTTCGTGCCGCGTAGCGCGTCGAGTGGCCGCGCGGGGCGTGGCACGAACGCGATCCAGACACGCTGAATGTTTCGGAGGTCGAGCGGCCGCTGATCCTTGGCGTCGAACGGACCCAGCTCGCTCACGCTCTCTCGCCACGGTCCCACGGCGCGCTCGGTCGACACGCCGTGGGGGTCGGAGCGCTCGAGCCTCTTCTCCACGAACGCTCTGGCGCCGACGCCGCGCTGCGGTTCGACGTGACCATCTTCCAGCTTGATCTGAACCGTGACGTCTCGGTCCGCTCGGTAGACGAGCTCGAGCTGGCGCGCGCACGACCAGTCCCAGTGACCGCTCTTCGCGATCTGCTGCCAGCGCATCTCATTCAGGTCGAACGCAACCTCCACCCCTGCGGCTGCCAGCGGCTCGTTCGTGGGCGCCCGCGATGTGGATCGTGGGTCGGGCGCTCTGTAGGACGTCGGCGCCGGGCCGCCGAGGTCCCGGATCGCGGGGGGAACGCCTTCTTTGCCATCGGCCACGAGCTCGTGGGCCCGAAACGCGATCGGACCGCCTTCGGCGCATGGCACGGCAGCGAGGCGTGGTGCGGCGAGCTCGATCGTCTGGCTTTCGGCCTCGCCCGATCGCGGCGGCGCACCCTTCGCGACGATGGACATCGTGGTGAATCGCCGCGCGGCGCCCGCCGCATCGGGTCCCCAGAAGAACGAGAGCGAATCGAGCGGGAGCGACAGCTCGGTCGGCCGTGGCTGAAGGAATCCTCGCAGGGTGCGTCCCCAGGTCCGGCCCGCGGCGTCGGACACCGTGATCTCGAGGTCCCGCCATGGTCCTTCGACGCGGACCTGCGCGCGCAGCTCGGCGCACGCGAGAGGGATCGCGTTGTCACGGTGCTCGGGCTGTCGCCACGCGATCCACTCGTCATCCCTCGTCGTGCCGCGAAGCCGGATCACCTCACTTTCGACCTCGACGCGTCCTGTTTCCGGATCAGCCAACCAGCCGCTGAGATCGATCTCGCCGAGATCGAACCCGTCCGGTTCCAGCACGGCTGCCAGGGGCTTGCCGTCGCTCAATCGCACGCCGGGTGCGAGCGGGTCTCGATCGGCGAGGAGAAGGGCCAGGAGCGCGGTGTATCCGAAGCTTCGGTAGCGATGGGTCTGCGGATAGCCGAGTGCCTTTCCTGGCGCCGATACCGCCGGTCCGGCGATCGCCACCACCCCACCATCGGGGCGCTGGAGCCGGAGCGCGCCCTCGAGGAGCTGCCGGGCCAAATCTTCCGCGCCCAGCGACCGTGCGGCGGATGCAGCGAGAATCGAGACTTCGGCGTTGACGTTGGAAAGCACGGTCATCGACGAGAGCGACGGCGCGTCCAGGGCGGGACGTGCACAGGAGTCGTAAGGCGACCAACACCGAAACGCGGGGTCGGCGACGCGCAGCGTTCCGGCGGAGCACGCGAGCGGGGCCTCTCCCTTCTCGGGGATCGTTCCGCCGTCGCAGCCATAGAGGACCCCGGACTGGTCGGCGAGAGTCAGGCGATCCCCGACGCCGTGCACCATGCGGCCCGCGCTTGGCATTTCGCGCGAGAAATGTCGCATGAGCCAAGGGAGCGGATCGAAGGAATGCGGGCTCGGGACCGCCTCACCGAGCACGGCGCGCGCGCGTGCCAGGGCGAGGAGGGCGAGGGCCTGGTGGAGGTGGGGACCGGTTGCGTCGGCGTCCAACGTCGGTGTGCCGCCCGCCGTCACCGTCACGCCGCGTGCGAAGTGGCCGCCGAGCCAGAGCGAACGCGTGAGCAAGCGCGTGGCAGCCAGCACGCGCGCGTGCCACTCGCTGGCATGCGCCGGATCGAAGCGGCTCAGCGCGAGGCCGGCGTAGATGGCGACTGCGGTTCCTTCGGTCGAGGCGCGCTCCGCGCCCGGGCCGAGTCCCATGCCGCCCGACGGTTGCCACGTGGCGCGCAACCAGTCGGCGCCACGGTTGATCGCGGCGCGCGCGATGGGATCCGCCGCCGCCGGCTGGCCACGTTCCACCAGTCCCGCGAGCAGGGCAACCGCACACGCCGTTTCGGTCGCGCCGCTGCGGGGATCCGTGCGCGGCTCGAAGGGAAAGCCTCCGTCGGCGTTGATTCGAGCGGCGAGCGCGCGGACGGCTCCGTCGATCCGATCGGCAGGCGCGCCGAGAGCGACGAGGGCCGCGAGCCCCGTGCACTGGTCCCAGCCGTAGGTACGCGCCGTCGCGGGGTCTCGCCGGTCTTCCTCCCAGCTTCGCAGCGAGCCATTCGGGAAGTAAGCATCGAGGAGCGCCTCCCGTGCTCGGTCGAGCGCCGTCGCGGCGGAATGGTCGATCTCGACCGCTCGGCCCTGAATGGGAACGAGATCTACGGCAGCACAGGGGGCGGCGTGACCGAGGAGCAAAAGCCCGGCGATCAACAGCCCACACCCGAAGACGTTTGATCGTGACATCGGGGACCTCCATTCGAGTCGAATCAAGCCTGCGCGGCCGGGGGACCGAAGCCGCTTGTCAGCGCGCCGCGCGAGGGGCTCGTGTCGATCCACACGCACGATGCCACCTTCGGTTTCTTGGAACGGCGTATTCAGAGCAGCCCTTCTCGGACGCGCTCCTGGTATTCACGCTCGGTCAGCGACGAGATCGTCAACAGGATGTGGGACAGGTTGACTGCAACGATCGCGCCGTGCGGGTTCGCCAGCACAGGCTCACGGCGCTCGCGCGAGCCCCGCGCGTCGCGCTGTCGTGGTCGGCGGGCGCGACCAGCTCCCACGGAACCGCGAGTGTGTCCAGGATCCTGCCGATCACCTGATTGGCCGCACATGGATCGTCGACCGGCTCGAACTCGAAGCGATTACCGGATTCGTTCCCGCTCGGAAGGCAGCAGAGTGCTTAGACGCATCGCGGACACGTCTCAAGGGGCTCGATGCCATCGGCGGATGCGGCGAATGCGCGCCGCTGAGAGCAGTTCCACCGGGGGAGCCGATTGCGATCCAGTTGGAACGCGAGCGCGTTGCCCACACGGAAGCACGTCGATAGCACGCCGCGCGCGCGAGGGAGACCCGCCAGGCGGCCGAAGGAAGCGAACACGACGCCCACGCCGTCTACGATTGCGTACATGTCGTCGCCACACGCCGGTTCCACCGGTTCGAAACGATGCGCGATCTCGTCCTGTGCCCGATGCACACTCGATGGCAAAGCAACTTTCGGGCCTGTCACGCCCGGTTGTGCTCACACGGCCGAAGCGCTCGACTCTGCTGAGACTTCCGCCGTGAACCGACGCTCGTTGCGTGCTTCAGCGGTGCCGGCCCACATGTTCGTTGCGCAACGCACGCGCGCCTTCTTCGGGCGAGCGCGTCCCAGGGCGGAGCGCCGCGCAACGGCGGAATACATCCCCCGAAGGTTCTCGGCGCAAAGCGACCGACCGTTCACTCGGAAGAGCGCGGCATGCTTCTCGCCAGCCAATGTCAGCGCGGAAGGCGCTGCGGAACCTGCACAACTTGGAGATGGATCGATGATCGAGAGATAAAGATGACGTAGTCGTCCCGATTGGCGCGAGGAACATCGATGAGCGTCGAGCCATCTGACTGGACAGTCGAGGCGGAGCGTTGGAAGACGGTAGAGCGCGTGTTCGGGGAGGACGCCGAGCGGCTCATCGCCACGAAAGCTCGTGGAGATCGGGCACTGTTCGCAGCCGCGATGCGATTCGGCCGCGAACAGTTCGCATCCACGGCTCCGGATCGAAGCAGACTGAACAAGGACTCTCGGAACGAAGGCGCCAACCTCGCGCGGCTGGCGGAGGTCGTCGAGACCGTCGACCCCTCGCCGCGCGATTGGGTGCTCGCCCTGCTCATGGCTGTCCCGACGTCCTTCGAAAATGCCCATGACTGGGCTCATCTATCGGAGCTGCCTGCCAAGCAGGCGCTCATGCACGCGCTCCTTCCGGGCATCGATCCGCAGGAACACTGGATCAGCAAGGCGCTGTGTCAGGGCGTTTTCCTCACCGGGGGGCTCGGCTGTTGGGTCGCGGCCTTTGCGTTCGGAACGTCCGCCATCGCGATGTTGTCGCGATTGCGGCGAGGATTTCGCGTGGTGGCTGCGCGCGCAGGCCTCGACGTCCCCGCCGCCGTCGACGAGACGCGCCGCTGGCTCACGCTCTCGGCCGAAAACGCCGAGCGCGCAAGCTCGCTCATGCTGGTCGCGGTGCGCGGGCTCGACCCGCGAGTGCCGGTTTACCCGCCGGCGCAGCGTGTGAAGGTTCCACGCGCGGATTACGCGTTTCCACGGCGATCCACCACGGTGCGCATCCCACGGCTCTGCTTCTCGTGTGGGACGGCGGAGCATCTCACAAAGCACACGCTTTCCTACGCACACGCGACGGGACAGCGGACGAGGTGGTCGGGTGGCCGGCGCGTTCGGATCACCACCACCGCGTCAGGCTCGCTCGACGTCCTCGCGTGCAGCACGTGTCAACGGTTGCTCGACCGCACCGGATCGTTCGAGACGGAGGTTGGCTGGCTCGGCGGAGGCCTCGCGATGGGAGCCATCGCAAGTGGCCTCGGCGCGTGGATCTATCGGGGTCCGATCGAGCGGCAGATCGAGGCTCTCACGCCAGCGCAGACGAACCTCGTCCTCGCAGCGTGCACCGTCTCCATCCTGGCCGTCCTGGCGGTGGTCGCCCGAGCAGCCACACTGCTGACGGCGGCGGGTACCAGCGATCAGTTCGCGCTCTGGCTCGGCATTCGTCCAGCGAGCTTCGACGGCTTCGCGCTCACGGTCCACTCGGAGTCCTACGCTCGAATGTTCGCGACAGCGAACCCAGCCTAAGTGACCGTCCGAGCATCGGAGCGATTCCGATTAGCGAGACGCCGCGCGTGCGCGATTCGTCCGCGGGAGACCGCATCACCGCTTGCGCGGGCCGAAGAGGTCCCGGATCCGCGTCCGCCGCGTCGGCGGACGAATTCGCGCCGGCCTGGCGTGGGGGTTCAGCAGGAAGCCCGTCAGGTCCTTGGCGAATCGATCCGGCCTGTCGAGGTGCACGAAATGGCCGCACCCTTCGTAGACGGTCAGGGTCATGCCCTGGGCGCGGGCGACGGCATCGCGACCGTGGCGGACGGGGATCACCGGATCCTTGTCACCCCAAAAGATCGCGATCGGCGGAAGCTCTGCGACCTCTTCGGCGCGGTGCCGCGTCTGCATGTACTGCCCGAAGAGGTTGATCACGCCGCCCACGGTGCGCTCGAACGCGCGCTCCGATCCCGGGATTCGGCTCATCGCGATGAAGCGCTCCTGCTCCTCGGGCTCCATGTGCCCGAACATCGACGGCGCGAGCCGCACCGCTGCCGGCAGCGCCACGCGCATCACCACGGGCGTGATGAGCGGGCCGAGCACCGGAAAGGTGGCGATCCGCATGCCCGGCGCGACTCCGCGCCCGAGCCCGCCCGCCGCCACCAGCGCCAGCCGATCCACGCGCGAGCGCTGCTCGAGCAGCATCCACTGGGCGATGCCGCCGCCGTACGAGTGACCGCACACGTGCGCCTTCGCGACGCCGATCGCGTCCATCCACTCGGCGAGGACGCCCGCGTACCAGGTCAAGGTGTAAGGCGCGTCCGGGCGGCCCGAGTAGCCGTGGCCGGGCAGGTCGACCATGAGCACCCGAAAGTGCGGCGCCAGCAGCGGCGCTGCGCGACGCCAAGTGCGGTGCGAATCCTGGATGCCGTGGATGAGCAGGAGCGGCGGGCCGGCGCCCATCTCGCCCCACGTGATCGTGGTGCCCGCCACTCGAGTCTCGTGCGCCGTGCCGACGATTTGCATCGCAGAGAGCGTAGCGCCTTCGAGCCCGCGCGTGACGATCGCGCGGCGAGATTCGCCGCGGCTACCGACCGGTCGCCTCGGCCGCGAGCTCCGCCGCGAATGTTTCGAACGCCGCGAGGGTTCTCGGACCGAGAGTCACTTCCATGAGCGAGCCGAGCCCCTGGGTGAACACCAGCGCCGTGTAGTACCGAGAGGTGTGGCTTCCCTCGGGGACCACGAGCTGCCAGCGCTCGGACCGCTGATCGAACGGGAACGCGCGGGTCCACGAGATGGCGTAGACCTCGTCGTCGACCACCAGGATCTGCTCGCGGGACTTCGTTTTCGGCGCAGGTGGGTCGAGAAGCTGGATCGCGAGATCGATGGGCGCTCCCGGCGCCACGCTCTCCGCGTGGGCTGTCAGTGAATCGGACCACGACCCATAAGCGTTGACGTCGCGCACCCAGGCCCACACGGTTTCGGCGGGCGCGTCGATGGCGATCTCGGCGCGCAGCGCGTATCGCCCGTCGTCCTCGAGCACCCACGGGATGGCGTAGCGCTCGATCGCGGATTCGTGCGTGGGGCTCGAGTCGGAATCGGCGCACCCTGCACCGAGCGCAGCGGCGATGAGGAGGAGGGCGAGAACGGAAGGTCGATGAAGCATGGATCCCCGCGAGCGGACGTGCGCGTCGTTGCCGAGCGCATGATGCGTACTCGGAATGGAACGGTGGTCAGAATCGCACGGCGCTCGGCGCGTGCGGCACGGCGGGCACGGAGCCGGCGCGCTCACGTTGCCGACGGACACGCCGCCTCCGGCCGCGGATAGCCCAACGCCTCGAACGCGAATGCGAGCTCGGTGTCGATGCGTTCGCTGAGCCGCGGATCCTCCGGAAAGCGGTGGCCCTCGTAGCGCTCGATGCCGCGGATGTAGTCGGTGAACCTCGCTTCCATCGCCGCAAAATCGCCGAGCCCGAGGATTTCGTAGATCGCGCGCAAGCCGGGTATCCGGTCCGCGACGAATTCCTCGTAGTGGATCTCGATCAGGTTCTGGGCGGGGATCCGCCCGCGGTCGCGAACGAATGCCTGCATGTAGCCGCGGTACTGCTCGATCGCGAAGTCGGCGAGCTCGTCGTCGGGGATCGTCTCCAGGCCGTATTTCCGCGCCATCGTGCGGTGAAGGTTGATCTGTGAGGGAATCACCTTGTGCGGATTGCGGCGGATGTGGACGAATCTGGCGTCCGGGAAAAGATCCAGCAGCGGCTCGAGGTTGGCCATCCACGCCGGGCTCTTGAGCAACGAGCGCTCGCGTCCCATCAGGAACGCCGCCTTCTTGAGCGTGCCCAGATACGCCCGCTTCCACGCCGAGTACGCCGGTGAGCGTGGCGAGAACTCGAACACGTAGGTGCCGAGCCAGCGCCGGTAGCTTCGCGGGAAGCTGTACTTGTGGTACTCGCAGTGGGGCGTGAGCTTGACCAGGGGGACCTCGTCGTCCTGCGGGCTCCCTGGGCCGACCTCCATGTCGTCGAAGGGCCGGCGATAGTCGATCGACCCGAGAAGCGCGTCGACGGCGCGATCGAAGAGAATGCAGCAGCCCGGGAGCACCATCTGCGACGGCCGCGTGTACGCGAACTGCGGATCGAGGCTCATCAGGTTGAGCAGGTGAGTGGTGCCGCTGCGATCGTGACCGAGAATCACGAGCGGGCTCGCGCTCAGCCTCTGGCGGGCGATGCGTCCGCCGTAGACGAGTTGCTCGAGTGCGTTGAAGGGCAGCGCCACCCACGACACCGCGAACAGCACCGCAACGCGCGGCGCGAAGCGCGCGTCGCAGCCGCCGTTGGCACGGAGAATCCGCGCGAGCGTGAGCGGGTCGGTGAACGCGAGATAGGCGGGGAAGGTCACGCGTTCACCCGGCCGCGGTCGCGCCCGCGAGCGGCGCAGATGGTTTGCCGTCGGCGATGGCGAGGATGCCCTTGAAGATGCCCAGGTAGACCGTGCCGTCGCGGGCGATCGCCGGCGAGCCCCAGTTGATGTCGAAGCTCTTGCCGACACCCACGAAGCGTTTGAACACCGGCTCGCCGGTCACGAAGTCGAGGGCCAGGAAGAACCACACGTTCTCGCCGTCGGGCTGCTCGTCGAAGGTGTAGGCGTAGACGAGGCCGTTGGTGGAGAGCTTGGTGACGACCGCGGGCACGCGCTCGGGTCGGGTCCAGACCACGTCGCAACCGGAATCGTCGGGACGGATGTCGATACGCAGGATGCCTCCCGGGATCTTCGCTTCCGACGTGCCGTGGAAGGCGCTGCGGTAGCCCGAGTCGTTCTTCACGACCAGCGCGCGACCCCAGCCGATGGGCGAGATCTCCACCGCGGATCCCTTCTCGCCGAAGAGCGGCACCCGGCAGATCTGGCGCGGGCCTGTGACGTCGGCTTCGCGCCGATACACCACCAGGCCGGTGCGGTCGTCGCCGGCGTCGGTGATCGCCACGTACTGCCGGCCGCGATCGTCGTCCAAGAGCGTGGGTGTGGAGCCCGAGCCCAGATTGATGTTGCCGTAGCGATAGCGATTGCTACGCAGGTACGCCTCACGCCACACCACCCGCGGCTCGAGATCGTCGAGGGCGACCATGTGGTAGAGCGCGAAGTCGGTGATGACGTACATGCCCGATTCGTCGGCGGACAGGCTGTTCTGGATCTCCTCGCCGGCGAAGCGGTGCACGGCGGCGCGCCCGCTCGCGGGATCGAGGACGCCCACGCGCCCGAAGCGGGTCACCCACCAGATGCGCCCCGCATGGTCGGGCATCACCGAGGTGATCGGATCGCACTCCCCCTTCGGAAACCAGTTGTCGACGTCGAAACAGTCGTGGGGAGCGTAGGCCTTCATGTCCCACGAATCGGCTACGTAGAGCTCCCACTCGCCGTCGGCGCGCTGGCGGTGGCCGATTCTCTGGATGCGCTGGGCGGCGTCGGCGAGCACCACCCGGTCCTGATCGTCGAGGTAGAAGTAACTGCCGCCGCTCGTGTCCAAGAAGATGATGTCGAGGTCGAGCTTCACCGCCGCCTCGAAGGTGGAAGGGCGGGTCACCAGCCGGTGGGTGGCGAGGAGCTTCAGCGTGTGCGGCTCGAAGAGATCGATCTCGAAGCCGGCGAACGACGCGCACATCGCCACCACCAGCCCGCTCTTCGCGAACGTGATGGTGGGACACACGCCGCCAGGAAGGGGCGAGACACGGCGGGTGACCACCGTGGGATCGAGGCCGAGGGGGCCTCCGGTGGTGTGGACGTCCGAGTTGTACGAGTTGGCGTGAAGGCCGCCGCCCTCGAACGCCATGAACGGGTGCACGATCTGTTGGGTGGCGAAGCCGGTGAGCGGGGTCGGTGTCACCGGGTGGCGGACGAGCTGAGGGCCGGCGAACGGCTTGCTGGCAATCGGCACCGCTTGGGGGCCTGGCGTGAGCAAATCCGAGCGGACGATGGCGAATGCCGCGAGCGCGAGCACCGCGAGACCAGCGAGGACGATGCGAAGCGCGCGCGCCATCTCGACTCCCCTCTCTCAGCTCGGCATCGAGCCGAGCCATCGACCGCGCGATGCACTCACGCCCGAATGGAATCGTCAATCCCCTTTCACTCCAGGCGCATCGAGGGACCGATGCGCCTCCAGCCGTTCGTTCCCGGCGTGGAGGGCGTGCGGTCCCTCGCACGCCACGAGCGCGTGGCGAGGTTTGCCTGCGCGAGCCGACGCTCCACGCGCTCCGTGAAATGATCCAGATCAGCGAGTGGTAGTTGACAAGCCGTGCCTGTTTTGCTAAACGGAATGACATGTCACTCATCTCTGTCAGCGCGGGCGAGACGCGGGCGGCGGAGCGCAAGGAAGCGCGCCGCCAGCAGATTCTGGACGGCGCGCTCGCGGTGTTCGCCGAGAAGGGCTACCACTCCGCAGGCATTCAAGACATCGCCGCACGCTTGGGCCTCGGCCACGGGACCTTTTACCGCTACTTCAAGAACAAGCTCGACATCTTCCAATCGCTCCTGGATCAGATGATCGAGAAGATCCAAGTGGTGCTCGCAACCGAGGATCCTGCTGCACCCAACGACGTCGAGGAATATCGCGCCCAGACCTTCCGGCTCGCCGCAGCACTGGCGCAGGCGCTGCTCGTGAATCGCGATTTGACGCGGATTTTTCTGCGAGAAGCGGTGGGGCTCAACGACGAGGTCGACGCTCAGGTCGATCGTGCGATGGAGCTCCTCGCCACCTTCACCAGCGCCTTCATCCGCAACGGTGTCGAGAAGGGCTTCCTGCGCAGAGTCGACGTCGCCACCACCGCGCGCTGCGTGAACGGGATGATCTTCGAAGCCGCACGCGAGGCGCTGAAGCGCCCGGACTCCACGAACCTGGCACTCTGGGCGCAGACCATCACCACGCTGATGTTCGACGGGCTCGCGAAGCCCGCCGCCTGAATCGATCCCGAGATGAATGGCGCCTTGAACCCCACGGTGGATCCGCTGTCGACGCAATCGGAACGACGTGTCATTCCGATTGTTCAGGCGCACACGCCCATCGTCTGGACCCACACCGGGCGCGAGTCCCCCGTCGCCGTGGTCACCCACGACGACAAGTTCCAGGCACTCGAGGAAGCAATCCAGCGCTCGCGCTTTCTGGATTTCCTCGATTCCCGTTGCCACCTCGCCGCCCGCGCTGACGCCAGCGCCGCGCCCCGCTCGCGCGCCGAGCTGCGCATCGCGATCAAGCCCAACTTGATGATGTTCGTGCGCCGCGACGAGCCAGACGTCATCACCGATCCCGCGCTGGTGGAGCACCTCGTCGCGTGGCTCACTGCCCACGGCTACACGAACGTGGATCTCGTCGAGAGCCAGAACGTCTACTCGAATTGGTACGAGGGCCGCACCGTCGAGCGGGTCGCGGCCATCGCCGGCTACACGCGTCCCTTCGTCGATCTCACCGCTGCCGGCAGTCGCGAGCACGTCTCGACCTTCATGGGTCGCCAGCGTGTGTCCCGTGCCCTCGATCGCTACGACGTCGTGGTGAGCTTCGCCAAGCAGAAGACGCATCCGGTGTCGCTGGTGACCCTCGGGATCAAGAACCTCTTCGGGCTCACCTTCGAGCCCAACAAATTCCTCCACTACCACGGAGCCTGGGGCAGCTCGTGGTCGCACGCGCTGCTCTCGCTCCTCACCGATCCCGCGTTCCCGTACGTACGCCGAGGAGGGCTCTTCTGCTTCCTGGACGCCACCACGACCTGCGACGGATTCGCGGGCTTCAAGTCGCGGCGCTGGACGATCGACAACCCCTTCCGATTTCTCGATCGCCCGGCGCTTCTCGGGCTGCCGATTCCATTTCCCGCGCGCATCGATCTCTCGCGGCTGGGCGCAGTCCACGACACGCGCACCGTGATCGCCGGCCAGGACCTGCTCAAGGTCGAGCGCGTGGCGATGGCCAAGCTCGGCCTCGTCGAGCCGGAGCTCACGCGCCTCAACTTTCCGTTCGGGCAGGTGAGCCGGCTCTTCGGCGCGCCCGAGCTGGGCGACATCCGCATCTCGGCCAGTGACGGCGTGGCGAGCGACCCGCTGCGCCGCTACGACGCGGGCAGTACCACGCGGATCGCCACACCGGGCTATCGCGAGCAACTCGGCTCGGCAGCGTTCGAGCACGCGCTGCCGTGGGCGGCGCGGCTGATCGAGAAGCTCTACACGCCGCTCAATCTCGCGTGCAGCACCAGCCCCGCCGATCCCGCGCTCTTCCCCAAGATCCCGATCTTCGCACCGCGCACGCTTCGTCTCGGCGGTCGCGTGCTGGCCACGATGGCATGGCCTGGTCCGTTGCTGCGCCGCTCGCTGCGCGAGTCGCTCGCTCTCTGGCGCAAGAACCTGGCGCGGCTATTCGAGCCCGTGACCTGGTGGAACGTCCGCGTGTTCCTCGGCATCGGCGCCGCTCGTGCGCTCGCCACCGACGGAGCGGTGGCGCTCCAGCCGCTCGGTGCCGATCCAGCCGATCGGCTCGCGAGCACGGCACCGATGGCCGCCGCCTCGTCGCCGCCGCAGCCAGGCGTGGAAATCGAAACACAACCCGCGTCGTCACGATGACGACAACGGAGGAGGAATCGCCATGGTACAGGTGGACGTGTTCTGGACGTTCGCGATCGGATCGAGCTTCGCGGCGGCTGCGGCCAAGCCATTGGCCCGCATCGAGCGGCCACTCGAAAGCCGCTACTTCACGTACACGCTGCTCTTCCTGAGCGTGCTGTTCGCGCCCTCGGGCGTGTACTTGCTGTGGGCGTTCCCGGGCTGGGAGACGATGTTCATGCTCGATCGCAACGTGCACGCGATCGTGCCGTGTCTCTTCGCCTCCACCAACATCGTGTTCGGCGTGCTCGGCTTCTGGTGGGCGTGGCGGCTGATCCGAGCGGGACGCGCGCGCGACGTCCACAAGCTCTGGATCGCCGGCTATGCGGGAATGCTATCCATTCTCGGTTTCGGCTTCCGGCGCTTTCTCTACGCCGGCACGTCCGACGACTGGAAGGCTGGAGTCGAATATCCGCTCGGCGCGTTCTTCTCGTCGCCTGTCTTCTACACGTTGCTGGCGATGGCGGTGGTGCTGTTGCCGGCGATGCTCTATCCGTACCTCGTGTGGACGCGCGGCGAGCGTGCGAGTGAGATCGGATCCGATGCGACGAGCGGCCTCGCCGCCGCGGGTCACGCGCGATGAACACGCTCTTCACGCCAGTGCGCATCGGTGCGCTCGCGCTTGCCAACCGGATCGCCAAGACCGCGACCTCGGAGACGATGGCGCGCGCCGATGGGGCGCTCACCGATTCGTACCTCGCGTTCTACGAGCGGGTGGCAGCGGGCGGCGTGGGGCTCGTCCTCACCGGCAATCTCTTCGCCGAGCGCACTGGGCAATCGACGCCGTTACAGGCCGGCATCGAGTCCGATGCGCGCATTCCCGGCTGGCGTGAGCTGACCGATGCGATTCATCGTCACGGCGCCAAGGTGTTCGCACAGATCAACCACGGCGGACGCCAGGTGTTTCCGAAAGCACTCGGCCGCAGCGAAGCGGTGAGCGCCTCCAGCGTCCGCGAGAAGCTCATGTGGACCAAGCCGCGCCCGATGACCGTGGCGGAGATCGAGGCCTCGATCCGCGCGTTCGCGGAGGCGGCGCGCCGCGCTCGCGACGCGGGTTTCGACGGTGTACAGATCCATTCCGGCCACGGCTATCTGGTGAGCCAGTTCCTCTCGCCCTACACCAATCGCCGCCGCGACGCGTGGGGCGGCAGTCTCGATGCGCGGGTTCGGTTCCTACGCGAGGTGTATCGATGCACCCGCGAGCGAGTCGGTGCGGATTTCCCCATCATCCTGAAGCACAACGCCGAGGATCGGCTGCCCGGGCGACCGGCGCTCACCCTCGCCGAATCGCTCGACGTGGCGCGAGCACTGGAACGCGAAGGCCTCGACGGCATCGAGGTCACGTGCGGCATGTACGAGTCGGGGATTCCCATGCTGCGGGGGCGCGTGCCGATTCGCGCGCTGCTCCGTGAAGGCATGGGCGGCCAGCTTCCGTGGTGGTCGCGGCTCGGTGCGCGGCTGCTCGAGCCCTGGCTGCGGGATCGTTTCCCCTGCTCCGAAGGCTTTCAGCGGCCCTATGCACGCGCCTTCAAGGAGCACCTCTCGATCCCAGTGATGTGCGTGGGCGGCTTTCAGACCGGCGCGGCGATGGAGGCAGCGCTCCTCGATGGAGACTGCGACGTAGTGAGCCTGGGCCGCGCGCTGATCGCCGATCCCGAGTTGCCGGCGAAGGTTCGCGACGGCCGTGCCATCGACGAGTGCAATCGCTGCAACGAGTGCATCGCGCGAGCGGGGGTGTGGCCGGTGGCGTGCTATCGAGACGGCGTCGTGCCCGCAGGACTGGCACCAGCCGCCGCACCACTCGCGCGCGCCGCGTGAACTGCACGGGAATGCGCTCACGCGTCTCATCGTCGGTTGCGCGGGCACGATCCTGCGTGGAGGGCGACCGGTCCCTCGGTCGCCCTCGTATCTGGGCGCAGCGTCACGAGCGGCCGCGACGCCTGCTGCGTGTTGCCGGCTGGGCTTCGTGCGGGTTGGTCGCGTGCGCGAGGGCTGCTCTCTTGCTCGTCGTCGCGGCGTGCAGCGGCGCTTCGAGCGAGCGTGCGCGCTCTGCCTGCGATCCCGGCGCCGGCGCTTGCGCGCGGCGGATCGTCACCGAGGCCGACGCCATCGGCGGCGGTCGGGCGACGGCCCAAGCTGGCGACGTGCTCCTCGAGAACGCGCACGTCCGCTTCGCCGTTCAGCGGCCGGTGCGCGCCATCGCGCCGGCTTCGCAATTCGGCGGCGACGTGATCGATGCCGACGTGCGCCGCGCCGACGGCGAAGTCGGTCGTGACGCCTTCGGCGAGCTGGCGGTGCTCGCGAACCTCGCCGGCACCATGGCCACCGAGTCGGTCGAGATCGTCGCCGCAGGTGGGGCGGGCGCCACCGCGGAAGTGGTGGCGCGCGGCGGGTACGCGCTCAACGGCTATCTCATTCTCTCCAAGGGGATCGAGACGCTGCTTGGCTTCGATCTCCTGGCGCTCACGGGTGCGAACCTCGACGAGCCGTGGCCGCTCACGTTCGAGATCCACTATCGCCTGGCGCCCGACGCGAACGCCCTGCGCATCGACGTCACGGTCGCGAATGCCGGCGCCACGGAGGTGCCGCTGGCACTCTTCTGGCTGGCGCAAGCGGGGCTCACCCAGCTCTTCGTGCCCACCCCCGCCGCCTTCGATCCCGGTGCGGTGGCGCTATCCGACGTGATGCTCTTCGAGTCGAAC
>CAYVDO010000075.1:0-18913 GCA_964450125.1 uncultured bacterium
CGGCGCGCCGCGAGCGCCGCGTGGCGAGTGGGGGGGGGGCCCCGCCGTGGCTTTGCCCCGGCGGGCGGGGGGCTGGAACAGCCCCCCGAAAAACCTCAGTCGTGAAACATCGTGAAATGCCCGAACTCGTCGGGAAACGGGAAGTGGAACTGGTACGTTCCCGTCATCGTGCGGTGCCTGATGTCGGCGAAGCAGTCGGCAATCGCCACTCCAGAGTCGAAGTCGGCCTCGAGCTTGGTGCCGAACACGGTGCCGGTGACGGGTCGGTTGCCCTGGATCAGCACCGCGCCGACCACCTCCAGGTTGCCAATGAAATCGTTGCGATTCTGGGCGATCGTGAGGTTGGCGAGCAGCCCCGTAGCGGGGGTCTTGTTCGAATACCAGGTCCCTTGCCATAGCCCAGAGATGTCGACGGTGGGCACGCTATCGCCGGCGCCATTCACGCCCGGCTCGGCTCCGGTGGCGAGTGGCAACCCGCCAGCGCCGTCACCGCAACCCGCGAGCAGTGCCAACAACAGTGTCAGCGGCGCAAACCCTGCGCGGATGCCTCGAATTCCGAAAATGCTAAGCATGATCGCCTTCTAGCACGACTCACCCGCAGACGGGGAGAGGGTTCGCCCAACGGAATGGTATTCGAGCGCCGCGTTGCTGCAATGCTTGGGCCAGCGACATCGACGCAGTCGAGCTGGCATCGACCATGACTTCCCGCCCTGCTGTTTCGGTGCTCGTGCCCGCGCGCAACGCGGCTCGCTGGCTTCGCTACGCGCTTCGCGACGTTCTGGATCAGCGCAGCGTCGAGCTCGAGGTGCTGGTCGTCGACGATCACTCCACCGATCACACGGAACGATGGATCGAACGCTTCGCCGCCGGCGACACGCGGCTGAGCTCGGTGCCTGCATCGGGGCGGGGCATCGCCGCCGCGCTGCGAGCAGCGCTGGCCCACGCGCGCGCCCCGCTGGTCGGGATCATGGAAGCCGACGATCGCTGTCATCCGCGCCGATTCGAACTTCTCGTCGAGGGGCTGCGTACCAACCCCGATTGGGACGGTGTGGTGAGTGGTACCACACTTTTCGGCGCGCCGAGCCCGGGGATGCGCCGCTACGTCGATTGGCAGAACGCGCTCATAACTCCCGCCGAGCTGGCGCAGGCACGCTTCGTCGAAATTCCCGCGCTGCTTCAGACCGGGCTCTTCAGGCGGGCCTGGATCGATGGGATCGGCGGTTTCGCCGAGCCCGAGCGCTGGCCGCTCGACATCGACTTCTGGATGCGCGCGTTCGCCGCCGCCGCTCGCATCGGACGCGTGCCGCGCCCGCTCTACCGTTGGCGTCAACACGCTGCACAGGACACACGCACCAGCGAACGGCATCGACTCGTCACGCTGCAACGCTGCAAGGCGCACTACTTCGTGCGTGGACCTGGCGTTGGTTGCGCCATCGACGTGGTTTCGGTCGGGCGTACGCTCGGCGTTTGGACCACGCTCTTGGCAGAGGAGGGCGCAAGCGACCTACGCGCGATCGAGTGGAAGCCAGGCCGCTTCCCTCCGCCGCGACGGCGCAACGGCGCGGTGCGGCTCTTCGTCTACGGCATGTCCGCCGTGCGCGATCGCGTGCCAGCGCTGGTACCCGACTTCAGCGCAGCGCTCGACTGGTTCGCTGCGTGAGCATCGCGTGGGACGGAAGACACGAAAGGTCGCGTCCCTCATTGGGCTACGGCGGTGGACGAGCCCCCGCCCCGCGGATGCACGCCCTGCACTCGATCCACGCGTAGTCGGTCGATCAGGCGATCAGCGGACTTCGCGGCAGGTACATGGTGTCGAGGTAGTCGCGCACCATGCGCTCGGCGGTGAAGCGCGGGATCAACGTCTTGAGCGACGCTTTCACCTTGTGCACCCAGCCGCGCGGGATGCCTGAAGCGTCGCGGGCGTCGAAGAGCGGCACCACCTCGTGCTCGAGGAGATCCAGCAGTGCCCGCGCGTCGTGGTCGTCCTGCTCACCCGGGCTCGCCTCCGGCGTCGCGATCGCCCAACCGTTCGAGCCGTCGTAGGCCTCGGCCCACCAGCCGTCGAGCACGCTCAGATTGAGCACGCCGTTGAGCGTGGCCTTCATTCCGCTGGTGCCGCTCGCTTCCAACGGCGGGCGCGGCAGGTTCACCCATACGTCCACACCGGCGACGATCCGCCGCGCGATCTCGAGGTCGTAATTCTCGAGAAACGCGACGTGCCCACCCACGTTCGGCGCTTGCTTCACCTGGAAGATGTTGCGCAGCGCATCCTTCGCTTCACCGTCGGCGGGGTGGGCCTTGCCGGCGAGCAGGATCTGGACCGGGCGCTCGCCGTCGAGCAGCCGCAACGCACGGTCTGGAAAGCGCGTGAGCAGGTAGAGGCGCTTGTAGGTCGCAACGCGCCGCGCGAAGCCGATCGTGAGCCGATCGCGATCGAAGACTCGCGCTGCGGCCTCGACGTAGTGGGGTGGCTCGCCGCGAGCGAGACGGTCCATCACGGCCTTCTCCCGCACGTAGTCGATGAGCCGTCCGCGTAGCTCGCAGCGCACGTTCCAGATCACCTCGTCGGGGATGGCGTCGATCCGTTCCCACAACGCCGGATCCGCGAGGTGGGTACGCCAGTCGGAGCCGAGATGCTCGTCGAGCACCGCCTGCATCGGCCCGGCCATCCAGGTGGTGGTGTGGACACCGTTGGTGACGTGGCGGATGGGCACGTTCTCGAGCGCACGCTCGGGCCAGATCGGCTTCCACATCGCCCGCGACACCGCACCGTGGCGCCGCGACACGCCGTTGGCGATGCGGCTGGTGCGCAGCGCGAGAGGAGTGAAGCCTGCAGGCTCGTCGCGATCCTGGGGGTGCTTGCGCCCGAGGCCGTAGAACGCGTCGCGCGAGATGCCGAGCTCTTCGACGAAGTCGCCGAGCACCGGCTCGACCTCGTCCGCGCGGTAGCTCTCGTTACCTGCCTCCACCGGTGTGTGAGTGGTGAAGACCGTGTGTTGGCGCACGTGCTCCAGCGCCGCATCGAAGTCCTGGCCGAAGGCCATCCGCTCACGCAAGCGCTCGAAGCTCGAGAGCGCGCCGTGCCCTTCGTTGAGGTGGACCAGCGTCGGGCACATGCCGATCGCTTCCAGCACCCGCATCCCGCCGATGCCCAGGACCGAATACTGCGCCAGCCGCGTGTGGCGGTCGCCGACGTAGAGCCGCGCGGTGATCCAACGGTCGATGGGATCGTTGTCCTCCCGGTCGGTGTCGAGGAGGTAGAGCGGCACTCGCCCCACGTCCACGCGCCACACCTGGATGCGCACCACCCGCGAGCGGATGCGTGCCTCGACCACCAGCGGTTCGCCCTCGCCTGTGGTCAACCGTGCGCAGGGAAGCCGGTCGAAATCCGCGTTGATCCAGAACTCGTGTTGAAGACCCGTGAGATCGAGGCGCTGATTGAAATAGCCCTGCCGGTACATGAGCCCCACGCCCACCATCGGGAGCCTGAGATCCGAGGCCGCCTTGAGCAGGTCGCCGGCAAGAACGCCCAAACCGCCGCTGTAGCACGGCAGCGAGACGTGGATGCCGAATTCGGAGCACACGTAGGCCACGGGGCTTTCCGCGCCGAAAGTGCCGGGCATGGGCGCCCGTTCCAGCTCGTGCTTGATCTGGCTCCACACGTGTCGCGCGAGCTCGACGTAACTGCGCTCGCGCCCCAGCTCCTCGAAACGCGCGGGCGGCGTGTTCTCGATCATGGTGCGCGGATTGTGGGCGCAGCGCCGCCACAGCGCGGGATCGATCAGGCGGAACAAGCTCTCCGCCTCGGGCCCCATCCAGCACCAGCGATAGTTGAACGCGATGCGCGCCAACGGTTGGAGCGAAACCGGCAGCCACTGCATGAGTAGCGACACGGCACGTTCCACGTCGCGGCGACCGTCGAGCGGGTGCTCGCCAACGGGATTCATGGCCCCTCCGATCGTCCGGCGCGTCGACCAGCCGGAAGCGACGAAGAGTCTAGGGAAGGCGCAGGAGCTTGGCTCGTCCGCGCCCCGGCGCCGGTGGTGCGCCCCGACCTCAGGCGGAGCCGGGACTTCTCAGGAAGCACTGCGCCGCGCTCGGACCAGAAACGGCGGTGCGTGACGAGTACGCCCAGAGCGGGCTCCAGTAGCGATCGAGCAGCTCGGCGGTGAGCGTCCCGTCGTCGACGATGACACCCCATTCGGCGAGATCCGAGAAATAGAAGTTCTGCGAGCCCACGTAGAACGCTTCGTCGTCGATGATGAACATCTTGGCGTGATTGCCGATGCCGCTGCCGTTCGGCCACGCCTCGTCGTCGGGAGACGCGCGCAACACGGCGACGCTCAGCCGGTCGCAGACCAGCGAATCGAAGTCCGTGAAGAGCGGCGCCTGGAAAGGATGGTCGCGCAGCCAGTCGTACACTCGCGTCGCGACGTCCTCGGGCGTCCAGCCGTTGCCGTAGCCGGCTTCGAGCGGCCCGAGACCACCGGGCAACGAGCCCAGATTGCTCACCACGAACTCGACCGGCACGCCACGGATGAGGGCGCGCGCGAGCGCCGCGATGATCGGCTCGGGCCAATTCCCCACGGTGATGCCTGCGGCGCGAATGGGACCGATGTCCTGCTGCGAGATGCGGATCGAGCGCGCCGCTCCGTTCAGCAGCTCCACGATCGCCTGATCGCTGGGATGCTCCCCGAGGACACCCAGGCGGCCGACGGTGACGGCGCGCGCGCCGGTGCGTGCCGCAGCGGTGGTGCGCAGTCCCGCGTCGAGGGACGTGGGCGGACACCGAGGCGCCGTTTCGGGGAAACGCTCGAGTTGGATCGAGCCTTCGAAGTACGGCTCGTCGCAGATCAGGCCCCATAGCCGGTCCGCGAAACGATGGCCGTCGAGCGCGGGCGTGCCCGCGAGCCGCATCGATAGATCGTGGATGGGCGAATACGTGAGGTAGTGATCGGTCCACAGGTTGTGGCCGCCCTCGAGCAGCCGCTCGCCGTCCACCGCGAGGATCTTGGCGTGGTTCCACGACGACAAGAGCGTGCGAAAAGCTCCTACGTGGATCGTCACCGACGACTGTGGGTCGAGGTCCCGGCTCAGGTGCGCGACCACTTCGCCGGCCTTGGTGGGAGGCGCGGGCGGTGCACCGTAGAAGAGGCGTACCTCGACACGGCGACCGGCGCGTGCCAGGAACGTGATCGCGTTGCGCAGCGCCGCCTCGAAGCGGCCGTCGGCGGGGCTCAAGCTGGTGATGTCGACGAAGTGCCGCGCCTGGATCACTTCGTCGTAGATGTCGTCGTAGAAGCGATCGGAGTGACCGACGCAGAGCTTGCGCGGCGCAGCGCCGGGGCTCGCGGCGGTCGCCCGCACTTCGGCGCACGATCCACCGCTGCTGCAATCGCTCTGAGCTTCACAGCGCTCGAGCAGGAAGTCCGGATCGCAGCTCGCGTTCCGGGCGTCGCAGCGCACTGGGGTGGGAAGCTCGGAAAGTGACCTTCCCCACCACTCGTCGACTGGCGTTTGCAGTACCCAGCTTGGCTCGACGCGCACGTCCGCGCTCAGATTCCACGTCGATTCGCGAACGTCTCCGTAGCTCTCGCCCAAGACCGCGAGCGCCTGCGCGACGGGTGCGGAGAACGCCGCCGACGTCACCGCGACGGGATCGCTCGAGTCGGTCCCGCAGCCTGTGAGCGCGACGGCGACGACCAACACCGCGGCCCGCACGACCGCCCATCCCTGGATCCATCCGGTCATCGCCCCCCCATGGACGCGACGCGGCCCCTCACCGCGTCTCGTAAGACGCTAGCTCCAGGGCGCACCGGTGCGCACCTCGCCTGCACGCTGATGCCGGGCGGCGCGCACGATCCGCTGCGTGCGCGCGTCGGTTCACGGCCGAGCCGTCGCCGGGTCCGAGGGACGCGCCGTCGTTCCCCGCCGATTCAGTTCGCGGCAGGCTTCACGACGAGATCGGGGTGATCGCGGAGCAGCTCGAGGATCTTGGGGTTCCTGAGCGCCGCGACGTTCTTGGGCCAGAGCCCGTTCAGCACGTCACGGGCGGCGCGCTCCGAGCGCTTGTTGTTGAGGGTGATCGGTACCTCGGGGACCTGCGCCACCACCGCCGGAACGTGGGCAGGTGAGGTGCGGGACTTGATCTCTTTCTTGATGCGCAACGTCAGCGGCCGGTCGAGCGTGAGGCCCGGTTTCAGCACCACGAGCAGCACGATCCGGCTGCCGCCCGGCTCGCGCGGCGCCACTTGCTCGACGGCCATGCCTTCGACCACCTCGGGAACGTGCTCGAGCACGGCGTAGATCTCCGCCGGTCCGATGCGGATGCCGCGCACGTTCATGACGCCGTCCGAGCGGCCCAGGATCCGCGCCCCACCCGTCGGTGTGAGCTCGATCAGGTCACCGTGCGTCCAAAGCCCTGGATTCTGCGAGAAGTAGGCGTCGTGAAAGCGCGCGCCGGTCGGGTCGCCGAAGAGCCCGATGGGCCGCGACGGGAACGGGCGCGCGCACACCAGCTCGCCGGGGCCGTTGCCGAAGTGGCCGTCCGGCGAGAGCGCGCGGACGTCCAGCCCCAGGCTCACGCACTGCGCCTCGCCACGCATCACGGGCAGGTTTGGGTTGCCGAGGACGAAGCAGCCGATGATGTCCGTGCCGCCGGAGATCGATTGCAGCGGTAGCGCGCCGACGTTCTCGTGCACCCAATCGTAGAGCGGGTCGTGGAGGATCGAGCCGGTGGACATCATGGCGCGCAAGCGCGAGAGGTCCACGCGCTCGCGGGGCACGATCCCCAGATCCCGGCAGTACTGAAGATAGGCGGGGCTGGTGCCGAAGACCGTGATCGCTTCGCGCGACACCATTCGCCACAGGGAGTCCTCGGTGGGAAAGCTCACCGAGCCGTCGAAGACCACGACCTCGGCACCGGTGGCGAGGGCCGAGAGCTGCCAGTTCCACATCATCCAGCCCGCGGTGGTGTGGAAGTAGAGCTTGTCCTCGGGTGTCAGCGCCGCGTGCAGCACCAGCTCCTTCCAATGCTCGAGCAGCGTGCCGCCGGCGCCGTGGACGATGCATTTCGGCGCTCCGGTGGTGCCCGACGAGAACAAGATGAAGAGCGGGTGGTCGAACGCGAAGCGCGGCCACTCGAACGGCGCGGCGGCAGCCGAGGTTGCTGAGGTGGTGAGCGCCGCGAGCGTCGTCACCGTCACGCCGCTTCCGAGGGTGAGCGTTTCGGCGTCCAGGGACACCACCAGTGCCAGCGACTCGAGCCCGGCGACGATCTCGCTCACGTGCCCGTCGAGAGCACGCTCCTGCCCCTGTTGCACCTGGTGGCCGTGAGCGAAGAGAACCTTCGGGGCGAGTGGGGTGAAGCGTTGCAGCACGGCGTTGGCGGCTAGATCGGGCGCCACCGACGACCACGTGGCACCGAGGGCGGTGCTCGCGAGGCACGTGACGATCGCGTCGGCGTCGTTTCGCACCACGGCCACGACGCGATCCCCGGCCACGACACCACGCGCCGCGAGCGCCCGCGCCAGCGCCACCACGCGCGCCCGCAGCTCGCCGCGCGTGAGCCGCGCGATCCGGCCGCCCTCGCCGCATGCGGTGACTGCCGGTCGATCGTCCTCGCGGCCGGCGCCGGCGGCGAGCAAGTTCTCGGCGTAATTGAGGGTGACGTTGGGAAAGAAGCGCGTGTGCTCGATCGAATCGCCGACCAGCGCCGGTGTCGTCTCGCCCGCGAACGCGAGCCCGCTCTCGGCGAGCAGCAAGCCCCAGAAGGTCTCGGCCTCGTCCACCGCGAAGCGCTGCAGTGCCGCGTAATCGGGGATGGTGCGGCCCCTCTCGCGCTCCACGGCGCGCATGAATGCCGTGAGCCGCGAGCGCGCGACACTTTCTGCGCTGGGAGCGAACAGCGCGACGGCGTCGCTCACGTGCGCGCTCCGAACTTCGGATGCGCCATCACGTAACGGACGATCTTGCCGAGGCCGTCGAAGTTCTCGCGAGACAGATCCTTGCGCTCGATCTGGAAGTGGAACGAATCCTCGAGGTGCAAGATGAGCTGCACGAAACCGAGGCTGTCCAGGATGCCGTTGTCGAGAAAGCTCAGCTCGTCGGTCTTCACGAGCTGGGCGGCGTCGCCGAAGTGGAAGTTGTCGTCGAGCCAGTCGATCACGAGCTGACGGATCTCGGCGTAGTTGCTGGGTGGCATTTGCGTGAGCGCCTCGTCGCCTTTCGAGTGTCTGCGTGGGATCGGGACGCCGATTGGTGGCGCCATCCCGCGCTGGCGGTGAGTGTGGCCGAGTGGCCGGGGTTTCGTCCTCGGGCGAACGTCGGCGCTCGCGACGCGATGGCTCGCGATATCTTTCGTTGCGGCGCAAGCCGCGTGCCCCGTGCGTGGCCGCCCGTTTCGCACCGATGACGGACCCGAGCCTCGATCCCTTTCTCTTCCACGACAACGCGATCGCTCCCGCGACCCGGGCCTTCAACCGGCGCATCGAGCAGGTGGCGCGCCGCACGCCGCCCGTGTGGACGATGTCGCCGCGCGAGGCGCGCGAGCTACGCGAGAGCTGGCCGCCGCTCGCGCTCGTCGACGGCGTCGAGACGCGACGCATCGACGGGCCGGGTGGGCCGCTGGGTTTGCGGATCTTCCGCGCCGAGCCGTGCGTGGGTTTCTATCTTCACTTCCACGCCGGCGGTTGGGTGCTGGGCGGCGCCCACCACCAGGACCCGCGTCTGGCGCGCATCGCCGCCGAGACCGGGCTCACGGTCGTGAGCGTCGACTATCGGCTGGCGCCCGAGAATCCTTATCCAGCGGCGCCCGACGACGCCGAGCACGCGGCGCTCTGGCTCGTGCGCCACGGCGCGCGCGAGCTGGCCGGGCCGGAGTGGTTCGCGATCGGCGGCGAGAGCGCGGGTGCCGAGCTCGCGGTGGTGGCGCTGGTGCGGCTGCGTGATCGCCACGATGCGCGGCCGTTCGGCGCGCTGGTCGCGAGCTACGGCACCTTCGATCTCGGTGCCACGCCCAGCGCTCGGGAGACGGACGAGCGCTCGCTCAACTTCGACCGCGCCACCTTCGAGTGGTACGTCGGCCATTTCGTTCCAGCCGAGCTGCGCCAGGATCCGGACGTGTCCCCGCTCTTCGCGCGGCTCCACGAGCTGCCGCCGGCGCTCTTCACCGTGGGCACCCTCGATCCGGTGCTCGACGACACGCTCTTCATGCACGCGCGCTGGATCGCCGCAGGCAATCGCGCGGAGCTCGCGATCCATCCCGGCGGCGTGCACGGCTTCGACGAGTTCAAGTTTCCCCTCGCCGAGAGCGCGCACCAGCGCATCCACGGCTTCCTGCGTGATGGGCGCGAGCGCGCCAACACCTGAAGGCGCGGCTGATGCACGACTTCGCGATCGTGGGCAGCGGCTTCGGCGGTAGCGTCGCGGCGCTCAGGCTCGCAGAGAAGGGCTATGGGGTCGTGGTTCTCGAGCAGGGGGCGCGGCTCACGCCCGAAAGAATCACCGCCGCCGATCGGAGCCCTCGCGCGCTCTTCTGGCTACCCCCGCTAGGCCTCCACGGCTACTTCACGCAGCACGTGTTCCAGCACGTGAGCATCGCCGCCGGCGTGGGCGTGGGCGGCGGCAGCCTGGTCTACGGCGCGGTGCTCCTCGAGCCCGACGCGGCGATCTTCGCGGGCTCGCCCTGGAGCGAGCTGGGAGTCGATTGGCAGCGCGATCTCGCGCCGCATTACGCGACGGCGGCGCGCATGCTCGGGCGCGCCACCAACCCTGGCTTCGGGAGCCAGGATCGCTACCTGCGCGCCGCGGCGGATGCGCTGGGCGCCGTCGCGAGCTTCGGTCCCACACCGAACGGGATCTTCTTCGGCGCACGCGGAAGCGACGTGGCCGATCCCTACTTCGGCGGCGCAGGCCCGGCGCGCACCGGCTGCCTCTTCTGCGGGCGCTGTCTGACGGGCTGCCCACACGGAGCCAAGAACAGTCTCGACCTCAATTACCTCTTCCTCGCCGAGCATCGCGGCGCCGAGGTACGGCCGCACGCGCGAGTCACGCGCGTCGAACGGATCGCGGGCGGCTACCGACTCACCGTTCGCGATCCACGTTCGCCACGGCTTCGACCGGCGCCCGTCGACGCGCGACAGGTGGTCCTCGCCGCCGGAGTGGTGGGCACGCTCGAGATTCTGTTCCGGGCTCGTGACGTCGACCGCACGTTGCCAGCGATCTCTCCGCGCCTCGGAGAGCGAGTCTTCACCAACAGCGAGGCGATCGTTGGCGTGATGCACCGCAACCCGCCCGCGGATCTCGTCGAAGGCACGGCGATTTCCTCGCATTTCTGGGCGAACGAGCGTACCCACATCACCCAGAACCGCTTCGCGCCAGCCTACGATTTCATGCGCTGGTACGCGGCACCGCTGGTCGACGGTGAGCGACCGCTCGCGCGGGCGGCTGCGAGCTTGGCGCGGATCGCGGCGCATCCGCTTCGCACCACGCGCGTGTGGCGCCGTACGGATTTTCATCGCCACATCACCATGCTCACGGTGATGCAGCACGCCTCGAACGAGCTCGCGTTCCGCTACGGGCGCCACTGGACCTGGCCGTTCTCGTCGCGTCTTTTCTCGCGGGTGGCGAGCGGGGGGCGGCCACCGACCTATCTCCGCGAAGCCAACCAAGCGGCGCGCGCGCTCGCGGCCGCGAGCGTCGGCGAGCCCTTCAATCTCGCGCCCGAGAGCATCGGCAATCAGTCGATCACCGCGCACATCCTGGGCGGTTGCCCGATGGCCCTCGATGCGGAGCGTGGCGTGATCGATCCCCAGCACCGCGTTTTCGGCTATCCGGGGCTCTACGTCCTCGACGGTGCTGCGGTGTGCGGGAACGTGGGCGTGAACCCATCGCTCACGATCACGGCCCTCGCCGAGCGCGCGATGGCGTTGGTGTCTGCCCGGGCGTGACGCTCCGCGCGGCTACGTGGCCGGCCCGGCGTCGGTACGTTATACGGGGCGTTCCCGTCCGTCGCTCTCGCGCGGACGCTGCGCACCGAGGATCTCGTCATGCCGCTCGTGATTCCGTCTCGCCGTCACCTCGTCGTCGACAAGGCGTCGGGCATCTTCGCCATCGCCGCCCGCGCCAAGAACGCGATCGCCCGCCATGGCGCGGAGCGGGTCATCGATTCCACCATCGGTGTGGGCTTGAGCGAGAGCGGCAAGCCCTTCGTCATCCCCACCTTCGTCTCCACGATGCAGGAGTTGCTGGAAGGGAAGCCCGAGGCGCTCTGTGCCTACACGCCGCCGGCCGGCGCCGCGACGCTCGCGGACGCGTACGCGAATTCGATCCTGGACGGTGTGTCGCTTCCCGACGGCCTGGTGCGAAAGGCGATTCCCACCCACGGCGGCACCGGCGGGCTCACGCTGAGCATCACCAATCTCGCGTCGCGCACGGTGATCTCGCACGCGCCGTATTGGGAGAACTACGCGCTCATCGCCCAGCAGTGCGGCAAGGAGCTCGCGTGCTTCAACCTGCTCGACCCGGCACTGCGCTTCGACGCCGCCGACTTCGAACGCGTGGTGAAGAAGGTCGCGGCGGAAGAAGGGCGCGTCTGCCTGCTCATCAACAGCCCCTACTCGAACCCCACCGGTGCGGCGCTGGAAGCGAGCGAGTGGGACGAGATCGGGCGCGTGCTGGCCGGTGTCGCTGGCGACAAGGTGCTCATCCTCGATCTCGCGTACATCGACTTCGGGCCGCGCGGGCGTGATCCGCAAGACTTGGCGTTCGTGGGCAAGCTCTTCGAGCGCGTCCCCGATCTGCACATCGTGCTGGTGCCGTCGCTCTCCAAGTCGATGATGGCGTATGGCTGGCGTTCGGGTGCCGCGATCCTGCTCACCCGCGACCAGGACGAAGCCACGAAGTGGTTCGACGTGATGGAAGGGTCGATTCGCGGCTCGAACTCGAACGAGGTCACGGCTCCCCAGCAGACGCTGGTGGCGATCCTGAGCTCCGAGAAGAAGCGCACCCAGGTCGCCGCCGAGCGCCAGCACTGCAACGAGGTCGTGCAGCGGCGCTTCCTCTCGTTCAACGAAGCCGCGCACGACGCCGGGCTCAAGGTCTCGAAGCCCGTGGGCGGCTACTTCGCCGTGGTCTACGTGCCGGATCCTCTCGACGCGGCGCGAAAGCTCGAAGAGCGCGACGTCTACACCGTGCCCGTGCTCGAACCCGGCGGGCTCAGGATCGGGCTTTGCGCGCTGCCGCTTCCCAAGGCTACTCGCATCGTGCACGAGATCGCCGCCGTCCTGCGCTGATTGGCGATTTCCCTCCGGGGCTCCGCACGCCGCTACTTCCCGTGCGGCGGGGATGGCGCCGGGTGCAGCGCGAGCGAAGCGGGACGCCTCGAGGAGGGTGGGGGCTTGAAGAGCCCCCGCAGAAGCTCACCCCCGCTCTGTCACGCGGCTCGCGAGCTTGCTGAGCGCCGTGCCCGCGCGCTCCTGCAAGAAGACTCCGCCCAACCGCGAGAAGTTGTTCTCGGTGGGGTTGATGACGATGATCCGTCCGCCCGATTGGCGGCACGTGTGCGGCAAGTCGGCCGCCGGGTACACCATGCCGGACGTGCCGATCACCAGCATCAGATCGGACGAGCCGGCGAGCTCGTAGGCGTCGTCCAAGCACTGCACCGCTTCGCCGAAGAGCACCACGTCGAGACGCATGAGCTCGCCGCACAGCTCGCAGCGCGGTAGCCGATCGAAGATCGCCTTCACGCTCAGGTCGCCCGAGAACGCGCGCTCCAGCCGCTGCGCCAGCGATTTGCGATCGAGCTTTTCGGTGTGCCCGCACTCGATGCACTTGAGGCGGAACACGTTGCCGTGCAGCTCCACCACTTGCCGCGAGCCGGCGATCTGGTGGAGATCGTCGACGTTCTGGGTGATGACGCCCGTCATTCGCCCGATCCGCTCCATCGCCGCGAGGGCTTGGTGGCCGGGGTTCGGCTCTGCGCGGAGCACCGAATCGAGCGCTTCACGAAGGAACCCGTAGAGCCGCGCCGGGCCGCTCTTCAGAAGGCTCAGGATGCCGGACGGCGTGCCGACCAGCTCGGGATCGAATCGTTCCCAGATCCCGCCCGGATCACGGAAGGTCGCGATGCCGCTTTCGGCGCTCGCTCCCGCGCCGGAGAAGGCCACCGGGCGGCGAGCTTCCGCCAGCCAATCGGCGGCGGTATCGAGTGGATCACGCATGCGGCCGGTTTGCCCGCTGAGGACGAGTCGCCAAGGTATCATCGCACGGGAATCAAGGCTGTGAGCATGCGATCGAGCTCGGCGGAAACGCTGCGCGTGGCACTCGTCGGGGCGGGAAACCGCGCCCGCGACTACTACGTACCGTTGCTCACGCGGTTACCCGGCTTCACGCCGGTGGGCTGTGTGGGTCGATCGCAGGAGCGCGCCACGGCCGTCGCGGCTGCGCTCGGCGTGCCGGCGTTTCGCGACCTCGACGCGATGCTGGCACGTGCCCGGCCGGATTTCGTGGTGAGCGCCGTGCCATATCACGCGAACGGTGCCCTGGGGCGTGAGCTCGCCGAGCGAGGCGTCCACTTCCTGAGCGAAACGCCGCTGGCGCACCAGCTCGCCGACGGCGACGCGATCGTGGAACTGGCACGGGCCAAGGGGCTGATCGTCGGTGTCGCCGAGCAGTTCCCGCGCTTTCCGGTCGCGGCGCTCACCCGAGCCGCGATCGCGCACGGGATCTTCGGGCGTGTGCTTCACGCGGCCAGCGACTTCGCTGGCCACGGCTACCACGGCATGGCGCTGGCGCGCAGCCTGCTCGGTCTCGACCGCCAGCCGGTGCAAGCGCTGGGAGTTCAGCGCTCGTTCCCGGTGGCGTCGCACTGGTCACGAATCGAGGGACGCCACGGGCGCGACCGCGAGCGTTGGGACATGGGCTCGATCGAGCTCGCCGACGGTGGCTTCCTGAGCTTTCTCTTCACCGACCACGGCTACGACTCGCCGCTGCGCTGGCATCGTCAGGTGCGGTTCTTCGCGACCCACGGGATGGGAGTGGACGACCGGCTGGCGGTCCTCGACGAGGATGGTCGCGAGCCCCACACGCTCGCGACCCAGTGGGAGACGGTCGAGGCGAACGGCCGCACCTGGGTGCGCGCGTTGCGTCTCACCGCGCCGCCCTGGCGCGGCGGCGCGACCGTGGAATGGCGGAATCCCTTCCCGCACGTGCCGCTTCGCGACGACGAGATCGCGGTGGCGCAATGTCTCGCCGACATGGCCGCGGCGATTCGCGACGGCGAGCCGCTCGTCTACGACGCGGCGCAAGGCCTGCTCGATCAGGAATGCACCCTCGCGATCGAACGTTCCCACGAGCACGGCGGCGCTCCGTGCCGGTTCCCACTCGAGCGGGGCTGAGCTTTTCGGGGGGCTTTTCAAGCCCCCCGCCCGTTGCGGCCCAGCCGCAACGGGGCCCACCCCCGAGTCGCTTCGCTTCGCTCGCGGCTCGCCTTCCGGCTCGCGGAAAGACCGAGGGCGAGCGTGGAGACCATGGCTTGAGTTGGTCGTCGGGACGCGCAGTCGTGGGCTTTTCAAGCCCCCCGCCCGTTGCGGCCCAGCCGCAACGGGGCAGATCTCTCGATCACCACGCTGGGCGTTGGCCGTGAGCGCCAAGACCGGCAAGGCCGAATCGGCGAACGTCGGGTCCTGTGCCCGCCGGTCTGCTTCCAGCGCCCGGATCCGCTGCGTGGCCTCGAAGCCATCCATGATCGGCATCTGGCAATCCATGCGCACCAGGTCGTAGCGCTGACGCTCCACGGCGCGCACGGCTTCGAGCCCGGATCTCGCCACGTCGGCCCGGAGGCCGATCTCCGTGAACTTGATGGCTTTGCCGAGGAGGTTGGTGAGGATCTGGCGAAGGCGCGCCGGGTCGGTGGTGACCGCTTCGGGCAAGGTGGCGGCCTGCGAGACGATCAGCTCGAGCCCCTTGCGCTGTGCCGGCTCCCCGAGCAGCTCGACGACGTCTTCCACCAGGCGCCGGAGGTCGCAGTCGACGGATTCGAGGTCGAGTGAGCCCACCTCGCACTTCGAGAAGTCGAGCACGTCGTTGATGACGTGTAGCAGTGCCTCCGCCGAGCGGTACACGGTTTGCGCGAAGCGCCGTTGGGTGGGGTTTGCGACGAGCGGTTCGCGATGGCCGCCAGGGCCTCGTTTGTAGTAGAGGAGCGACACCGTTCGTCGTGATTCGCCGCGCTCTGGCGCTGGGCGGACGAGCGTCGTCACGATGAGCACGCGCCGCCGACCGGAGCCGGGAAGCCAGCCGGACGCACGGCACGTGCATCGCAAGCGCAAGCCCAAGGGGCGTTTCGCCGAGCGGCCGCCGCGTCGCGAGGACGAACCGCGTGAGCGCGAGCTGGCGGCGTTGCTCGCGAACATCGGCGTGCCCGCGGCAGCACCGTTCACCGCAGATCCGTTCCAAGAGCAGGCACTCGAAGCGATCCGCGACCACGACGTGATCGTGACCGCGCCCACCGGCGCGGGGAAGACCTGGATCGCCGTGGAAGCGATCCGACGCGAGCTCGAGCGCGGAGGGCGCGCCTGGTACACGTCGCCGTTGAAAGCGCTTTCGAACAGCAAATACGTCGAGCTGAGCCGTACCTTCGGCGCGGATCGCGTGGGCATCGTCACCGGCGATCGCCAGGAGAACCTGGCGGCGCCGGTGCTGGTCGCGACCGCCGAGATCTATCGCAATCGCCTCTACGATTTCCTGCGGGGCGAATGCAGCATCGATCACGGTCTGGTGGTCTTCGACGAGGCGCATTACCTCGCCGATCTCGACCGTGGCGTGACCTGGGAGGAGGCGTGGATCTTCTCGCCCCCCACGGTGCGGTGCTTGCTGCTCTCGGCCACCATCGCCAACGCCGACCAGCTCGCCGCCTGGATGAGTCAGGTGCGCGGCACGCGCGTGCAGATCGTCGCCACCCGCCATCGCCCGGTGCCGATGGAAACGTTGTTCACGTACCCCGACGGATGGAGGCTGGGCCCCTTCTGGGGTCAGGGCCGGCGCATCCACCCCGACGTGCAGCGGGTGGCGAGCGAGAGCCGCGGCAGCGGTACCGGGAAGCGTGGTCCGCGTCGCTTTCGCCACGCCGTGCGGCCGCGCGACCTGATCGCGCTCTTGCGCCGCCACGACTTGCTTCCCGCGCTGGTGTTCATGGGCTCGCGCGCGGCATGCGACGACGCCGCCGAGTGGTGCGCGCGTCACGGGCGGAGCGTGCACGGCGAGCGCGCGCAACGCATCGAGGACGTTCTGGGCCAGATCGTGGGCGACGTTCCGGCGCTCGCGGGCCATCGCCATCTGGAGAGCGTTCTCCGCGCCGGTGTCGCCGCGCACCACGCGGGACATCACCCGGCGTGGAAGCTCGCTCTCGAAACGCTCATGGCCGAGGGCCTGCTCGATGCCCTCTTCTCCACCACCACGATGGCCGCAGGCGTGGACTTCCCCACGCGCTCGGCGTGTATCACCCGCTCGGTGACCTGGGACGGACGCGACGAGCGACCGTTCCTGGCGCGCGAGCTCCAGCAGATGACGGGGCGTGCCGGCCGGCGCGGCAAGGACCGCGTGGGGTTCGCGATCGTGGTGCCGGGGCCGGCGATGGACGTGGACGAGATCGCCCACGCGCTACGCAGTCAGCCCGAGCCCATCGAGAGCCAGTTCAAGGCCAGCTACACGATGGCGCTCAACCTGCTGGGCGCGTTCGAGCCGACGCAGGTGCGCGAGCTTCTCGACAAGAGCTTCGCTCAGTTCCAGCGCGCCATCACCATCGGCGAGCTGCGCGCGGAGGCCGACGCCCTGGATCTCCGCACGCCCACCAGTGGTGAGACCCGCGCGGTGGTGCGGCGGCGGCGGAAGAACGCCGAGGAGCTTCGGGTGCGAGCGGCGCAGCTCGAGGAAGGGCTCTGGGAGGAGTTCGAGCGTTACGTGGCCGTGCTCGCGCGCTTCGGTTACTTGGGTGCGGATCGTCGGCCCACTCCGGAAGGAGCATGGGCGGCGCTGCTCAGGCTCGATCATCCGCTGCTCCTCGCCGAAGGAATTCGCCACGGTGTGCTGACGGCGGATCGCAGCCTGGTGGGCGTGGCAGCGGCGCTCGCGGGGGGCGATCGCGAGTTCAAGCGCGATCCCGAGCTCACGCCCGAGCTCGGCCAGCCGCTGGTGAAGCTGGTGGCGATCGCGCAGCACATCGCCCACGTGGAGCGCGAGCTGGGCGTCGCCGAGCGGCCGCACGTCAACCTGAGCGCGGCGTGGACCATGGACCGGATCGTGACCGGCGACGGCTGGCCGGTGGTCGACTGCGACGAGGGCGATCTGGTCCGGCTGGCGTGGCGAACGGTGGACGTGTTGCGCCAGATCGGCAACCTGGTCGACACCCACCCCAAGCTCGCGTTCGAAGCCCGCCATTGGATGCACCGCCTCCAAGAGGACCCGAGCCTGGTCTTCGAGTGACGCTCGACGCGCCGACGCCGATGCCGCCGCGCCCGCCGAATGACGTGCCGCGAGGTCGCCTGCTAGACTCCGCGCCCCCAAGTCACGGCGCCTCGACGGAGGTCATCCGACCATGGATTCGAAGAAAACCGCCAAGAATTCGGCGTCGACGCTCCCTTTCGATCAATTCTGGACCTGGCTCCAGCGCCATGCGAACTGCATCGTGCGCGCAGGCACGCCCGAATCGGTGATCTACGACGACGAAGATCTCCACTGGCATCTCGCCGTCGAGGACGAAGACACGCTCTTGGTCCAGGTGTTTCGCGGCAAGCGCGTGATGGCGGAGATCTTCCTGCACCCCGCGGATGTTGCATACGTGCAGATCGAGCAGCGCGACGAGGAAGAGTTCCTGTACGAGCTGATCTCGGAGGACGAGCGCGAGCGAGTCGCTTCCTGGCAGTTCGTGCTCTCGCACGGCTACGAGGACGAGGAAGAGCCGAGCGGCGGGCGCGGCTGGACGCACTGAATCCCACGATCGGTGTGCTTGCACACCGATCGTGGGATTCAGTGGCGATGTTTTTCCGGGGGGCTTTTCAAGCCCCCCGCCCACCGTGGCAAAGCCACGGTGGGGCCCACCCCCGAGTCGCTTCGCTTCGCTCGCGGCTCGCCTTGCGGCTCGCGGCGAGATGGACGGCGCGCGTGGAGACCGTTGCGCCGCTCGGTCGTCGTGTGGAGGGCGCCGCTCCGTCGGCGCCAGGCTTCGCGTGTATCGTGACGCGCGAGCGGCAGCTCCGCGGCGATCGAGACGATGACCTGCGATTCACCCGACGAACGGGTCGAGCCCGTACGCATCGACAAATGGTTGTGGGCGGCGCGCGTCTTCAAGAGCCGCGCGCTCGCCCAACAGGCATGTCGCGGCAGGGGTTCGTGGGCTTTTCAAGCCCCCCGCCCACCGTGGCAAAGCCACGGTGGGGCCCACCCCCAAGTCGCTTCGCTTCGCTCGCGGCTCGCCTTGCGGCTCGCGGCGAGATGGACGGCGCGCGTGGAGACCGTTGCGCCGCTCGGTCGTCGTGTGGAGGGCGCCGCTCCGTCGGCGCCAGGCTTCGCGTGTATCGTGACGCGCGAGCGGCAGCTCCGCGGCGATCGAGACGATGACCTGCGATTCACCCGACGAACGGGTCGAGCCCGTACGCATCGACAAATGGTTGTGGGCGGCGCGCGTCTTCAAGAGCCGCGCGCTCGCCCAACAGGCATGTCGCGGCGGGCACGTGACCGTGAACGGTCATGGCGTGCAACCGGCCCGCGCCCTCAAGATCGGAGATCGCGTCGAGATCCGGCGTGACTCGCGCTCGATCGTGCTCGAGGTCGCGGCGCTCGGCACCAAGCGCGGTCCTGCGCCGGTGGCACGCACGCTCTACGTCGATCATTCGCCACCTCCTCCTCCGCGCGAGAC
>CAYVDO010000075.1:18923-24291 GCA_964450125.1 uncultured bacterium
AAGGACGGCACCAAGCTCGACGGCTCGATCGTCCGCGAGACCGACACCTTCGTGATCCGTGACCGCGGCGCCGGGCGTCCCACCAAACGCGATCGCCGTGCGATCCGCCGCGCCCGCGGGTGGTGAGGCCGCGGGCGACGCATCCCCTTGCTCGCCGCGCCGCCGCCGGCGAGCGTAGCGAGTCGACTCGGGTGGAGTCCCGAGTCCCTCGTCCTCTTCGGGGCGGGGCGCTCGAACAGCTCCCCGAGGCGACCGCTACGCGACGCCCATCTGCGCGAGCTGGCGGTCTTGCACGCGGGAGAGCGTGAGCAACGCGACGCTCGCGCCCACTCCGCACAGGAACATGTCCCATTGGGTGTCCCACGGATCGCCCTGTGTGCCGAGAAACGCATCCGCCGCTTCACCACTCGCGAGCGCCGTCCACCACTCCACGAACTCGTAAGTGACGCTGAGCGAGAGACAGAACGCGAGCACCACGTAGGGCAGCCACTTGCTGCCACGAAGCGGCGAGCGGCGCAGCAGGATCTCGCGGCCGACCATCGCGGGGATGAATCCTTGCGCGAAGTGACCGATGCGGTCGTAGGGATTTCGGGCCATGTGAAACGCGTCTTGGAGCCAGAATCCGAACGGCACCTTCGCGTAGGTCCAGTGGCCGCCGATCATCAAGATGTACGCGTGGAGGCCGACCAGCACGTAGACGAGCGGAGTGAACGGGAAGCGCGTTCGCGTGGCCATCAGGATCGGCGCGCCGATCAGCACCGGCGCCACCTCCAGAAACCACGTGAAGCGGTCCGTAGGTCCGATGCCGGAGATCGAGAGTCCCACCGCCACCACGGCGAGCACGCCGAGCGGCAGTCGTGGCGATGGAGCCTGGACGCGGGATTCGATCATGTGCTTTTCCCCTGGTCCTCGCGTCGTGCGCGCTCGCGCGACGTCCCGCGCTGGCTCACGGAGCGGGGTGCCAGCCGGCGAGCGTCATCCGCGTGAGGATGGTGGCCACCAGTGCCGCGAGCGTCTCGGGCAAGCCGATGCTGCTCTGCCACTCGAGGCCGATCGCCGCCAGCGCCAACACACTGGTCGCGAGCCCGAGGGTGGTGGTCGTCTCGGCATAGAGCGCCGGAACCAGCCAGCCCTCGTGTGCAGCGGCCGCTGTGAGCGCCACCGCCAGCGCCGCGTAACTCACCGCGAAGCTCATGCCTGCGGCCGGCGCGCGAATCGGCCGGACCGCGTCGCCGTGCCCGGCGAGATGCCTCGCGAGCTCGTCCAGGTAGAGCGCCTCGCCGGTCTCGCGCACGATGAACGTGGTGACCGCTAGCGTCGCGCTCACGTGGGAGACGCCGGCGATCTCCTCGATCGTGATCGAGCCCGCGAGCGGCAGCCCGGCGAATCCACGGAACGGCCGGGTGCGCGGACGCACCACGGCGATCACCGTCTTTCCCAGCGGGTGCTCGATCGTTCCGTCGAAGCCGAGTGCCGTGACCCTGGCGAGCACCCGAGCCGCGGTCTCGGACGCGGGTGCGTTGTCGAGATGCTCCGAGCGGCGCTCCAAGCGCCGCGTGAGCGAGCTTCGCCGGCCGCCGACGAGCGCCAACGCCGCACCCAGCGAGAGCTCGAGGAGGAGCGGCGCCACTGCGGGCAACAACAGCCGCGCGGGCAAGTTGGGCAGCGAATCCGCGATGGCCAACTTGGGCGCCGCATCGAAGATGCGCGCCAACAGCGTCGCGCCAGCGAGTGCCAACACGGCCAGAAACGCGTGCGGCAGTCGCACGAGGACTTCGTGGCGGCGCAGCTCCGGTTCCGTCATGTCGGTGGCAATCTCGAATGGTGCATCGTGATTCTAGATCATGGAGCTGGGCAGGGCGCGACGAGGGGTCCTCGGCGTTGCAGCCTACCGAGGCGGCGAGTAGAAGGCACCGAGCGCGGCGTGCGCTGCGCGAGGAGAGCGGCATGCAGCTCGGAAAACGATGGCGAGGAGTGGCGCTCGTGGCCGCGGTGCTGACCAGCGCGGCGTGTTCGAGAAGCGAAGAAGCCGAGACGGGCCCGTCACGCGGCACGTGGGCGAAGTTCGCTGCCGAGGGTCGCAGCTACGTCGCACCGGCGGGTTGGACGGTTACCGATCCGGCCGCCGGCAAGCAGGAGCCGCGCGACGCCGCCTGGTGCCGCGGGCTGCCGGACACGTCCATCGCCGTGGCACGCCTCGCGAGCCCCGGGAGCGCCACCGAAGCCACCTTGCTCTACGGCGCTGCCGCCGACCTCGAGCGCTTCGTCGATCGCTGCTTCGCCGACCGGCGCGCCGACCTGCGCATCAAGTTCGACGAGACCTTTCGGACCACCAGCTCGGCCGGCGCCGCGGTGGTGGTGCAGCTCGGTCACCGCGAGCCGGACAAGCCCGGCGGCACGCCCACGACACTCATGCTCGCGCAAGCGAAACGTGGCGATCGGATGTTGGTGGTCGATTCGGGCGGGCTCGCGAGTCGATACGACCGCAGCGCCGTGATGTCGCTCATCGGCAGCGTGGCGTTCTAACCTGCATCCTTCACGAACGTCGCGCTGCGGCCCCTGCTCCGTCTGCGCCGACGCGCTGTCGCGGGCACGAGCGAGCGGCACTTGCGACGATGTCAGGTGTCAACGGGGTGATTCCTGGTGTCTGGACGCCGCGTTCATGAATCAATCGGGCTAAGATCGAATCGACGACCGTCGCTACGGCGCCGGCGCCAGCGTCACGGGGTGGTCGAGCTGGCGTTCGAACGCGTCTTCGTCGCCGGGACGGAACGTGGGCGGCAGGTAGATGCCGGTGCCGATCGAGACGTTCTTCTGTTCCACGGCGAGCCAGTTCTCGAAGTCGAAATAGAGGCCCGGTGTGGCGCCGCGCAAGCGCTCGGGCGGGTCTTCGAGTTGGGGGTCGTCGACCCAGCGCAACTTCACCCGGAGCGGAACCGACGGATCGATCTGGATGCGGGTCACCGAGAACCGACCGTTCCAGTCGAGGGCGGTCACGCGGGCCTCGGCGCCGCTCGCAGCCAGCCGCGCCAGCGCCTCGCCCGCGGGCTGGCCCACCACTGCGACTGGCCCGGCCACGCCCTTCACGTAGAGCTTGGCGCCCGTGAGACCGTCGAAGTCGACGCCGCTCGAGAGCTCGAAGCGCGAGAAGATCGATGGGATCGTGAACGGCATGGCGATCTCCACCCGGTACTGGAACGAGTAGGGATGGAAGATCGTGTCGTTCCACACCTTGGGGGTCTGGATGCCGAGGATCATGCGCACGCTGATGCCCTTGTGCAGCACCACGCGCACCGGCCCGTCGATCCACGCCGCGGTGACGGCCTCGAAGTCGTCCTGGTTGCGATCGAAGTCGTAGACGCTCCAGATCGTCGAGCGCAGCCGCGTCTTCAGGATGTCGACGCGGCTCGGCGACCACGAGCCGTCGGGGAGACGCAGTCGCATGCGATCGATGGCGAACGGCACCTCGGGGTTGAACCCGAGGATGAACGTGCGCGCGTGCACCTCGTCGGTGGCGGGGTCGTAGCGCACGTAGTCGACGTCGCTCGGCGGCGGTGCCGCGCCGTCCCACGCCGTGGCGTAAGCGAATGCGGTTCGGCCATCGAGCGGGTCGCGGAACCGAAGCTCGCGGATCATGGACGGGCTCGCGCCGGCGAACGCCCACGCCGTTGCGTCCGCTGGTTTCGCCTCACCGAGATCGCTCGCCATGAGCGAAAGCACGTCGTTGGCGTCGAAGCGCCCCTCGTCCTCGTCGTGGCTCGCCTCCGGTCCAGCGGGAAAGACCCAACCACCGGCGGCATCACGTTCGTCGATCTGAAACGGAATCGGCTGGAAGGTGCCGTCGCGCCACACCGCGGCTCGAAGTGAAGCGATGGGCTTTCCCAACAGCTCGGGCAGCGCCGCACCTTCGACGGCCACCGGATCGATCGGCCGATCGAGCGGTGTGGCGGCCACGGCGCGTGCGACGAGTACCGTGCTCGCAGCCCATCCCGTGAGTGTCTGCAGGAGCGAGGCGCGCGTTCGGGCACGAAGCCGCATGAGTCCTCGTGGAGTGCGCCAATCGAGAGCGAACATCGAAATCGTTGACTCGACTGCGCGTTCGTAACACCATGTTAACGATGTTAGCAACCAGCTGCGCATCGGCCCGTTCGCACGCGGCGCGGCGACCGCGATCGCAGCTTGCCCTCGCCGTCCTCGCCCTCGGCCTCGCTTGCAGCTCGAGCGGTGTAGTGGCGCCACGCGTGACGATCGCGCTCCGAAACGGCGCCAGCAACGCGCAGCTCTACGGCTCCGACGGCGAGATCGCGGTCCTCCTCGAGCCGTCGGTCTTCGGCGATCGGGTGCTCGATCCCGGGACACGGGTGGCCACGCTCACGCCGGGTCGCGACGCAGCGTTCGACACCGATCTCGGCGATCACGTGCTCGCACTCCACGACGCGGACGACGCGGGGCGCACCACGCTGCTCTCGACGGTCGCGTTCTGGGTGGGCTCGGATGGCGCCACCATCGAGGTACGCGTCACGCGCGACGGCGTGCTCTGCTTGCCGGAGCAGCTCGAGAACGGAGTGCGGTGTGAAGATCGCTGACCTGCGCCGCGCGTCGCTCGGTGTGTTGCTGGCAACCGTCTGTGCCGCGACGGCGAGCGCCACCGTTCCCGGCCTCTTGGGAATCGGTCCGCGTGGTGTTGCCCTCGGCGGTGCTTACGTCGCGTCGGCGGACGACGCGTACTCGATCTTCTACAACCCCGCCGGCCTCGCGGCACTCGAGGGGCCCACGGTGGCGCTCGGGCTCCTCACCATCGATCCCCAGCTCGATCCACTCCGCGGCGGCGTGGTGGGCGAGGACGCCGACGGCAGTCCGGTCTACGGCGACGTCGACCCGCGGGTCGAGCATCAGGTGTCCGCGATCGGCTCGGTGGTGCTGCCGATGACGGTGCTCGACACCAAGGTCGCCGGCGGTGCCCTCTTCCTTCTGCCCACCGATCACGGCTTCACGATGACCAGCCGCGACGCTGCCGAGCCCGGCTACGCGCGGTACCGGCACATGCTCGACCTCATGTACATCTACTACGGCTTCGGCGCCGAGCTCGCCCCGTGGCTCAAGGTGGGTGCGGGCATGCAGATGTACTACACGCCCGCGGGCGAGATCGTGTTCGATCTCAATCTCGACGGCACACCGGCCCAGGGCTAGCTTTCGCTCTCGGCACCCTGGCAGTCCGCGCCGATCGGCGGCTTCCAGGTCGGACCCTTTCTGGACGGGTTCACCTTCGGCGTGAGCTATCGCGGCGAGAGCCGCGCCGACTTCGAGGATTTCCACGTGACGCCCGGCGGTGCCGCGGGCGGCGGCATCACTTACGGCTTCGTCGTGG
>CAYVDO010000076.1:0-13533 GCA_964450125.1 uncultured bacterium
TCCTCGACCTCCAGGACCCCGAGGTCCGCGCCCTGGATACGCTCGTCAGCGCACGCGACCTCGCCACCGCCAACGTTCGTCCGGTGCGTGTCTCCGACACGCTCGCCGACTGCCTGGACGAGTTCGTGTGGGACGAGCGCGACGAGCTGCCGGCGATCGACGAGTCTGGAAAGCTCGCCGGTCTCATCTCGCGACGAGACGTGCTGCGCGTCTACACCAACGAGCTGCTCACCGAGGAATTCCTGGGCGTAGCCGATCATGCGTCGGACATCCCGGGTGTGACGCGACCGCGCATGGCGAGCCAGGTCCATTTGCAGCCGGGCCTGGTCACGGAACGAGTCACGGTGCCACCCGAGCTGGACGGACGCTCGCTCCGCCAAGCCGATCTGCGCGTCGCCCACGGACTCACGGTGGTGGCCGTGCGTCGCACGGGGGAGACCGTCGAGCGGCTGCCCGATCCTGGGGCGGCGCTGCACGCGGGCGACACCCTGGTGGTGGTGGGCTCGACGAGCGACATCCAGCAGTTTCGAGGCCAGCGTACGAAGCAGCGCCCACCGCACGCACAGGGAGAACGTTGATCGCGATCGAGGCGCATGCGATGCGCTGAAAGGAACCCGGGGACGATGCCACGCGTCATCATCGTTTCGAATCGCCTGCCGGTGACGGTGTCGGTGAATCGCGGCCGGCTTGCGATGATTCGCAGCACCGGCGGGCTCGCGACGGGGCTACGCCGCGTGCATCGGACTCGGGACTCGGTGTGGATCGGGTGGCCGGGCACGCGCGGCTCCCTCGAGCCCGAGCTCGAGAGCAAGCTCGCCGTCCGGCTCGCCGAGCAGCGTCTCGTCGCGGTGCCGATCCAGCCGGATGAGGTGGACCGCTTCTACGAGGGCTTCGCGAACGAGGTGCTGTGGCCCACGTTCCACTACCTTCTGGACAAGGTGCCGATCGAGCCGCAGGACTGGGAACTCTACGAACGGATCAACGACCGCTTCGCGTCGATCATCGCCGCCGAGTGCCGGCCCGACGACCGGATCTGGATACACGACTACCACCTGATGCGGGTTCCCGCGCTGCTGCGCCAGCGCCTCCCGAACGCACGCATCGGGTTCTTCCTCCACATCCCCTTCCCGCCCAGCGATCTCTTCCGCACCCTGCCGGGACGTCGTCGCCTGCTCGAGGGGTTGTTGGGCGCCGACCTCATCGGCTTCCACACCGCGAGCTACCTGCGGCACTTCTGCGCGTCGATGTTGCGGCTGGTGGGCCGGGCCGTGGAGATCGACCGCGTCCCCGTCGCTGGCCGCTTCGTTCGCCTCGGCGTATTTCCGATGAGCATCGACACCGAGCATTTCGCCGCGCTCGGGAGAGAATCGGCGATCGAGGCCGAGTCACGCACGATCCGATCGGACTCCGGGTGCTCGATTCTGGTGGGCATCGACCGCCTCGACTACACGAAGGGAATTCCGCGGCGACTGCTCGCCTTCGAGCGCTTCCTCGCGCGGCATCCCGAAGCGCACGGCAAAGTGAGGCTCGTCCAGATCGCCTCGCCGTCGCGATCCGTGGTCCGCTCCTACCGCGAGTTCCGCAACCAGGTCCAAGACCTCGTGGGCCGCATCAACGGCGCCTACGCGACGCCGAGCTGGGTTCCGATCCACTACATCCATCGCAGCTTCTCCGAGAAGCAGGTGGCCGCGCTCTATCGCGCCGCGGACGTGATGCTGGTGACGCCGATCCGCGACGGCATGAACCTCGTGGCCAAGGAGTTCGTCGCCACACGCTCCGACGGCGACGGCGTGCTGGTGCTGAGCGAGTTCGCGGGCGTCGCCGACGAGTTGCCGGGGGCGCTGTTCGTGAATCCTTACGACGTCGACGAAGCCGCCGACGTCCTCCACCAGGCCCTGAACATGGACGAGGCCGAGCGGCGGCGGCGCATGACATCGATGCGGGCGCGCGTGATCGCCCACGACGTCCACCGCTGGACGGAATCGTTTCTCGGCGCGCTCGAGCCGAGCGACCGGTGCGAGCCCCTGAGCCTCGAACCTCACGGCGGGCCGCCGCCGCTGGACGTCGTCGCCGCGGCGAAGGCGGCACGCCGCCTCGTGCTGTTGCTCGACTACGACGGCACGCTCGTGCCCTTCGCGCTGCGACCGGAGCTCGCGTCCCCCGACCCGGAGATCCTCGAGCTGCTGGCGTCACTGGCGACTCGGCCGTCCACCGAGGTGCACGTGGTGAGCGGGCGCACGCGGGAGACGCTCGACGAGTGGCTCGGGAACCTGGCGATCTATCTTCACGTCGAGCACGGCCTCGCCACACGCGATCCTGCGGGCACGCGCTGGCGCTCGCAGCGTGCGCTCGATCTGCGCTGGCGCGAGCGCGTCGAGCCGATCCTTCGCCAGTTCGCCGAGCGCACTCCGGGATCGCTGGTCGAGCGCAAGGGAGCCGGCGTCGCGTGGCACTGGCGTGCCGCCGAGCCGGTGTTCGCGTCGCACCAGGCGGACGAGCTGCGGCTGCATCTCTCGGAGCTGCTCTCCTCGAGCCCCGCGGCCGTGCTGGTGGGCGACAAGGTGATCGAAGTCCGGCCGGTAGGCGTGAGCAAGGCGCAGATCGTAGGCCCCATCCAGGAGCGGGTACCCGAGGATACGGCTTGGCTCGCGCTCGGCGACGACACCACCGACGAGGAGCTGTTTGCGGCGCTTCCCGAGGGCGCGCTCTCGGTCCACGTAGGTCCCAATCCGACCCGCGCCCGCTACTCGATTCCCGACGTCGGCGCCGCACGTGCGCTCCTCGCCGAGTTGCTGCGGCCGTGAGGTGTGTCAGCCCCGGGAAAGTGGCCAGCGCCAGGGCGCCAACGACGCGCCGTCGAGCTGCGCCAGGAGCGCACGCGTGGATGCGTCGCGCGCGCCGCGCATCCGCAACGCGAGGCCCGCGGCGAACGAAAGATCGAGCGCTCGGCCGTCCGCGCACGCCGCGCGGTATCGATCCTCGAAGTCGGGGGTGAGGCGGAGCGACCAGTTGCGGTCGGAGATCGTACCCGGCGTGTTGTAGCTCTCGCGCAACCCGAAGAGATCGGCGAAGAAGAGCATCACGTTGCGTGCCGGGCTCTCCAGGAGCTCCGCGAACGCGGCGTGGGTGACGAGCCCATCGTCCGCCGCCAGCCAGTGAGCGAGCCGATCGCGCTCCGCTGGATCCACGGCCAATCGGGCCGCCAACCGGCGGCACCAGGGCTCGAATCGGCCTTCGACGTGCCAACCCTCGATCGCCACCCAGATCGGACGCGTGTCGTGGTTGCCCAGCATGACCCAGTCTGCGGCATTGGCGTCCGTCACGTGGTACACGTCCTCAGGATCGCGCGGGTCCGCCTTCTGCACCACACGGAAGCGACCGAGCCCGTGGCGCCGCAACACCTCGGCGAGCGGCCGCGGCAGCGTGCTCAGCACCTCGCAGACCAACGACGAGGCGTCGCGCCCGCAGACGCGTGCCAGCTCCACGAGCCGATCGACGACCACGGCGTAGCGCTCGACCTGCGCCGGCGAGAGCCTCACCACCCAGTCATCCGCGTAGCGAGCGACCCGCGGGTTCGGATTGAGATCGCGCTCCGCAACCCGTGCGTAACGCGCCAGATCGGGATGGTCGGGGAGGGAAGGCGACTCGAAGAGCCGTGCCCCGGCACGCACCGCTCGGAGCGCGTCGGGATCGTCGCTCCGGTACACCCACGGACACACGTAGCCGTGGGGATGATCGATCCGAACGCCGTCGAACTCGTCGAGCATCTTCTCGAATCGCTTGGCGAGCCACGCGAGCGCGACGCCTCCGGCATCCGAATCGAGCGCTCGTGGATCGAGCACTGGATATCCCCAAGGTTGCCCCTCGGGAGTGGTTCGGCTGGGCGGCGCGCCGAGACGATACGTGGCGAGGAGCAGGTGCTGCGCCGCCCATTCGTCGCGACGAGAGAAGCCGATCTGCAGGTCACCGAAGAGTGTCAGGCCGAGTGCGCGTGCGTGACGGCGCGTCTCCGCGTGCTCGCGATGAACGAGCCATTGAACGAACGAGTGGCGATCGAGGGTGACCCGCGCGACCTCGCACAGTGCGGCACGCCGCCTGACCGCAGCGGCGGCGAGGCTCGGGGGCGGTGCGAGCAGCACACGATCGAGATCCGCTTCGGCGGTGCCGCTCCAACGCTGCCAGTCCTCGCCGAGGTGCAGCCGGCGCAGGCTTTCGAACAGCCCGTCGCGTTCGAGCCACGTGACGTTGGCACGACTCCACGCGGCGAGCTCGGCGGCGAGCGCACGCGGCACGGCTCGGAAGGAGCGGAACGCCTCGTCGAGGAGCCCACCCATCGCCGCGAACGCATAGCGATGCGACGTGCGATCGGGGGAGCCCGCTGGCCGGTCCGCAACTGCCCGATCGATCGAGCTCGTCGCCACGAGACGGCCCAGATCTCGTTCGCCGGCCAGTGCGTCGAGAGGAATCGACAGGAAGTCCCGGGAAAAGTGCGCCCCGTCGTAGGGGGACGCGTTGCCGTCGCTGACGAGGCCGCCTGGGCCGAGCTGTAGCCCGGTGAAACCCAGGCGCGCTGCGAACGCCAGCAATCGCCGACCGGCGCGCGATCCAGGGGAGCCTCGGCCGAGGTCCTCGTCGGCATCGCAAGGGAAGCTCGCCTCGTGGATGCCGAGCAGGAAGCGGTCCACCCCCAGTCGTTCCATCGCCGAGCTGAGTGGCGCGTGTGTCTCGTCGTTCACGGCACGCTCGTCGCGATCGCACCCACGGCCGTCAGCTCGCCCCGGCGACGCGGGCAGCACCGGCCCGCCCGGCGAGATCGTCGAGAGGCTCGCCGCGTTCGAGCGTTCCCGCGAAACGACGACGCGGGTACGCGTCGTGCTCTTGCAGCCAGCGCAGCATCGCCTCGCGCACTTCGCAGCGCAGGCTCCACAGACTCGATGCGTCGTCAGCGCTCACGGTGATGCGGAGCTGGATGGTCTCCTCGCGCAGCTCGGTGACCAGCAACTGCGGCTCGACCTTCCGATTCCACCACGGCGACCCGCGCACCACGGCGTGCGCGTGCGCGCGTGCCGCCGCCACGTCGGCGCGGTAGTCCGCCGGAACGAACACCGTACCGAGCAGCTCCGGGCTGAGCCGTGTCCAGCTCTCGATCGGCCGTTCCAAAAGATACGTGACCGGCACCACGAGACGCCGCAAGTCCCAGATTCGGATGACGACTTGGCTGAACGAGATCTCCTCGACCACGCCCCATTCACCTTCGAACACGAGCACGTCGCCGATCCGGATCGGCTCGGTGAGGGCGAGCTGGATGCCGGCGAGGAAGTTCCGCAACGTCTGCTGTGCCGCTAGTCCCACGGCGATGCCCGCCACTCCCGCTGACGCCAAGAGGCCGGTGCCCACGTGCCGGATCACCTCGAAACGCTCGAGCACCAGCGCCGTCGCCACCAACCAGACCAGCGCCGTCAGGAGCCGCCGCGCCGCCGCCACACGCGTGGTGAGAGCCCGATCCGCGAACCCGTACGCGCCGCCGCGCGAAAGTCGCGCCTCGAGCGCCGCCGCTCCCGCTGCGACGAGCTGCACCACGAACCACGCAACCGCCGGCACCCAGAGCGCGTGCAACAGCAGTTCCGCGACGCGCGCCGCGGGAACCGCAAGTCCCAAGCGGCGCACCCAGACCCCCAGCAATCCCAAAAACAGCAGCGCCCGCAAGGCGTCGCGGCTCGACGCCAGCACCGGACTCGCCCACCGCAGCTTCCCGCGCCTGGTCGCGATCCCGACGAAGGGACGCACCAGCCGCACGGCGATCGCAGCGATCGAGAGTGCCAGCACGAAACCCACACCGATCGCCAGCCATTGCCAGAGCTCGATCTCGAGAAGGCGCCAACCCAAGAGCCGTTCCGGGATCCAGTCGAGGACCGGGCCGACGCCATGGGTTGCGTAGAGCGTGTCGATCTGCGCAACGGTGGCCGGCGACACCAACCACACGAACGCGCCCTCGCCAGCAGGGATCCGCACCAGCCGGATGGGGACGGTTGCGGCCGAAGTCGGCACTACGCCGATCTGGTCCTCGTCCTCGGCCACCTCGGCAGGCTCGGGGCGGCCATACGGCGAGTCGCTCACTCGCGAGAAGTCGATCCAGAGCTGCCGATCCAGAACGTGCTTGAGCCGCAACGCCAGCCGCGGCCCGACGACCGGCTGCAGCTCGCGCGGGAAGCCGTCGAGCCACAGCGAGCGCGCGGCGCGCATGAGGTGTCCCGACCGACACGAGTCGATGAAGTTGCGCAGGCTTCGCGCCGGAGTCGAGAGATCGAGATCCGCCGGCGCGGGGCCGAGGCCTGCATCCACCGACACCCGGTCGATCGCACGTGCTCCTCCGAGCATCGCCGCGTGCCACGCGGAGATCGAGGCCACGGTCTGGCCCGACACGAACCATGCCGGACCGTCACTCGTATCTTTGCGATTCAAAACGATCTCGACGTGGGTGCCGGTGGCGGCGTGATCCGCGACCAACACCGGCCACTCACCGGCCACGCCTCCGCCGTCGGGACGGGGATCGGGCTCGTCAGGCAAGGACGGGGTGCGCTGGCTCAACGCGCGAAACACCGTGGCGAGCTTGAGGGCGCGGTCGGGACCGACCAACGCCTGCTGCTCCGGGACGACGTCGGTGAGGTCGAGATAGAGGGCGGCGCCTACGTAGTCGCGCTTCGCCGCCGCCGTGAGAAACCCCGACCACGTGCGCTGCGGAGTCGAGCGATCGAGCGGCGCGGCCGCGAAACGCTCCGCAGGAGTCCGGGATCGTGCAGCTCCGTCGGGGACATCGGCAACGGCTGCGCCGGGCGCGACGATCACGGCGACCGCGACGAACGCCGTCACCAACCAGCGTGCGCGCCCCGGGGCGCACGCGGGCGGCGCGTGGCCGTGAGCGCATACGGTCATACGATCGGTCCCGGGGGCACGCGCTCCGCGTTCCCCACCGTCCACCATCGCCAACGGGGTGGCTGCGGGTAGGCGCAGCGCCGAAGTCTGGAGATCGCGCCCGATCCCGAGCCAAGCGTATTGCGCGGCGTGCGCGCTGCCCAGCGAGCGCGGGTCGCGCGGTGCCCGAGGAGCCCGACGGAAAACGTGTCGCGCACGATGACAGGCTCCCAGCTCGATGCTTCCTCAGGCGTCTGTTCCAGACCCTCGCCCCGAAAAAGGGGTGACTCATTCGGGGCCCCACCCCCAAGCCGGCTCGGCTTCGCTCGCCTAGCCCCGCACGAAAGCCACCAGCGCCAGCGGCGGCAGCGTCAGCACGAGCGAGTGCGCGTAGCCGTGTGCGGGAACGGGCGCGGCGTCGGCGCCGCCGAAATTTCCCCAGCCGCTGCCGCCGTAGATCGACGCATCTCCGTTCAACACCTCATGCCAGCGACCCCCAAGCGGCACGCCGACGACGAAACCCTCGCGGGGCACCGGTGTGAAGTTGCAGGCCACCAGCACTCGAGCGTCCAGCGCACGACCACAGCGCAGGAAGCAAAGCGTGCTGTGCTCGGCATCGTCGCACGCGATCCAGGCGAAGCCGGCGCGGGCGTCGACGTCGAGCTCGTGCAACGCAGGCGTGTGGCGGTAGAGCGCGTTCAGGTCACGGACCCAGCGCGCGACACCGGCGTGGCGCGGGTCGTCGAGCAGATCCCAGTCGAGGGGCCGATCGTGGTCCCACTCGCGACGCTGCCCGAGCTCGGCGCCCATGAAGAGCAGCTTCTTGCCCGGCTGCATGTACGCGTAGCCGAGCAGCAGCCGCAGGTTGGCCCGCTGCTGCCAGTCGTCGCCCGGCATCCGCTCGAGGAGCGATCGTTTGCCGTGGACGACCTCGTCGTGGGAGAGCGGCACCACGAAGCGCTCGCTGTGCGCGTACATCATCCGGAACGTGAGCTCGCCGTGGTGATGGTGGCGCTCCCTCGGATCGCGGCGGAAATACGAAAGGACGTCGTGCGTCCAACCCATGTCCCACTTGAGATCGAAGCCCAGCCCACCCTCGGGCGGGGATCGGGTGACGCCAGGCCACGCGGTGGATTCCTCGGCGACGGTGAGAACCGCGGGGAATCGCTCGTGAGCTCGGGTGTTGAGCTGGCGAAGCAGCGCGATCGCTTCGAAGTTCTCGCGACCTCCGTCGCGATTGGGAACCCACTCGCCCGCTCGGCGCGAGTAGTCGCGGTAGAGCATCGAGGCGACCGCATCCACGCGCAGCCCGTCGGCGTGATAGCGATCGAGCCAGAAGCAAGCGCTCGAGAGCAGGAAGCTCCGCACCTCGCCGCGGCCATAGTCGAAGATCAGGCTGTTCCAGTCCGGGTGGACGCCTTCGCGCGGATCGGCGTACTCGAAGAGTGCCGTGCCGTCGAAGCACCCGAGCCCGTGCGGGTCGTTCGGGAAATGAGACGGCACCCAGTCGAGGATCACGCCGATGCCGGCTCGGTGGAGAGCATCGATCAGGAAGGCGAAGTCCGCGGGGGTTCCGTAGCGGCCGCTGGGTGCGTAGTAGGCCGTGGTTTGATATCCCCACGAGCCGTAGAACGGGTGCTCCATGACCGGCATCAGCTCGACGTGCGTGAACCCGTGCGCGTGCAGGTGATCGATCAAGCGCGGTGCGAGTTCCCGGTAGCTCGGTGAACGCCCGGGCACACCCGAGGCTGGCAGCCACGAGCCCAGATGCAGCTCGTAGATCGCGATCGGCGCATCGAGGGCGTTGCGCGTGACGCGCGTCGCGAGCCAGGCGTCGTCGTGCCACGGGTGCGCGGTGACGTCGTACACCACCGAGGCCGTCGCAGGAGGCACCTCAGCGCGAAACGCGAATGGATCGGCCTTGTCGAATCGACGCCCATCCGCCGCAGCGATCAGCCGATACTTGTAGAGGGCGCCCTCGGCGAGAGTCGGAACCAAGCCCGACCAGATTCCCGATGCAGCGAGCGGCGCGAGCGGGTCTACACGCTCGTCCCAGCCGTTCCAGTCGCCGACCACCGACACCGCCGCAGCGTTGGGAGCCCACACCGCGAAACGCACGCCAGGCGCCTCGGGACCGCGCACGAGGTGCGCGCCCAGATGGTCGTAGAGCCGATCGTGCGCACCCTCGCGGAAAAGCTCGAGATCGAGGGTGCCGAGCGGCTCGTCCACGATCAGCGCACCTCGTCCCCGCCCGGTCCTGCCCCCAGCAGATCGAGAATCCCGCGAATGGGAATGCTCACCCAGTGCGGGCGGTGGGCGAGCTCGTAGCCGATCTCGTAGACGTTCTTCTCGAGGATCAGCGCCCGCAAGAGGCGCGTGAGTGAAGCGCGATCCTCCGGCACCAATCCGCTGCCGCTGGTGTGGCGGAGGTACGTGCGTACGAACGAGGACGACACCCACGCACGCCAGAACTCCGCCCAGGGCCCGAGCCCGCCCACGTCCTCCGGCCGCACCTTGCCACGCCGCGACCCCTGGAGCAGCGGATGGTGCACGGCGTAGTCGAAGGAGCGCAGCATGCCGGCGACGTCGCGCAGCGGCGAGGTCTTGAATCGGCGCTCGCCGAGAGCGCGCAACGGTTCGCCCTCGAAATCGATCACCACGAAGTCGGAGCCGGTGTAGAGCACCTGCCCGAGGTGGTAATCGCCGTGACAACGGATGCGGCGTCCAGGCAGGGTCTCGCCGAGGATGCCCTGGAAAGCGGCCATGAGCGCCTCCTCGCGTCCCAGAAGATCCGCCGCCGCCGCGCGGGCCGGCTCGTCGAGCCGCGCCTCCAGCTCGCGCAGCGTCGCCAGCATCTCTTGTGCGTGACTGCGCATGGATTGGAATCGGCCACGCTGGTAATGGCGGGACATCGGCTCAGGCGCGAACGCCGGATCACCAGGATCAGACGAGAGCGCGAGGTGCATCTCGGCCGTGCGCTGGCCGAGGAGCCGGGCGGACTCGATGAAATCGCCGAGCAACTCACCGACCAACGGCGGCGGATCACGGTCGATCAGATCGAGCACCCACGCGCTCGACGGCGGTGGCTGGCCGAGCTCCTGTTGTCGCGCCAGCACGTGCTCGAAATATCGCTCCACGTGGTCGAGGGTGTACGCCCACGCGTCGCCTTCGTTGCGGACGAAGCCGGCGAGAACCGCCAGCGTCATCGGTTCCTGGTCGGGGCGGCGGTACTCGAGCGCTCCGCCGAGCGGTGCGACGTTGGCGAATCCTGCGTGGTCGCTCAGGAAACGCCCGACTTCCAGATCCGGGCTGACGCCATCGGGTAGCCGGCGCACCAGCTTGAGCAACACCCGATCACCGAAACTGATCGAGGTATTGCTCTGTTCACCGCCCAGCACCCGGGCGGGCAGCTCGGCGCCCTCGGCCCCGCGCAACGAGGCGAGGCGGCGCGTGGCGCTGCCGACCAGCTCGCCGAAGGCGCCGGCAGCACGCTTTCGCCGTACGATCCATTCGAGTAGCGCCGTGGCGACATCGGCCTGTCCCGCGCCGTCCACCAGCACACCCGACACGCTGTGCCCGTTGTGGAAAAGGTCCAGCTCCGCGATCACGGACGCGGCTTCGTCGCGCCGCGCCCGGTCGGCGGCCTCCCCGGTGAGACAGGCCAACACCAACGCGTAACACGCTGCCGCGCTGCGTTCGGATTCGACACGTACCAACACCAGCCGCGCCGCGGCGCGGTTCGCTGCGAGTGGGATTGCCTCCACGATCCTGAGCGTGCGGATACGGTCGGAGTGGCCACCGAACCAGCGGCGGGACGGCAGGAACCTGCGAAGCGCATCCTCGAGCGGCGCGCGCTCGCTCTCGTCGAGGAGCGCGGTCCAGTGACCACTGGCCGCGACGCGCGGGATCCGCCGCGGCCGGTCGGCGGGCATCTCGTCCACGGCGCGCGGTTCTTCGAGCTCGAACCAGTAGAACGAATGCGGCCCCAGCGTGAGCAGATAGGGCCGCTCCGAGATCGTCGGAAACGGCCGCCCGCTGAAGAGCTCGACCGGCACGCGGCCCTTGTATGCCGCGAGCTCGAGCTCGGCGTACTCGACGAAGCGCGACAGGTTGGCCACCACCAGGATGCGCTCGTGCTCGAACGACCGCACGAACGCGAGCACCTTGCGGTTCTTCGGCGTCACGAACTCGAGCGAGCCCCGCCCGAATGCTCGGTGACGCTTACGCAGCGCGATCAGTCGCTTCATCCAATTGAGCAGCGACGACGGGTTGCGCTGCTGCGCTTCCACGTTGACGCTCTCGTAGTGGAACTCGGGATCGATGATGACCGGGAGGAAGAGTCGTTGAGGGTTGGCACGCGAGAAACCGGCGTTGCGGTCGGAGCTCCACTGCATCGGCGTCCTCACGCCGTTGCGATCGCCGAGGTAGATGTTGTCGCCCATGCCGATCTCGTCGCCGTAGTAGAGGACGGGGGTACCCGGCAGCGAGAAGAGCAGCGCGTTCAGGAGCTCGATGCGGCGGCGGTCGCTGCCGAGGAGGGGCGCCAAGCGCCGGCGGATGCCGAGATTGATGCGGGCCCGGCGATCGTGCGCGTACATCCGGTACATGTAGTCGCGTTCCTCGTCGGTCACCATTTCGAGCGTGAGCTCGTCGTGATTTCGGAGAAACACCGCCCACTGACAGGACTCGGGGATCGCCGGGGTCTGGCTCAGGATCTCGACGATGGCGTATCGGTCCTCGCGATGCAGCGCCATGAACAAACGCGGCATCACGGGAAAGTGGAACGCCATGTGGCACTCGTCGCCGGTGCCGAAGTACGCCGCCGCGTCCTCGGGCCACTGGTTGGCCTCGGCGAGCAACATGCGGTCCTGAAAATGCGTGTCGACGTGCTTGCGCAGCGCACGCAGGAACTCGTGCGTCTCCGGCAGGTTCTCGCAGGAGGTGGCCTCACGCTCGAAGAGATAGGGAATCGCGTCGAGACGCAGCGCGTCGACCCCCATCCCGAGCCAGAAGTCGAGGACGTTCACCACCGCCTTGCGGACGTCTCGGCTCTCGAAGTTCAGGTCGGGCTGATGGGCGTAGAAGCGGTGCCAGTAGTAGGCGCCCGCCACCGGATCCCACGTCCAGTTCGAGTGCTCGAAGTCTTGGAAGATGATGCGCGTGCCCTCGTAGCGCTTGACCGAGTCGCTCCACACGTAGAAATCGCGCCAGCGGCTGCCGGATGGCGAACGGCGCGCCCGCTCGAACCAGGGATGCTTGTCCGAGGTGTGGTTGATCACCAGCTCTGTGATCACGCGCAGCCCGCGCCGGTGCGCCTCGCTCAGGAAGCGCTCGAAGTCGCCGAGCGTACCGGCCTCGGGATGAACGTCGGTGTAGTCGGCGATGTCGTAGCCGTCGTCGCGCAGCGGCGACGGATAGAAAGGCAGCAACCAGATCGCGGTGACCCCGAGATCCTGGATGTAGTCGAGGCGGTCGATCAGTCCTCGAAAGTCGCCGAAGCCGTCGCCATTGCTGTCGGCATACGACTGAAGCCGAACCTCGTAGACGATCGCGTCCTTGTACCAGAGCGGGTCCGACGGCAACACCGACGGCCCGACGCGGCGACGTTCATGCGAGCGACGGCGCTGGCGGGGCATGGGAACGTGCTCGTGGGAAAGAGAGGCCGAGGTACGCGCGGCGGCGCCGCATGCTCCGGAGAGCGCTCGCCCGCAACTCCGCGCTGCGCCGTGACCTGCGCCGCGACTCGCGAGCGCCGTCAGAAAGGCAGGTGCGCCTCTCCTCGCTCTTTGCGCCGACGGCGTGCAGGCTAATCCGTCGAAGTCGTCATCGGGAATGAGCGCCGGCCGGCGGCGGCGCCGCCGTGAGCGGACACGACCTCCACGCCGCCCTCACGGCACCGACCTGGCGGACGCATGCGACGGCTCGCTCACGTTCACGCCGTCGCGCGGCGTGAGCTGTTGCGAGGCGCCGGTGAGTACGTCGATGCGGTGAAGATCGATCTCGCCGTCGATCTCGCGATGCACGATCAGATGCTCGGCGCCGGCCCACGTCGGCGAATCGCCCCATTCCGCTATCCGCCGCTCCCGCCCCGAGTCGAGCCCGTGCACCCAGAGTCCCGAATCGGACGCGAACGCGAGGAGCCGGCGGTCGGGAGAAAATGCGGGACTGCGCGCGCCTGCGTGCGCGGACAACACGGTGATCGACGATCCGTCGAGGGCATCGAGTACCAGCGCACCGTCACAGGTCCGTGCGAGCGCTTGACCATCGGGTGCAAATGCGACGTGGTCCGCGCAACCGAGCATTCGCCCGAAGCCGCAGCCCTGCCCCGTCGCGATCTCCGCCAGGCCGGCGCCCGTCGTGCTCCCGCGACGGTTCGATACATACGCGAAGTGGCGCACCCCGGGATCGAGCGAGGCACCTCGATCGAAGCTCGTCGCACTTCCCGGGTCGACGGTCAGGCGGCGGACATCGGCGGTGAGCCGGGTGTGCAGCAGCAGGCAGTGACGTCCGAGGCGTGCGAGGAGGCGGTCGATGGTGGAGGGGGCGGCACGGACGTCGCGGGCGATCTGTCGGTTGGCCATGCCACCGACGGCCTTCATGAAGATGAGGGCGGGCAGATCG
>CAYVDO010000076.1:13543-16867 GCA_964450125.1 uncultured bacterium
ACGGTCAGGCGGCGGACATCGGCGGTGAGCCTGTCGAGGAGGTACACACCCCGGCGCTGGGATCTACCGCGCAACGTCGCATCGAACGCCACCCAGCGGCCGTCGTTCGAGACCGACGGTCGGCGTGGGCTCATCACGAGTGGGCCCGTGAGCGGATGCGGATCGGCGACGCTGTGGTCCGCGGCGAAGGGCAGGAACACCAGCCGCGCCCCCTGTTCCGCGTCCTCCGCCACCGCGACGATGCCCTCGTCCGACAGCGGCGTGGACGCTGCGAAATCCTCTGCGGCGACCTGCACGCGAAACTGGAAATCTGCGATTTCCCCCGCGTCGAGGTGCGCCGCCAAGTAGACGTTGACGGTCTCGTTGGCCTCGGGATTCGCCGAGTCGAGCTCCGGCGCGATCTGCGCCCGCTCTACGCTCACGGCTCCCACGCTGTAGTCGTCGAGCGTGATCACCAAGTCCGTGCGCAGGCGATACGCCACCGCCGGATGACGGGAGAAGTAGGACGGCGAATCGTGCTGGGGCTGATCGAGGATCACCCGCCCACCTCGCGGCAGTGCGCTGCTCAACCGCGTGCGCCGTACCTCGTGCAGCGACGTGGGAGGAACCAGTAACTCGCGGAGCACGGCGCCATCGCCGGGAGCGACGAGCGCGGTGCGCAGATCGTGGTACGCCTCGATCCCACCCTGCGGCGGCGGGTCGCCGCAGAGATCGAGCAACCCGTGAAGGGTTGGGCCGCGCAGCGCGTTGGCGCCCACGAAACCGAGACGACCCGACGACCGGGCGAGCATTGCGGTGCGATAGGCGAGCTCTGGCTCGTCACGTTCGCGGACCCAGCGCACCGTCATCTCCACGACAGCCACCGCCGCTTCCGACTCGACGAGGTAGGTCACGATCACGCGATCGGCATCCACGCTCCCGATGTCGAGGGCGACGAGTTGCTGAAGGAAGTCCCGCGTGCCGAAGGGCTCTCCGATCACACCGGTGCGCAGCGTCGTGCCGAAGAGCTTGGGCGCGTCCGCGCCTCCCACGACCAGGAACCCGTCGGCAGTGAGCACGACCGTCACGGGAAACGTACCGGACGCGGTGGGGTGCACGAACCACAACCGGTTGATGCCCTTGCCGCTCGCGAATTGCGCGTCGATATCCGCAGCGGTCTCGGCGTCGCTCACCGCGAAGTCTGCGGCGCTCGGAATCGGCGCGCCCCCGTCGACGATCAGTCGCTCGAAGCAGTGAAACGGCCGTCCGCCGATTCGCGCTTCGACGGACCAGCCCTCCGGTCGGTCCAGGATCTTCCACCCACCGATCGCGTTGAGATCGGCGAAGTGACGGCGGTCCAATGCCGTCTCCATCGTCGCGCATTCCTGCGCAACCCACGGCACCGCGGCCCGATCCGCGAGCTCGGCGCGCAGCAGCGCGAAGCGATCGCCCCCGGGCTCGAGCGGTGTGGCGCGCGCGGGCGACGCTTCAAGACCGCACAAGACCACGAGCAAAAACCGAGCGCATCGTGCCGCGCCAGCCCCCGGAGAGCTCGCGCGCGCGGACGTCCGCGAGCCGACCGTGTGGGTCACTGCGGTCCCCCGCCACCGATCGCACGCGCGTAGAGCCAGGCGATGGCGAACCCGTAGGTGGCGATCATCAGCACGCTGGTCGGCTCACGGAACGACCAGCGCCGTTCGGATCGATAGACGATCGCCGCCAGCCCCAGGGCCATGAGCACGATTCCGACGAGCGCCGTGAGCGCATGCGCGGTGTCGGCACCGGCGAAGATGGACGACTCCGGGCTCGCAAGCTCGAGCGGCAACAGGATCAACATGTTGAACGCGTTCGATCCGAAGAGATTGCCGACCGCCAGGTCGAGCGCGCCGATGCGTACCGCCTCGATCGAGGTCACGAGCTCCGGTAGCGAAGTGGAGAGACCGACCAAGAAGGTTCCGACGAACGTGTTGCCCAGCCCGGTCGCGTCCGCGATCTCCTTCGCTGCCCAGGCGAATGCCGGCGCGGCGAGCAACACCACACACGCAGCCAGGCCGAAGCGCCGCGTCTCGCGGCGCACGTCGATGAGCCACGGGCTCCCATGGCTGGCGCCGGGTGCAGCGTCGGCCGACGCAGCGGACGCCATGCGGCGACTGTGATGGAAGAGCGTGCGAGTCCCCGCCAGGTAGATGACGGCGATGAGGATTGGCCCGAGGCTCACGCCGGCGACACCAGCGCTCGCACGCGTCAAGATCAGCACGGCCGCCAGCGCCGTGACGATGATCGCGAGCGCGACGGAGAGCGCGTGATCGAGCGCCGCGTGTCGCAAGACCGGCCGCGCCGGAATCACGAGGTCGACCACGGCCAGGATGAGCATGTTCGCCATGCTGGATCCCATCAGGTCGCCGAGTGCTAGGTCCGCTGCATGCATGCGCACGGCAGCCACGTCGGCAGCGAGCTCGGGAAGCGACGTCGCCCCGGCCAGCGCGATCGCGCCGATCCACACACGCCCGAGCCCTGTGGCGTCGGCGAGGCGATCACCGGCGCGCGACAGCACGATCGAGGCGCGGAAGACGACGACGCCTGCGATCACGAAGACCAGTACGGGAATCACGACCGCCTCGTCGTGAGCACGCTCGGCCCCGGTCGCCGAGACGAGCGCTGCGCCGCTGTGCAACGTCCGGCGACACCGAGGCTGGGGGAGCAGAAAACAGGGCGCAGAAACATAGGCACACCCGTTCATCGCCGCTCACGCGACGAATCCCAGGTGGCGGCCCGACCCCCTGAAGCTCGACCTGCGGCAGCCGAACGGCCGCCACACCCTCGAAAAGTTCGTCGCCAGCGTTATGCCCGGGGCGAACGGCCGCCGTCAATCGCGCTCGCGCCAGCGACTCACGCGAGCGCGATGATCGCGTCGACCGCACGGTCGGCGCCGTCGACGCGTTCCGGGAAGCGCTCGGGCATGGCGAGGATCTCCTCGAGCGACGCGGCGATGCCCTGGGGATCGAGACGCTCGGGGGGGATCTCGAGCGACGTCAGCTCGCGCTTCATCCACTCGACCATGGGCGGGGTTTCGGGGAAGTCGGCACGCGACGCATAGAGGAAGCGCGTGCGGTTCCCCGCAGCCTCGGCGATCGTGCCGTAGCCCGGCTTCGAGAACACCACGTCCGAGCCCGCCACCAGGCTCGGATACGGTAGATCGGGGACGTGGGTGCAATCGTCGCGTCCGGCCAGCGGCGCGAGCGGTGGCGCCGTGATCCAGCGTACGCCCGCGATGCGCGGCAACCGGCGCACGAGGTCGCTGAGCCCGAAGCCGCCGAACGAGAGCAGCACCAAGCACTCGCCGGG
>CAYVDO010000076.1:16877-24089 GCA_964450125.1 uncultured bacterium
CTTGGCGATCTGGGCACGCCAGGCGCGTGCGTCGCCTGTCGCGAGCCGTGACACGATCCCGACTTCGACCACTCGCGGGAACCCGACCAGCTCGGGCCCCGGCACCAGCCGGAGTGCGAGCGGTGTCGCACCGTGAGCGCGTGCCGCGAGGTCGCGCCAAGGCGCGAAGCGCGCATCGGCCTCGGCATAGTGACCGTAGACGAATGCCCAATCGAAGTTGGTGCACGCAGCCACGGGAAGCTGCGTCATCGCCGCTGCCAGCAGCGCCGCGGGCGGGACGTCGGCGACCACGCGATCCGCCCCGCTCGCGCGCATGCGTGCGGCGAGCAGCTCTACCGGCCCGGCGCCTGCCCACAGCGATTCGAGGCGCCCGAGGGTGGCGTCGAGATCGTGGGTGATGCCGTCGTCCTGCGCGACGCCCACGTCCATGCGCACCGGCTCCAGCGACCAGCGGTCGAGATCGCCGAGAAAGCCTCGAAAGATCGAGGCAGGCGCCATCGACCAGAAGGTGACCTGCGACCGTGGCTCGCGCTCGAGCAGCCGCCGTGCGACGGCCATCTGCCGAGCGGCGTGGCCGAAGCCGTGGTCGGTGATCGCGAAGAGGACGTGCATGGCGTCGCGTAGCGCGCTCAGCCCGCGTGCGTGCGCGCGGGCAGCCGGTACGGGCTTTGGAACGCCGGCAGGAAGGGGCCTTCGCGAGCGCTTGGTGCTCGGGGGTCGTGGGCATGTCGCGCGTCCAATCCGTCCAACCGGCCTGCAGCGCCGCGCGATGGAGCCGGAGCGACGCGTTGAGCGGCAGCTTCTTCGCCACGAGCTGGGCGTTGTAACGCAACGACCCCACGTCGCCGTTCACAGCCGCGCTCGCAGCGACCGGGTCCGCGAGGGCATCGAAGAGACAGCCGAGCGCTCGCTCCCCGTAACGGCTCACGACCGACTCGGCGAGTGGCGGAACCTCGCCGGATCCGCCCTGTAGGAACTCGTTCATCGTCACCGGTACCGCGAGCAATGCGACGGCCTCGCGAAGGGCGCCGTCGGGTAGCGCCGCGTCGGCCGTCCGCTGCAAGCGAACGAACGTCTCGTCCTCGAAGTAGCGCGCACGCTTGGTCACCGACCAGCGCGGGTCGCCCTCGGGGCAAGCGAGCGGGCGCATCGGCTTGGCGAGCCCCAGGTCCGCGTGAAACCGGAAGCGACTCGCTGCGGGGCTGGGGTGCAAGGTGGTGAGCGCACGCAGCACCGCGGCCTTGGTCGCGTGGCTGGTGAAGCCCCACTTCGCCTGCTGCACGCGGTCGGCGGCGCGGCGCAAGAAGATCTCTGCTTCGCTGCCCCACTGCTCGCGCGCCTGGAGGATCGCACCGGCGCCACGCGAGATCTCCTCGGGGCCGCGTTGAAACGTCACCCCATCGCGCGTCTCGGTGATCGACTGCTCCAGGTAACGGTCGAGCGCGTCGGCATCGGGAATCGGCTCGCCAGCCAGGGACTTGGCCGCGGCATCGAGGAGCTTGCCCACCTCCTCGGCGGCTGCGGGATCGGCAAGACCGAGGAGATCTGCGACGTTCGCCGTGGCAGCTTCCGACGCGGGCGCGGCGGCGAGTTGGGAGGTCGCGGGCGGCCGCGCCGCGGGTTCCCGCGCAGGAGATTGCGGCCGTTGCTCACCGAGGGCGTCGTTCTTCGAAGGTGCGCTGCGGCACCCGATGACGGCAACCAGCACGACGGCCAGCGAGGCTGCGCTGCGAGGCATCGAGGGCGTTCGGCGACGGGTCGGCGTACGTCGCATCTCGGAGGCTCCCTTCTTCGCGTCGCGCGCCACTCTGGAAAATCGTGCAAACTAAGAGAAGTCTCACGATTCGGCACGACCTGCTCGTCGAGTTGTCGCGCAGCCACGGAAACTCGCGTGGCCGCGCCGTGGGAGCGGGCCCGCAACGGCTGGCTCCCGAGTGCAGCCGGTTCACGTCGCGCGAACGCGCCGATCGCTTCTCGACGTCGTCACTGCGGAGGACAACTCACCGATGCTGGGTCGAATCGTTCGTACCTACGTCACGGTCGGACGCACGTTTGGAGCGTGGATCCCACCAGTCCTCACGTTCGTGCTGTTCTCGTTCCTGCGCCTCGTCGTGACCCTCGGCTGGTGTCTCGACCCGCTCTTCTTTCCGGCGCTGCGCCGGACTCAGGTGCGAAGCCCGATCGTGCTGGTCGGCAATCCGCGCACCGGAACCACGTTCCTGCAGCGCTTCCTGACCGATCACGGCGTGGGCGCCGGCCTCGAGCTGTGGCGGATGCTCTACTCCTCGCTGACCATCCAGGCGCTCATCAAACCGATTCTGCCGTTCCTGGAAAAGGTCAGCCCTGCCCGTCACCACTCGACGGTCGCCCACGAGACCAGCCTCACGTCGGTGGAAACGGACGACGTCTCGTTCCTGTTCCGATTCTTCGACGGCATGTTCCTCTACGGTTTCATCCTCGCCTTCGACGAGCAGGATCGCGTGGACCTGGTGGATCCTCGCCAGCGCGACACCAGCCGCCGCGACGGCGATTGGCTGGAAGCCCTGTGGAAACGCAGCCTGGTAGCCCACCGCGCCGATCGCGTGGTGGCCAAGCTCTTCTCGCTCTCGGCATGGCTACCGACCTTCCTGCGGCGCTTTCCCGACGCCAAGATTCTCTACATGGTGCGCGACCCGCTGGAGGTGCTGCCGTCGGCGCTGAGCCTGACCTCCGGCGTGCTCGACAAGGCCCTCGGCTTCTGGAATCTGCCCGAGCACCTCAAGCGACGCTACATCGAGCGGATGGTGGCGGGGTACACGCTGCTGCTCAGGCGCTTCCACGACGACTACACCTCGGGCGCGATCCCGAAGGACAACGTGTACATCGTTCGCTACGACCGCTTGATGCGCGAGTTCGACGTGGTCATGGACGAGATTCTCGCGTTCACAGGCACGGCGAAGAACGACGCCCTCGCCGCGGCGATCCGCGCCCAAGCCGAGAAGCAGCGTGGCTACAAGAGCAAGCACAGCTACAGCCTCGCGCAGTTCGGCCTCGACGCAGACGCCATCCGTCGCGACTGTGCCTTCGTCTACGATGCTTTCGGATTGTGAGCGCCAGCACGGAGGAGCGGTCATGCGAGGATCCAGACACCCACTCAGCAGCGCGACCGCTGCGATCTCGCTCGCACTCGCGACGCTCGCCAGCGCCTGCGGCGACGACTCGAACCGCATCAGCGTCGAGCTTCGGCGCGGGGAGACGCGCGCCGTCGAGCTCACCGTCACCACGACACAGGTCTTCGACGGAAGGCTCCTGACGTGCGACTTCGTGTCGCTTCGGCCCAAGGACCCCGACAATCAGCTCGCGCTCGAGAACATGGACGTCGAGCTCAGCGACTCGGGGAAGTCCAGCGACCTGAGCTGCACGGCGCGGCTCGAGCTCGCCGTGCACACGGACGCCACGCCCGGCGACTACCGGGTCGACGTCGACTTCTCCTACACGTGGACCGACGGGCTCGATCTCTTCACGGGCGAGGACCAAGGCCGCGTGAAGGTGAGCGTCGTCGGCTGAGGTTTCCGGGCCGAGCACGGATCTCGCGAGCGCGCCCTCAGGATTCAGCCGACTGCCTTGCGACGGGTGTCTTGCAGGGCGCCGCGCAGGATGTGGAGCGCTTCCAACCGGCGCTCGGGGTCGAGGCGCAGGCACCGATCACCTTCGACGTATCGAGCCACATCGGCGGCCTTCTCGGGGAAGTCGCGACAGATCTCGGCCACGAGGGTGGCGATCTTCGCATCGGTGCTCTCGGCCGGTTGGTCGGGCATGGTCGCTCTCCGCGCATCGTCACCCACGATCGCGCCGAGCGTAGCGCAGCGGAACACGCCCACGCACGGCACTTCGCGAGACTTCTCGCCGCGCACCGAAGCGATCGGTCACGGCGGGCGCGGGCTGGGTGCCCCACCGAGAAGACATCCGCAGCCCCGGGAACTCGCTTCTGCGAGTGTTCCGGGCTGCTACACTGCGACGACGATGGCGGCCTCGATCCCGAGCGAAACGGCACACCCAGGCCGTTGGTGGCATCCGCTCGAAGGCACGTCCAAGATCCACTGCGATCTCTGTCCGCGGGCGTGCGAGCTCGCCGAGGGCCAGCGCGCCTTCTGCTTCGTGCGTCAGAACGTGGGCGGGCAGATGGTGCTCACCACGTACGGCCGGTCCACCGGCTTCTGTGTCGATCCCATCGAAAAGAAGCCGCTCAATCACTTCTTGCCGGGCAGCGCGGTGCTGAGCTTCGGCACCGCCGGCTGCAACCTCGGCTTCTGTCAGAACTGGTCGATCTCGAAGGCGCGTGAGGTGGAGACCCTCTCGGAGCGGGCACTTCCCGAGGCGATCGCGCGCGCCGCGGTGCGTGCCGGCTGCGCCAGCGTCGCGTTCACCTACAACGACCCGGTATTGTGGGCGGAGTACGCCATCGACACCGCGGACGCTTGCCACGCCGTGGGCGTGCGCACCGTGGCCGTGACGGCGGGATACGTCACCGCCGAGGCGCGCCCCGCGTTCTTCGCGCCGATGGATGCGGCCAACGTGGATCTGAAGGCGTTCACCGAGGACTTCTACCGCAAGCTCTGCCTCGGCCACCTCGATCCGGTGCTGGACACGCTCACCTGGCTCAAGAACGAGAGCTCGGTGTGGTTCGAGATCACGACACTCTTGATTCCGACCCACAACGATTCGAACGAGGAGATCCGGCGGCTCGCCGATTGGGTGCTCGAGCATCTCGGGCCCGAGGTGCCGCTACACTTCACCGCATTCCATCCCGACTTCAAGATGACCGACCTTCGCCCCACTCCCCCCGCGACGTTGACTCGCGCGCGTCGCATCGCCCTCGAGGTGGGCTTGAAGCACGTCTACACGGGCAACGTGCGTGACGTGGAAGGCCAGAGCACGAACTGTGCTCGCTGCGGTGGGCTCTTGATCGAACGCGATTGGTACGACCTGGGAACCTGGAATCTCGACGGGTCGCGCTGCGTGAGCTGTGGCGCTACCCTCGCCGGCGTCTTCGACGCACGCCCCGGCCGCTGGGGTGCCAAGCGCCAGCCGATCCGAATTCATCACTGAATCTCCGCGCATCCCGAATCGCTGCGCGGAGCGAAGCGACCATCGAACGAGGGTCAGACACGAGGAGAGCGACATGGCCGCCGACACGATTCCCTCACGATTGCTGCATCAGGCTCGCATGCGACCCGATGAGCCGGCTTATTACACGAAGTCGGGTGGGACGTGGCAGGTCACCAATTGGCGCACCTATGCCGGCCAGGTGCGACAAGCCGGACGCGCGCTCACCACGCTCGGTGTCGAGCCCGGCGGCTGCATCTCGATCCTGGGCTTCAACCGCCCCGAGTGGATCGTGGCCGACGTGGCGGCGATGTGCATCGGAGCCGCACCTGCCGGCATCTACACCACCTGCTCGCCGCCCGAGGTGGCATACATCGTCCGCCACTCCCAGAGTCCGGTGGTGGTGGTCGAGAACGTCGAGCAATGGAAGAAGATCGAGGCGGAATGGTCCACCCTTCCCGACCTCAAATGGGTGGTGACGATGCAAGGTGCCCCGGTCATCGACCATCCCAAAGTGCTCAGCTGGGACGCATTCCTGGCGAAAGCGCAGGGCACCGACGATCAGGTGTTCGACCGGCGCATCGAGGAGCTCAAGGACGACCAGCTCGCGACACTCATCTACACCTCGGGAACCACCGGTCCGCCGAAGGGCGTGATGCTCTCGCACAAGAACGTGGCGTGGACGGCGAACATCACCCGCGACCTGATCGGCGTGAACTCGAGCGACGCGGCGCTTTCCTACCTGCCGCTCTCGCACATCGCCGAGCAGATGTTCTCGATCCACGGGCCCCTCACCCACGGCTATCCGATCTACTTCGCCGAATCGATCGACAAGGTCCCCGACAACCTCAAAGAAGTGCAGCCCACGGTCTTCTTCGGCGTGCCGCGCATCTGGGAGAAGCTGCACGCGGGCGTCACCGCGAAGCTCAAGGAGGCCACCGGTGCCAAGAAGAAGCTCGTGGAATGGGCGATGGGCGTGGGGCATCAAGCCAACGAGCTTCGAAACCGCGGCAAGACCCCGAGCGGCGCGCTGGCGCTTCAGTACCGGCTCGCCAACAAGCTCATTTATTCGAAGGTCAAGCCGGCCATCGGGCTCGGCCGAGCCCGCATGTGCGTGAGCGGTGCCGCACCCATCGCAGCCGAGGTCCTCGACTTCTTCATGGGTCTCGACGTCGTGGTGCTCGAGGTGTACGGCCAATCCGAGGACACCGGTCCCACCAGCTTCAACGTCCCGGGCCGCACCAAGATCGGCACGGTGGGCGTGCCACTCCCGGGTGTGGAGGTGAAGATCGCCCAGGATGGCGAGATCTTGGTGCGTGGCCCCAACGTCTTCCTGGGCTACTACAAGGAGCCACAGGCGACGCGCGAAACGCTTCTGGACGGCGGCTGGCTCGCGTCCGGCGATCTAGGCGAGTTCGACGCCGACGGCTTCCTCAAGATCACCGGGCGCAAGAAGGAGATCATCATCACCGCCGGCGGCAAGAACATCGCGCCCAAGAACATCGAAGCGGCGCTCAAGAACGCCGAGCTCATCAACGAGGCGGTGGTGATCGGCGATCGCCGCAAGTACCTGACTGCGCTACTCACCCTCGATCCCGACGTCGCCGCCAAGTTCGCGAGCCAGCACCAGATCCCGCTCGCCGAGCTGCACTCGCACCCCAAGCTCGAAAGCGAGATCCAGCGCATCGTCGATCAGGTGAACGACCAGTTCGCCCGCGTGGAGGGCATCAAGAAGTTCCGCGTGCTGCCCCGAAACCTGACCATCGAGAACGGCGAGCTCACACCCACCCTCAAGGTGAAGCGCAAGATCGTGAATCAGAATTGGGCGGATGCGATCGAGGCGATGTACGAGGAGTGAACGAACGCGGCGGGCGCGGCGCGCGCCTCGTCCGCCGCGTCGCACCACGACCTACGCGCGGGCGTCCGTCAGCCGTCCGGCGCCACGCTCGGTAGCGCATTCGCCAGCGCTGCGAGCTCCACGAGATCGAGCGTTTCGCCCCGACGCGTGAGGTCGAGCAGAGCTGCGCGCCCCGCCGCGTCGACCGCATCCGGCGACCACGCCCCGGCTCGAAGCGCGTTGCGCAGCGTCTTGCGCCGCTGCCCGAACGCGGCGCGCACCACGCGCCG
>CAYVDO010000077.1:0-9167 GCA_964450125.1 uncultured bacterium
TCGATCTACCGGCGATCGAGCTATCTGGTGGATCGGCTCGATACGCCGGTGGCGAGTGCGCTCGTGTCCATCGTCGACGATCCGCTCATCGCGAGCGGTCCGGGCTCGCGCCCCTTCGACGGTGATGGGCTGGCAGCGCGGAGGAACGTGGTGGTGGAGCGCGGCCGGCTCGCGATGTATCTCCTCGACGTCTACAGCGCGCGCAAGCTCGGCATGAAGAGCACCGGCAGCGGCGCCGGCGGAGCGGGCGTCACCAGCAGCAACCTCTTCTTGGCGGCGGGGGACAAGTCGCCGGCGGACATCATCCGCGACACGCCGCGGGGCCTCTTCGTGACCGGGATGATGGGCTTCGGCTTCAACGCCGTCACCGGTGATTTCTCCCGCGGCGCCTTCGGCTACTGGATCGAGAACGGGGAGCTCGCGTACCCCGTGAGCGAGATCACCATCTCCCTCAACTTCGATCAGCTCTTCCAGCGAATCGACGCCGTCGGCAACGACCTCGAGCTCAAGGCCTCGGTTGCCTCGCCCACGTTCCGGGTCGCCGAGATGACCATCGCCGGAACCTGAGGGTCGATCCCGGACCTCTTCACTCGGCGGCGGCCGGTCCGGGCGGGTGGGAGCTGTTGTAGATCTCGCGGGCGAAGCGCCACGAGCCGTCCGGCTGTTCTTTCCAAACCTGCATGTAGTTGCCGCGATCGACGATCGGATCGCCGCCAGCGATCGGCACGAGACCCCACTCGTAGGTGCCGAGCTCGATGGCCCAGCCGCCGGCGACGATCACCTCCCGATTGGCGAGCGCGAGCGCCGTGGTTCGGTACTGCGACAGGAATCCCGTCATCCAGTTCCGCACCGAGATCTTGCCGCGAATGGGCGGCTCGCCGGGCGGCATGAAGAACACGTCGTCGGCAACGAACGAGACGAAGGTTTCGAGCGCGTTGGTCCTGAGCGCCTCGTGAAAGGCAGCAGTAGCAGCCTCGAAGGCGGCCCGCTGGCTGGCCTCGGACGGCGGCGCCTCCGTCACGACGCGAACGTGGCCACAACCCACGGCGGCCGCCAGGGCCAGCGCCGCGATTCTCGCGCCTGCTTCACACACGGCCCGCACTCGCAGGCCGCCTCGTCTTCTCGACGACGTGTCCATCGTTCGTGCTCCTCCATTCCTCAGACGGAAAGCTCCGGTGCCGTCTCCGGGCCCGGCACCGCGGCCATGGCCATCGCCTTGCCGCATTCCGAGATGCGCTGGTCCGCGGACGGTTCCGTCATCGTGCTCGCGCTCCCCGTGGCGCCACGCCATCGCCGCAGTCCGTCTACTCCAGAGCACCGTGGCGAGCCAAGCACCGCCCTCGGACAGGTGCAGCGACGCGAAACCGGTGCCCTGTGCCATCCGCAGACGCTTCCGACCCACGGATACCGCGTCGCATCGAGTCTCCCGCGGAGAGTGTCCCGGCGCCTCCGGCCGCCAACGTCATGGAGGGCGCCGCTCCGTCGGCGCTCAAAGGACCGCCTAGCAAGTGACGCAGCATCGTTCGGCAGCATCGGCAGCGCCCTGGATCATCTCGCAGCGCATCTCCTAAAAACCCGTTACCGCTGGCTCGATAACATGGAGCGCGGCAGGCCCGCCGACCACCCCGCCGCGAGAGCGATCGACGGACCAGGTTCTTGTGCCACACGACCATCAGGGGCAAGAATCTCCGCCGCGTGGGTGAAGCCGGCTGCTCAGGTGAACCCGTTAGTTCTGCCGAGCTCGAGTCAGGGCGCTCATGAGGATTTGGCTGATCGTCGCGACGGTGGCCGCAATGGCTGGGTGCGGTATCGGCGGTGGCCTCGTCGCCGAGAATCGGACCAGCTACAACCAATTCACCCTACGCCCCGCCAGAGGTGTCGTCGAACCGGGGCGTGGGCCATCCAGTCTCACGGCGGCGGCGATCGTCGGCGCATGGGGTGATCCAGACTCGAAGGATGTCGATGGAGACTGCGAGGTGTGGCGGTATCACCGGGAACTGGCCGTCTCGGGCATCGTCGCCTGGCTGATCCTTCCGATTCCGTTGGTTGTGCCAACCGGGTGGCGCGACACTGCCATCTATCTCGTGGATGGCATCCCGGTCGGAGCAGAGCGAGAGTTCGGCGATTGGTCCCTCGTCGGCTGCGGTCTCCTCATCCACGCTGGTGGATGTGGAGTGCACAACCGTCCCAGCGCCACCAGCAGCTTCGTGTGCTCGCCCACGAAGGTACCCACGCCGGCGGCCCCAGTTGAGAAGCGCGCCGGAAACTAGGGATGTAACCGGCTGACTGCGCTGGCGGCTGATTTCGGGTGACGCCGCCGGCAGCGCTCACGGAGGTATCTGCAACGATGGTGACACCAGCGGCCGCCGGCCAGTCTTGCGCCCTACCCAGCCACGTGGCCGTTCTCGGCGCTGCAGGTGGTCTCGGTCGGGGAATACTCGGCGTGTGCCGAGAATCGAGCATCCGCTTCACTGCGATCGTCCGCTCGCGGCCGGAGCGCATCGCTGACGTGCCGAGCGGGTCTCGTGTCGTCGTCGTTCCGTCTCTCGCCGATCGGCACGCCCTCACGGAAGCATTTTCCGGTGCGAGTGCTGTCCTCACCGCGCTCGGAGTTACGGTGACATCCCAAGAACACTCCGCCTTGCTCTCGGCGAACGTAGCGGCGGTGGAGGGGGCGATGCTCGCCGCCGGCGTCGACCGCATCGTCATCGTCAACACGCTGCTGTCTGCAGCACCAGGGCAACCCGCCAGCCGAGCCATGCGCTTCTTCGGGTGGATGCCCGGAACGATGGGTCGCGGGGCCCGTGAGCAACGAGCAGTGGTCGATGCTCTCGGCAACGGTGCTTGCTCGTCGCTTCGCTGGACGCTCGTCCGCGCCGCGCTCAACTCGCGCGGCAAGAACGAGCGCCCCGTGGCCGCGACGAGCTGGGTCGGCGCCGAGAATTCATGGTTGCCCGTTTCGTATGAAGCCATGGGCCGATGGATGCTCGAAGAGGCAGTGGCCGATCAGTTCATCCGTGCAGCACCGCTGGTGTCGCGGCGTCGCGCGTGAACGCTGCCAACGAGCTGCGTCACGAAGAGTCGGAGCAGGTGCCCGAACAACCTCGTGCCGTCGAGGGCGGGAACTCCGTCGAATCCGAGTGGCTCGTGTTGCGCCGCGGCCGCTACGCAGATTTGGCTTGGTCGCATTCGCCGAGGAGAGAAGATGGGTCGATCGAGTGATGTCTTCGTCAGTTACGCAAGAGAGGACTCTTTGATTCGCGCAACGGTGAAGGTGCGCGGACGGGCGGACCTCCTCGAGCTGTCGAGGTTCATCAACCTTTCCGAGACGGGGCCTAGCCCGATCTATTCATGAACGCGGCGTCCAGACACCAGGAATCACCCCGTTGACGCCTGCAATCGTCGCAAGCGCGGTTCGCTCGTGCCCGTGACAGCGCGTCGGCGCCGACGGAGCGTCGCCCTCCATCGGTTAGCCCGTGCACGACGCGTGGAGGGCCGCGCTCTGTCGCGGCCGCAGCGCGACGTTGGTGAATGATGCAGGCTAGGTTGTCGATGTCCTACAGCGCCTGAAGCGCGGTGCGGTGACTGCGGACAGGTGACGGTGCCGCGCGCGGTGGCTGACGCTGCGTGTGCGACGCGGCGAGAGCCGGGATGCCAATCGAGATTGGTGAGATTCGGGGGCTTTTCCGCTATCCGGTGAAGTCGATGGCGGGGCAGGCGATCGAGCTTGCCGAGTTGGGGTGGCATGGATTCGAGGGCGATCGGCGTTTGGCGCTGCGGCGGGTGGGCGATCGCGGCGGCTTCCCGTGGCTCACGGCGTCCAGGCTGCCGGAGCTGATCGTCTTCGTTCCGCTGCGGCGGGCGCCGGCCGCGAGCGAAGACCTCCCGACGCACGTTCGCACTCCGGAAGGGGAGGAGCTCACGGTCTTCGGTGAGGAGCTGGCCGCGCAGATCGCTCGCCGCCACGGCTCGCCTGTCGAGATGACGCACCTCAACCGGGGCATCTTCGACGAAGCGAGCATCTCGGTGATCGCGTCAGTAACGGTCGATGAGGTCGCGAGGCTCGCAGCACGACGCCCGGACGTCCGTCGCTTCCGACCGAACATCTGGATCGAGTCTCTCCGCTCGGTGCCATTCGAAGAAGACGAATGGGTGGGCGGAATCCTCTCTTTCGGGGGGATCCCGGATGGCGCGGCGATCAGCATCACGAATCGCGACGAGCGCTGCTCGATGGTGAATCTCGACCCGGACTCGGCGCGCTCCGATCCGGAGGTGCTGAAAGCGGTCGCTCAGGTGAGGGACAACGAGGCCGGGGTCTACGGCACCGTCATTCGCCGCGGACGCGTGGCAGTCGGACAACCCGTCTTCTTCGAGCCTGCATCCGAGCGCCGCGAACGACGGTGAAGGGACGGGCCTTCGCGTGCTGGTGCCGAGTAGCAGCAGGATGCGATCGTCGAAGTCTCACGAACCATTCATTTCGATCGTTCCCTGGTGTAGGCGGCGAAACGTTTCCATCGACGCGCGGGTTTGCGGCCGCCTCGGTCTGAGGGCCGCTGACGCAGCCCATGGCGAACGCGAGCGTCGGGCTAGGACGAACACGAGTCGCACGCTCAATCTCCGGGTGTTTCGAAGGGACTGGTCGCTGCTCGGGTGCCCGCGGCGGGCGCGGTGGCAGGGCCCGTGCCCAGGCACGTCGCACCTCGACGAAGCTCGGCGAGGATGTGATCGAGGGCAGGGTCGCGGTTCGAGAGCCAGTCGCGCGAAGTGAGCGGGTGGCGCCAGACGGGCGCGAGGGTCGGCACGCGCAGATCGAATTGATCGCCGTAACAGGCGGGCTGGCCTTCGCAGCCGTGAACGATGTCCCAGAAACCGGTGTTCACCGTAAAGCAAACCTTCGCGTTCGGCGTGCAGACGTGTTTGCCCTCCGACCACCAATGCGTCCGGTCGGCGATCTCGTCGCCGACGATCACCACCTTCTCGCCACCGTCGTGAACGAGGGCGGCCGCGGACGCGATGCCTGCCGAGAAGGTGTAGTTGCCGACGAGGACGTAGATCTTGCCGCGCACGGTGGAGGCGATCTGGCGCATCAGCTCGCGGTTCTGGGTGTTGTCACCGCCGGTGTCGAAACGGAGATCGACGACGACGTTCTCCGGCGGACTGTTGCGTAGCCGCTCGGCGACGCTTGCGACGAAGGGCGCGATCCTCGCGTCACCTTCGTCCTCGTTGCTTCGAAACTGGAGATAGAGCGCGTCGAGAACCGGAAGCGGCACGAGACGGAAGAGCTCGTCGGCTTGCTGCAGATAGAGCGGCGAGGCTTCGGGATCGGCGGCGACGCTCCACCCGCGATCCGTTTCGCCTTCCCACGGCTCGGGCATCCAGTAGCGGCGCGGCGCCTGTGGCGGAGGCAGCTCGCTCGCGGGCACGGCCTTCACCGTGCGCTCGACGACGCGACCGTCGCGAACCCGCAGCCTGAGCTGCAAGCGATCGGCGTGATGCGCGAGCCCAAGTGCGTGGAGAGCCTCGGGACTTTGAAGGATCCAACTCAGCTGCCAGCGCCTCGACACATCCGTGCCGCCCTGGAGCTCGCGGAGCCGGCGCATCAGCTCGTCGGGCGACCGACCTTCGAGTGCGAGGATGGACGCGCCCAGCAGCTCATGGGCGTCGGGTGCCGCGCGCGCGACCACGAGCGCATCGGGAAACCAGATGACACGAAACGGCAGGCGCAGCGTCGGATGCCAGGCTCCGTCGGCCAGATATGCGCCGTCGTGGCCGTTGTCGGCGAACGCGGCGACGCCCGCGAGCCCCAGCGCGAAGCCGGCATCGTCGAGCTTCGCTGCGTCGCGGCGTAGGCGCGCGAGCGCTTCCCGTGCCAGCGTTCGCGCCTGTGCCGTGAAGCCTGGCGCCACCGCGACGTAGTCGCGCTCGATCACCTCGAGGTCGGCGAGACGAGCGCCGCGGATGTCGTCGCCTCGCACGCGAGCTACCGGCATCAACCCCAACGCGAGCACCAACGCCGCAAGCCAACGTCCGCGCCGATGTGCGCGAGCGGCCCCTCGGCGGCTCGCGTCCTTGGCGCCGCGGAGCCTCACGTGCGCAGCGTCCAGATCGGCGGGCCGCCGCCGGGGCTGGGGTTGATCTCCTCGACCACCTCGAAGCCGAAGCGACGATAGAAGCTCAGGTTCTTGGGATTGGTGGTTTCGAGATACGCGAAGACTCCCGATTCCGTTGCGCGCGCGAGCGCTTTCTCGACGAGTGCAGCGCCTACACCGCGGCCGTGAAAGCTCGGATCGGCACCCAGGACCTGGACGTAGAGGTGCGGCTCGCGCGGGTGGCGATCGGCGATCACGCCGAGGACCCGCGGCCCGTTCATCACGAATCGAAGCGGCGGCGGTGCCGCGGGCGTGGTTGCGAGGATGCGAAGCAAGCGTCCCACGCGGCTCGCGGGCGACGCATGGTGCCCGCCGGGCGGGATGAGAGCGATGGTGCCAGCGAGGGAGTCTAAGTGCACGGCCCAGATCTCGCCGCGCGTCGTGCATTCCTCGAGCGCCGACGCCATCACCAGTCGCAGCCACGCCTTCCGTCCGCGCTCGCTCGGAAGCAGGAAGCGGAACATCGGGTCGGTATCGAACGCGCGCCGCAGCAGATACGCGGCATCGGAAATTCGTTCGGGCGGAAGTGGGGCGATGCGCATGTGCCGAAGCTACACGATTCTCACCGCGCGCAGTCGGACTCTCACCTGGACTCGGGCGCCGACGGAGCGTCGCCCTCCGTGGAAACGGAGCGGAATGGCGGGGTACGCTCCGTCGTGCCCGGGGCGAAGGTCGGCGCCTGTCCTCCACCACCTCGGCGCTCACTCGAGCGGGTCGCGGCCGAGGGCGGCGACGTGGGCGTCGTACCACTTGGGGTGCCAGCGGCGCATCTCGGCGAGGGTGAGCTTGCCCGTGAATACGTCGCGGCGGGGCGGCACGAGCACGCGGTAGCCGTGCCACACGATCGACACCGCCACCACCAGCCAGGCCTCGTGGGCGTGGACCGTCTCGGCGAACACCACCACGGTCTTGGGCTCGATGGAGATGCCGAGCGCATCGAGCAGCGCCGCGATCCGGAATGGCACGAGGGTGGGCAGCGCCAGCACCAGACCCGTGAGCCCCATCGCTGGTACTCCCCACAGGATCGCGAGGTAGTGGAGCTTGGAGCGGTAATGCCAGCGCCCTGCGCGATGATCCGCGGGCTCGCGACCCACGAAGTAGCGCGCGGTGTGAAGCGCGTCGGCGGCATCGTCGAGGTTGGGGAGCATCGGAATGCCGCGCCAGAGCGCCGCGGCTTTCGCGAACATTCCGCCGGCAGTCGTGCGAACGGCCCGGAACGCGCGCAACACCACCGGCAGCGCGACCACCGCGAGGTGGTGGACGAACATCGCCACGAGCACCAGCGCAGCAGCCCGGTGCACGTAGCCGAGAACGTCGGCGCCGCCGAGGTGACGCCCGAGGTGCGCGATGGTTTCGGTCTGTAGCGAGAAGCCGGAAAGGACGAGTGCCATGACGCAGCCCGCCAGCACCTGGTGATGCATTCGCAAGCGCTTCGGGTACGTGGTGATCGGCCCGCCGCGTGCGAACTCGTCGAGACGCTCGCGAGTCACGATCTCGCTCATCGCGACGCTCCGTTTCGCCCGCGAGCGCGAACCCGACGCACCAGCCGCCGCAACGCATCGAACAGCAGGTCGCTGCCGGCCCACGCGACGGTGCCGGCGCCCATGGCGCTGATTCCCAGGTGGACGTATTCCCGTGGTGTCCGCCCGCTCGGAACGGTGACCACGTGATCGACGAGGGTCGCGTATTCCGCCGGCGCGCCCACGTGGCATTTCCCGTTGGCCGCGCAGGTGGCCGCGCTCTTCGCAGGGTGGAGGCTCGACTCCGTGTCCGCCGCGTTCCGCACCGCGTGCGCCGTGTGGCAGCTCGTGCAGGTCGCGGCGTCGCGCTTGGCGAGGCGGAGCTTCTTGGCGTGGATGCTGTCGCGATACGTCGCGAGCGGGTTCGACACGTATGCGCGCCGCTCGGCAGGCTCGGCGGATTCGCCACCGCGCTGCACGAGCCACGCACCCTCGTGGCAGACCTCGCTGCAGCCATCGGCCACGGCGAGCCGTGCAACACGCGAGCGCGGGTCGCCGAGCTTCCACACGTCGTGATCGCCGTGGCAGCTCGGGCAGCCCGGCGCCGCCACCGAGCGCGCATCGAACGCGCGTCCGTGAACGTCGCCGCGCCAGCTCAGGGCTTCGGCGCGATGACAGGAGCCGCACGCGAGGCTCGCCGCAGAGATCCGGCTCACGCGCTCGCCCACACCGCGCAAACCGGCGCCGGTCGCCGGGCGCGGTGAGCCGTCGTCGCGCACGGGACGGCCGCGGGTGTCGAGCGGCGCCGCGACGCGCTCGCTGCGTGCGATCGAGCGGTGAGGAGTCTCGGTCACGTCCACGTGGCAATCGACGCAGGCGAGCTTGGTGTGCGCGGAGCTGCCGATCCCGTCGAGGCCGCGCTCGTGGTCGTGGCAGGAGCGGCACGGCGCATCGAGCCGCGTGGCGCGCGCTTCGCTGAAGACCCGCTCGCCTCGGTAGTCGCTCTCGTCATCGAAGGGACCGGAGGCCGCCGAACGCATTGCGCCGCGGGCGAGCTCTGGAAAGGCGAAGAGGTTGAGCCCGCCCTCCGCGGCGGCGACGAACACCACGACGCTGCCGTCAGCCGTGAGCGCCGGATCCCTCGCGGCGCGACCTTCGGTGGTGAGCGGTGCGGCGCGCGGGGCTCCGACTTCGATGCGCCAGATCCCGGGCCCGTGACCGAGATCGCGGGTGACCAAGAGCTGAGTGCCCGCAGGGTCGAGCGGTAGCGCGGATCGCCAGTGCGCGCGGTCGCGATGCACAAGCACGGGCTCGCCCTGAGCGGCGCCGTCGGCGGTGAGGGCCACGCGGGTCCAGAGAGCGTACTCGCCCTCGGTGCGCACGAAGGCCAGCGCGCGCCCGCCGTCCAGGTCGGAGAGGAAGCTCGGCGACGCGCGGTCGCCATCACTGGCCGCGACCGTGTGCAGCTCGCCGCCTCGGGACGGCAGCACGAGCACGCGCGTGGAGACGGTCTCACCGCGGGCGCGTGGCTCGCAGCGGGCTACCACTGCGAGCCACG
>CAYVDO010000077.1:9177-24088 GCA_964450125.1 uncultured bacterium
CTTCCGCAGACGGGGCGTGGTGCGGTTCTCCCGGGGGGGGGGTGGCTCGCCGGGGGCTCCCCGTGCGAGCCCCCCGCCGTCCGGGGAGAGCGTCGGATCGACGAGGCGCTCGCCCTCGGCGGTCGTGGTGAAGAGCACCGAGTCGTTGGCCGGCGTCGCGCCGATCGCTACCAGCTCGTCGCGGTCGTCGCGCGTCGTCCGTCGAACCACGAACAAGCGATCCGATCGCGAGCCGCGTGCGATCGCGGTGATCTCGTGCTCGCTCGACACCTCGACCAGCGCCGTGGGGGCAGCGTCCGTGGGCAACTTCACCGGGGTTTGATCGAACGGCAGCGCAACGAGCCGTACACCGGCACGATCACGCGCCAATGCCAGTAGGTAGCCGTCGTCCGTCGTCACTGGCGACGACCACACGGTGGGGCCGACGGTGAGAGGGACGGCCTGTTCGCCCGCAAGCGCGGGCATCGCCGCGGCGAATCCGATCCACGATGCGAGCGCCATTCCCCACGCCGAAGAGGCGCCGGGCTCACTCCTGCCCGCGGGAGCCATGCCGCCCTCCGGGCGGCCGTGAAGGCTGCTTGGGAGCCGGATCGGTGGTGTCGAAGCGTCCGGCTTCATCGGAAAGCGCCGGATGAGCTGCGCTCGCTCAGCCGCTGCCGCGGGTGGCGGCTGCGGGCAGCGGCGCCCAGTCACCGTGATCTTTCTTCGCCGGGCCCTCGACGCCGTCTTTCCCTTGGATGGTCGGGTGCTGCCATTTGTACCAACGGCTCAGGAAATCGGCGTGGTAGGTCGGGCTCTCGGGATTGTGGCAGCGCACGCAGGTCTCGAGCGCCTCGTCCTTGGTCTTGATCCTGTGAAAGCCCATTTCCAGCGCGGTGTCGTAAGCGTCTGCATGGATTTCCTTCTTCTTGTACTTCGAGCCGGGACCGTGGCAGCCCTCGCACGTGACCCCTTCCTCGCGGGCGTAAAACTTTCCTTGCTGGGTCGCGTCCGATTCACCGGCGGTGGCGTGGCATTTCACGCATTTCACGTCGGTGGTGGGGTCGGCGATCCCCATCCTGGAGGCGATTTCCTTCGACTGGGCGTTCGCCAGTGTCTTCATGCCCGAGGCGTGGGGCGACTTCTCCCAGAGCTCGTAAACGTCGTCGTAGTAGTCGCGCTTGGTCATCGAATGGCATTTCTTGCAGACGTAGGCACCTTCGTACTGAAGCGGCTCGCCGTCGGCAGCGCGTGCCACCGAGATGGAACAAGCCAGCACGGCGACGATCCCCAGCACGCGAGCCTTCCGCGACATCTCCATCGTTCCGATCACGCCCTTCTCCTTTCGTCGACGCTCATCGCTCGTGGCACGCGGCGCACGTGGCGCCGAACTCGTGGCAAGTGAGGCAAGCGCGCACGTTGGTGCGCGCGAAACGCTGGTGGCCGTCCCCGGGGAAGGTGAAACGCGGGAACGAGTGGCTGCGCGGGGGAATCGCGTGGCACGACTCGCAGAGCTCGGCCTCGTGGCAGGTGGCACAACGGCGGCGGTCGTGCTGGGCGAAACGTCCGTGCAACGTCTGATCCCAACGCGCGACGTGACTACGGGGACGCATCGTGGTGTGACAGGACACGCAGAACTCGCTCGCGGCGAGGCCCGATTCGGGGAACGCGAGGCGCCGCGATCCCTCGTGGCACCAGTGGCAGTTGGCGGCGGCGCGCTCGGCCTCGAAGCCGTGCGACTCGAGCCAACCGGCACCGAGGTGGGACGGTGGACGGACGTCGGGGCGGCGCTGCTCGTGGCAGGTGGCGCAGTCGCTGGGTGCGTGCTCCTCCGCGTGGCAGGTCATGCACGCTTCCATCGACATCGGATAAGTGAAGAGCGAGCGCTTCACCGCACCGAATTTTTCGTTGTCGATGGGCAGCGTGTGACAGCGCTGGCAATCGATGGGCTCACCGGCACCGGCCTTGGTGTGATCGCCGTGGCGGAATTTCACGTCCTGGAAGACGTGCGGCTTCCAGATGACTTCACCGGTCTCCGCGGTGTGACATTCCTTGCAAAAACGATTGGGGTTGGCCTTGGCCTCTTCGATCGGAACGGCCACGTCGTGACAGCCCCCGTCCTTGCCGTAGCAGCCGGTGGCGCCCTGGTGCGAGGGACGCGTGTAGTCGCGCCCGTCGGCGTCGAGGGCGTGGCACGCAGCGCATTGGTCGTAGCCGGGCTCGTCCTTGATCTGATCGGGATGCTCGCCGTGCGAGAAATGGAGCCCGGTGTCGTAGCCGAAGCCGAAGCAGCCGCCCGACACCAGTATCGCGGCCGCGAGAATCCCGGCGAAGGCACGGGCCCAGCTCGTGCGGTGCATTCGTTCGAGTTGGTTCATGGCTCGCGCGTCGCCTCAGAAATGCACCGTCACGTCCACGAAGAGCTGCTGCACGCGGCTCAGATCGGGGATGACGGTGGGAAACTCGTCGGCGGGCACCGTGATGGGTGAGCCCGGATAGCGGACCACGAGGTCTTTCAAGTAGCCGTAGCCGGCGGCGAGCACCAGGCGCCCAGGCCACCGATAGCGCACGTAAGCCGTCACGTCCCAGGAAGTGAGATCGCGGCTGGTGACGAAGCGGGTGCGCGACTCGTCGAAGAAACGGTAGCCGGGACGTACCACGAGCAAGAGCCGCGAGCCGAGCGCGCGCAGTGTGGCCTCGCCCAGCACCTCGGTGTACGCGGTCTCACCCTCGCCGGTGGTCTCGGAGAGATCGTCGGCGCCCAGGTCGGCGGGAATACCCGAGCGAAAGATCTCGTGGCGCAGGCCGGTGAGCGAGAGGTCGAGGGCCTCGATGGGGCCGAGCCCGCGCAGATCGGTGACGTAAGCGCCGCCGCCCAATTCCACGAAATCCGCGTTGCTGGTCTGCGTTCCCGCGCTGCCTTCGAAAGCACGTGCGACGAAGGAGGCCGTGAGCCCGAGCGAAGCCCAGCTCGGTCGAAGCAGCGTGACGCTGCCGTCCAGCTGCCACTCGTGAAAGGGCGGCAACGGCGGCAGGAGCAGGCGATCGAGCTTGGAAGAGTCGGAGGGCAGCTCGGCGGCGGAAGTGAGGTCGAACGGCAAATCGTCATCGGCATCCGCAGCTTTGTAGAGGTACGAGCCGAACACCGCGGCGTCGCGGCCCTCGAGCCCGCCCTCGCCGGCCTCGAGCCACGAGGTGGTGAGCGTGAGGTCGCGCAGACCGGCGTCCAGGCCCGTGACCTCGAGCGAGCCGTCCCAGGTTTCGGAGAGTTCCTGGAACACGTAGAGGTTGGCTTCGTTCTTCGCGTAGTAGACGTCGGAGAGCTCGATGCGCGTGTGGTTCGCGGGGCGGAAGACCCAGCTCGCGCCTGCCACCAGCTCATCCTCGGGATCGGTGTCGTAGGTGACGCGGCGGCCGGCGAGCGCCACCACGCGGCCATCGAGCGGTGCCGCGAGCGAAATCTCGCCTCCGTCGAAGTGCAGCGGCTCGACGAGATAGCGGTAGGCACGTCCCACGCGCACCTCGCCGCGCGCGGGCAGACCCGCGTAAACGGCCCACGCTTCGAGGAGGCGCACGTCGCGGTTGCCGTCGTAGTGATCGCGGGTGTCGACGAACGGCGAGCCGTCGCCGGTGCCGTCCAAGTCTTGCTCGTAGCGAAGCGTGGCCGACGCCGAGAGCGCGTCCACGCCGATGCCGCTGGCGTGAAGTTTCAAGTCCTCGAAGAGATCGTCGTCGTGGACCGATTCGCGGGTGGGCTCTTGGGTGGTGCCCCATTCGTGACGGTAACGGCTGCGCAGCGATCCCCAGACATCGGGAGTCGAGAACGAGTCGGCCGAGGCAGGCATCGCAGCGATCGCCACCATCGCGAACGCGACGAGGCCACGGGCGCCGCGCCGAGCGCTCACGGCACTACCGCCTTGGGCCGGAAGTGGAAGGTGTGGCAGGACTCGCACCCGAGATCGGCGGCGCGTCCGTCCCGGTGGCACTCGACACACGCCTCCATCGGCCGCGGATACTCGCCCGCTTTCCGTACCACCTCGTCGAACTCGTCGTTGCCGTCGAAATCCCCCACGTGGCAGCGGCGGCAATCGAGCGTGCCCTCGGACGTGAAGAGCGCGGTCGCGTTCTTCGCTTCCAGGTGCGCGCGATGGGTGAAGCGCACGTGCACCGAGCGCGGTGGCAGCGCGGGCAGCGCACCGTCGGCGGTGGTGTGGCATTCCTTGCAGAAGCGGTTGGGCGCCTTCTTGGCCTCGGCGATCGGCACCGCCGCCGTGTGGCAACTCTCGCCGTCACCGCCGGCACAGCCCTTCTCGCCTTCGTGGGACGGGATGGCGAATTCGCGCTTGGAGGTCTCGGTGTGGCAGCCGAGGCAGCCGCCGGTGCGGTGCTCTTGCTCGTTGATCTTGAGATGCTCGTGGTGGGAGAAGACCAGCGTGGTGTGGATCGGCTCGCCGTTGCCGCTCGCGTGATAGCGGCCCTCGGGCCGGTCGAGCTCGGTGCCGCCGTGAACGAGCGTGTGGCATGCGGCGCTCTGGCACGAGGCGGGCGTCAGCTCAGCCAGGCTTTCGCGCTCGCGGTGCTCGAAATGGCATGCGGCACAGTCCTCGCCAGCCGCGGTCGCATGGGTGCCTTCCATGCCGGGATGGCAGCCCGCGGTCGCACAGCGCAGGTCGATGTCGTCGAGGCGGAACGAGCCGTGACAAGCAGCGCAATCCTTCTCCAGCTTGGCGTGCTTTCGCGACGGCACCCGCTCCGGGAAGTCGGAGCGCAGCCGGCCTTCGTGATACGGATCGAGGGGGATGCCCTCGCGCAACACCCGCGCCAGCACGTTCCCTTTGCTTTCGACGTGACAATCGCCGCAGCGCGCCGCCTCGGTAGCGGGCTGTGTCGCGTGATCCACCGATACGAGGTCGCTTGCGTCCACCGTGAGGCGCGCGATCTCGGTGCTCGGCGTGAAGCCCGCGGCGTTGGCGCCGGCGAGGGCGGCCGCGCTCCAGTCCTCGGGTGACGCGAGCAGCGTGGCGCGATCGATCGGCAGTAGCAGCGCACGGTCGTACGTGCCCGGCAGCACCGCTGCGCCGTCGGTGGCGAGCACTACCTCGATCGGCAGGAACGGCTTCAGCTTGGCGCGGAATGCTCCCTGTCGGCCGGCGCCCGCCGTGCTGTCGTACGCGGCGTGATCGCGCTCCCAAACCCAGCGAAGCCGCGGTCGCGTGAGCCCGCGGAACGTGATCGCCGGCGAGGGGGCGGCGCTCTGCGTGTTGCCGGTGACGAGACGGGTGAGGTCCAGCGTGAGCGCGGGCACCTGACGCGTGTGGCAGGTGCCGCACGCGAGGATCTCTTGGTGGCGTTCGATCCGTGCGTCCGCGTGGATCGGTGAAACGTGGCAGCGCGCCGCCTGACACGACGCCGACTCGCGGCGATCGTGCGCCAGATCGAACCGACCGGTGACGGCCGCCGCATCGCCGCGCTGCTTCGCCACCGTCTGTGGTCGGTGCGATGTCGCGAGGTGACACGTGAAGCACGCCTTCGCCACGGCATCGGCGTCGTTCGCATCCACGGCGCGCAGGTGGACATCGCGCGCCGGCTTTCCGGTAGCATCCGGCGGTGCGTCGGCGATCGCTCGCGACACCGCCGCTGCGAGCGCACCACCATGACAGGTGAGGCAGCGCGTGCCCGTCTCGTCGCCCGTGCGCGAGTCGATCGGAAATCCGCCTGCAGCGAGCAGATCGAGCGAGTGCGAATGGCAGCCCACGCAGGCGTCACCAGCGGGCGTGCCGCGCGCTGGCGCAGGCGGTAAGGCGTCCGGCCGGGGCGGGTCGGCACCCTCGACGTGGCACGCAGCACAGCCTCCGAGCGGCGCGTGATCGGTGGCGGCGAGTGTCGCGAGGAAGACTGCCCAGCCGGGCAACCCGGACGCGCACACTCGCCCCAGCAAGTCGCTGCCGCGCACGGCCGAGATCGCGTGGTCCTGCTCCATCGTGGTGGTCATCTTGCCGGGATGACATCCCTCGCAACTGGGGGTGTTGCCGAAGGCGAACGCCGGCTCCAGCGTGCGAGCAGCGACGTTCGTGGCGAGCCCCAGCCCTATCACCAGCACCCCTCCGAACGACCCCGCTCGCGCGACACGCCGACCCGTTTTCATCGCCCGGACTTCCGGCGTGCGTTCGTCCCGCGGCGCCACGTTCATCCTTGCGGATGCGCGGCGTCGAAATCAGCTTCTTTCTGCCGCACCACGCTCTCCGATTCGCCGATCGGCAAGGTCTCCCAGAACGACGTGCTGGCCGGGAGCGTGAGCGTGTGATGACCGGAAACGTGGCAGTTGTAGCATTGGCGGCGTGTGAGCGGATCGTCCGCCAACTCGCCGTTCTCACCGGAGACGTGGCAGAAGACGCACGATCCCTTGTTGCGCTGGGGCGGCGCCGCAAACGGCACGAACGCTTCGGTGGTGGCAACGAGCAGCGTGTGCGCGGTGAAGCGGCCGTTGGCGCCGGCCGGGTTGGTGGTGCGGAACCAGTGGCAGTCGTTGCAGGCCGGGACTTCGCCGTGGCGCGCTTCGCCGCTCAGGTCGTGACAGCCGCCGCAACCAGGGAGAACGCGGTCCACCACCATGGTGCTCGAGTGCAGCTTCTTGCCGTCCCACTCCCAGCCTTCGCGCAGGATCTGCCGGTGTTTGGGGGTGTTGTCGCCGGTAACGAGAATCGCGCCCGCGGCGGCAGCCGAGGTCTCGAGCAACGCGTACGGATCGAGTGGCCCCTCCCAATACGGCAGGAATCGGAACAGGTTGGTGAAGCCGGTCTGGAACACCGGCTCCTTCAGCCAATCGTGACAGCCTGAGGCGCAATCGGTGCCGCCCTGGTAGAGCGTGTTGAGCGCAGGCTGCGGGTAGATGTTGCGGTTCTGCGCGTAGTCCTGGGCGTTCGAGTGCCCGACGTGGCAGGTGCCGCACGCTTCCAGGTCACGCGCTGCGTGGGCGCCGCGCCGAGGGAAGACCACCCGCGAGCCGGGCTCGTAGCCGAAACCGTCACCGAGCTGGTCCACCACCTCGCGCGCCGAGCCGCGCACCTTCACGCGGGAGAGCGTCTCCGCGGGATGGCAACCCAAGCACGCCGCCGCCGCGGTCGTCACCGTGCCGTCGTCGCTGGCGCAGCCGGACGTCACCGCCAGCACGCACGTGACGAGCACCACGAGCAGCGCTGCGCGCTGATCACGCGTCCGAGATCGCGACGGGGCACGCGTCATGGAGCACGAAGGACGACACGGAGGTGGGTTCGAGTCACGCGGGCGATCCGTTCACCGCAACCGCTCGCGTCGAGCATCCCGCCGGTCGAGCCAGGACTGCAGCCTGCCGTGGAAGGTCTCGAGCCGGGATCCGCCCACCGCGACTTGGCTCAAGCACCAGCATTCCTCGCTCGCTTCCGTCCAGGGTGAATGGCGAACGCCGGTCTCGCCGTCGACCCAATCCCCCGTGAGCACCTGATCTTCGGCGAGGTCGCCGGAGCTCGCCATACCACGTTTGTAGCCACCCGCGAGGATGACGTTGTCCTCGTGCGCGAGGTGGAGGTGCATCGGAAAGGCGCTCTTCTTCCCGTAATACGTGAGGTAGACCTCGGTTCCCGACGCCGGCTCGCGCGCCAGGAGCGCGGTGCGCGTGCCGCTCGGCCAGAGATCGGTCCAAGCGAAGCGCGTGGTGGGCTCGAGCTCGGCGAGAACGGCGGGAGGAAGCACCGCGGCCTCGGGCGGCCAGCGCGCCTCAGGTCGCGACTCGATCCGGGCCCACACGCGGTCGAAGCCCGGCACCGCGCTGTCGAGATCGACGCTGGGTACGCTGGCTGCGTGCCAAGCCCCGTCGAGCGGCGGGCGAAGCGCCGCGACCGCGCTCGTGCAAGCCTCGCAGTGGAAAAGGTGTGCTTCCAGCACGATCCGCTCGGTGCGGCACGCGCGCCCCTCGGCGAAAGCCACGAGCCGCTCGGCCGCTGGGTGGTACGTGGGTGCGCGGACGCGCTCGGCGCGTGGCACGATCATCGTGCGTCCTCGATCGCAGCGCGCATGGCCACCAGCGCAGCGTGAACGCGGGACTTCACGGTGCCGAGCGGAATGCCCAGCGCACGCGCCGCTTCCTGGAAGCGCAAGTCCTTCAGGTACACGAGCTCCACCAGTTGGCGCTGCTCGGGCGTGAGCGTCGCGAGCGCGCGTGCGGCGAGCCGCCGTCGGTCCAGCTCGACGCCCGCGCTCGCCGTCGCCGGCGGTTCCCAGTCGATGCCGTCACCGAGCGCATCGGTGAGTCGTCCCAGGCGCCGCCAGTGGTCGTGCACCTTGTTGCGGGTGATCGTGAACAGCCATTGCTCCACCGAGCCACGTTCGGGCCGGAAGCCGCGGGCGCCCACCCACACCGCCACGAACACGTCCTGGACGATGTCCGCCGTGATCTCGGGATCGGTGGTGTGCTTGAGCACACTCGCATACACACGCCTCGCGAATCGCTCGTAGAGCACCCGCAACGCATCGCGCTCCGCCTCGGCAATCCGACGCAGGAGCTCTTCGTCCGGTGGCGCCTGGATTGCCGGGAGCCGCGGGTCCGTGCTCGACATGTATTCGCGACACGGCGCGAGGAGGTTCAGACTTATAGCAGAGCCGGTGCTCGCGCGAACCATCTGGCCCGTCCGAACGAATGCCACATGCGTTGTGTGGCCCGCCATCACCCGGTCACCGGATACTGGACCGCTTCCGGGCCACGACCTACGCCAACGTCCCTTTCCGAGGAAAGCACTCGTGGCAGATTCTGCTTCGGCAACATCGGCTCTCCTCGACGTCCAGACGTACTCGCCGGCTCACGAATACCCACAGCTCGAGCTGCTGGAGGGCGTTCTACGCAAAGCGCGTCCGGAGCGCCGCACGCGGCGGCTCCTGGAGACGCTCTTCCGGCGCAGCGGTATCGCGACACGCTTCATGGCCCTACCGGATTTCGCGCCGGACGCCGATCCGGTTCTCTACCGCGAGGTCGGGATCGAGCCCAGCACACAGGAGCGCATGCGCATCTTCGCCAAGCTGGCGCCGCAGCAGGCGGTGGGTGCGGCGCGGCCCCTCATCGAGCGCCATGGCGTGGCGACGCGGATCACCCACGTGGTGACGTCGTGTTGCACCGGTTTCGTGGCGCCGGGCTGGGACCTCGCCGTGATCGATGCCCTGGGGCTGCCCGAGACGGTAGGCCGTGCGCACGTCGGCTACATGGGCTGCCACGCCGCGGTCAACGCCCTCCACGTGGCGCACGCGTTTGCATTGACGCGCCCCGACGCGCTGGTGCTGGTCATCGCCAACGAGCTCAGCTCGCTACACTTCAACTTCAGCGATCGCATCGACAACCTGCTCTCGTGCACCATCTTCGCGGACGGCGCCGCGGCGGCGCTGATCGGCGGCGAGGCGTGGCGCCAGCACGCCCGCGCCGAGCTCGGGGGCTTTCGCTCGCAGCGGGTGCCCGGCACCGCGGCGCTCATGGGTTGGCGCATCGGCAACGTGGGGTTCGAGATGGACCTGAGCCCCGAGCTCCCCGACTCGATCGAGCGCTTCGTGGCCGATCCGGGGATCGCGAGCGCACTACCGCCACGGGGCGAGGTTCAAGACCTCGTCCACGCCGGCGGCAAAGCGATCCTCGAAGCGTTCGCCAAGGGCCGTGGCACGGGCACGGACGGCATTCGCTACAGCTTCGAAGTGCTGGAGCGCAACGGGAACATGTCTTCCGGCACGATCCTCTTCATCCTCTCTCGCTGGCTCGACGATCTCCACGGCCTGCCGGCCGCCGAGGCCTACGCCTTCGGCCCCGGCGTGGTCGCCGAACGATTCCACGTCACGCGCCGCACGCGCTGATCCCACCCGCCATCCGGGAGCGCGGCGCTTCGCGCGCGCCACGCCGCAGTGGTGCGCATCAGCGTGACGGTCTCTTGGCTCGACGCACCCACGCTGCGCGCTCGAGCGAGCAGTGACGTCGCGGTTTCGCCCTATCGTGCGCAACCGAGTTGCGGCATGCTCGCACGCGACGCCCATGGCTTCTAAAGGCCTCGACCCTCCGAACCCTTGTCCGAGCGCCGGCGGTCTGTCCATTGCGGGAGGACGGAAGCTCGATGCGATCCGGGCGTTCCCGTCCACGCTGATCGCTTGGATCGATTCTTCTTCGAACCATTACCTGACGCATTGGAAGAAGATCGCCGTCCTCCTTCTTTCGTTGCACTTCGTCTTGGAGGTCCTAGGCACTCTGCCTTTCAGTAATCCACTGACGGACGATGAAACGCAGCTTTCGATTCGATTCGCGCGCGAGTACCCGACCCGAGGATGGGACTCGACGGCGTACTTGGATGCGAGAGGAATCTGGCATGCTCCACTCGGTTATGCGTTCTGGTCGCGAGTATTGCCCTGGGTAGACTTCGAACCGCTTGCAGGAAGGATGATCGCTTCGATCATCGTTCTGCTCACGACGCTCGAGTGGATCATTCTCGTTCGGAGATGTATTCGAGACGAGTGGATGTACGGCTGGGCCCTCGTTCCCTTCCTCAACATAGGTAGTGGGCACCACATTCGGTCCTACGGGTTGTATGGGCTTCTCGGCGTGGCGATCAGCATCTTTGCCGCCGATGTCGTGGCCGAACGCGGTTTTCGACGTCGGCTCCTGTCGAGCGCGATGCTGGTGGTCGCACTGGTGGGAACTTCTTGGGCTCACATCTACGGCCTCATGGGGCCGTTCTTGATCGGCTATGCCGGATTGTTTTTGATTGCGATTGGATCCGAGGCTGGGATTTGGCTGGTCGTGGCAGGGGCGCTGGGTCTCTTGGGTTCCGCCTATCCCGTCTACGACCTGGTGGTGTCACATCGGCAGGATGCGATCGTTCAGGGGTCCGCGGGATTGGGCTACAGCTCCATCAACGGGATGGATGTAGCGTTGGACCTGAGATCCAAATTCGTATCCAATGCGTGCACGGTCTCGATCTTGTCGCTGTTCTTGGCGATGTGGCTCCGAGGCGTTCGGTTCGGCAACGTCCTGAAAATGGCCGGCTTTCTGCTGGGCAAGGGCCTGGTCTTCGTCGTGGGCGGACTGTGGTTGCGAGAGCAATCCAGGGAGAGCCTCAAGAGGAATCCTTTGGTTCCAGTCTTCGTGATGGGATGCATGGGAAAGGCTTTGTCCTTTCCCGTACCATTTGAAAATTATCTGTACCCATATCATCTGTCGTACGTCTTGTGCATTCCTTCCGTTTTCTTTCATGGCGGGACGTGGGGAAGGCGTCTCGGGAGCGTAGCCTTCTCCTTCTCGGCGCTGGCGTACGTCTTCAGTGTCTTCGGAACCGTGTGCTTTGGATACTCTGCATTTTGAGAGGCTGCTGGATCCGGTACGAGCCGCCGGCGTGTAGCGCCTTGAAGAGATGCATGACGCCAAGGAAGTGATCGTGAGCCAGTGGCCCGTGCCGAAATCCGCCTCGGAGGCCGAGGCACTGCCCCGCCGACGTCGCCGCCACCAGAAACCTGCCGTTTCCGGGGTTCGTCGTGATGGCTCCGTGTGGCAGCACGGGAGCTGGATTCCGCAGCGTGGGTGTCGGTACTATCCCGGTCATGGCAACGGCGCACGAGTGGGACTTCTTCCTTGCCCACGCTGGCGAGGACGCCTCGATAGCAGACGAGATCTATGATCAGCTTTCGCCGCACGCGCGCGTCTTCCTCGACTCCAAGTGCGTGCGGCTCGGCGACGACTGGGATACGGCGCTCGCTGCGGCGCAGTGCTGCTGAAAAAGGCCCGCGCCAGAGGCGCGCCGACGAGCGTAGCGAGTCGACGTGGGAGTGGGGCCCTTTGCGCGCCGCACTTTTCGTGGGGCGGGGGTCTGGAACAGACCCCCGAGGAAGCATCGACAGGCTCGAAAAACTCGCACCGGCGAGTTTTTCAGCAGCCTGTTAGTACGTGCCCGTGTAGAAGGGCCATCTTGCGGCATCGTGAACCCGCAGCCTCGCAGCGAGACGGTGCAGCCGGTAGATTCGGGAACTTGAGGGGTCTTAGCACTGGACATCTTCCCCCGTCACGCTGTGTGTCGCGGTCGACAACCGATGCTCGTCGAGGTCGAGGGCAACCGGGGTGGCGTGTCTCTGAGACGGACGGAGGAATGCGGAGTGGGTGAGAGTGCGGCTGCGACCGGGGCCGGTGGGGATACGGTCTGGAAAGTAGCAGCCGACCGCGGTCCAGCTGTGAGCGCCGCGAGTCGACCCGGGGGTGGGCCCCATCGCGGCTTTGCCGCGCTGGGCGGGGGGCTCGAAAAGCCCCCCGGAAAACATCGACTAGCGTGATCGAGCGCCTAGCGCTCGATCACGCTAGTTCACGCCGACGTAGAGGTAATTGGGATAGGAATCGCCCCAGTAGAGGGTGTCTCGGTTCTCGGGGTGGTGGTGGAAGAACTGCGACCAGCGCGTGGACACCGAGCTGTCGATGCTGCCGCTGGCGTAGAGCGTCCACGCAGACCACAGCCCACCGCGAACGCGCGTGAAGTAATAGAGGTTGTCGCCGTGACCGCTGATCGGACCGACGGGGGTGCCGTGGCCGTAGATGTAGATGGCACCAGTTAGATCGGTGCCGAGCGACGGATTGTGCGTGACCTGGGTGGGCGGCTGTAGATCACCTTTCCAGCCGGTACCGTCGTCGTACCAGTAGCGGATGCGATTGCTGGTGTCGAGGAAGGTGAGGTGGGCGACGCCGTCCGTGGTCACGATCATGGACGGACCTTGGTCGATGCCGCTTTGCGCGCTGCCGGAGATGGCCACCGAGGACTGCCACGTTCCGGCGGCGGTGCGCTTGCGCACTCGCACGCGTCCGTCGGGCACGTAGTCGTAGGTGCCGTTGAGCCATGCGAGCAGCAGGTCGCCTCCGGGATTGAACGCCAGGGTGGGGTGCCAAGCGTTGCAGTAGTCCGACGCGGGATTGCAGTCCACCACGTCCGAGACCTCGACGGGTGTCGTCCATCCCGAGGAGGGCCGCCGTGCGTACTGGATGCGCAGGCGATTGTTGATGCCGGTGCGCGTGTTCCAGACCGCGTGCGGGATCCCCGACGCGTCGAGCGCGAGGGCCACGCCCTCCTCGCCCTGGCCGAAGTCCGTCCAGCCCGTGGAGCCGAGGCTCTCGGCCGAGCCCCAGGTGCCGGTGACGGTGTCGAAGACCGCGTAACGCATGGTGCCGCTGCGCTTGTGCCAGAGCACGTGGATCTTGTCCTGACCGTCGATGGCGACCGCCACCGAGCCCACGCCGCCGCCCGGAGCGTGGGCAGCGTCGAGCTCGGTGAACCCCGTGGGTGTGCCGGCCTGGTTGCCCTTGTGCACGCGGATGACGTTGTTCGGGCAGTCGGGATAATCCGCGCACGTGGGCGCCACGGAGTAGATCACGTTCCCCGTGGTGCGCACGATCTGGTGCGGTGACACGTCGGTGTAGCCCTGGCCCCACGGGATCTGGTGATTGGTGGGCGAGGGCACCAGGCATTCGTCGGCCCCGCTCAGCGCAAGCACGATCGGCAGCAACAAGCGGGCGGAGCGATCGAGTGGCGACTTCATCCATTCCCTCGAAGCAATTGCGCTGACGGTTCGTGGCCGGAGCGCAGGGTGGGCGCTGGTGCGAGCGACTGGGCTCAGCTTCGAACATCGTAGGCGCTAGGATGCGCTGGATGGAAGTGCTGCGGCCTCGCGGCTCGCGGGAACGAGGGCACCCGGCGTGAAGGTGCTCGGGATTGGTGACGGCCACGGGGCGGGCGCCGTGCTGGTCGAAGGCGGCCGGGTGCTCGCCGCGGTGAGCGAGGAGCGGCTCTCGGGCCGCAACCGCGAGCGTGGCTTTCCGCGGCGCTCGATCGCGTGGGTGCTTCGCGACGCGGGTGTCGGCGCCACGCAGGTCGAGGCGATTGCCTACGCGTCGCGTTGGGGCCGTTCGACGACGCGGCTCCTCGACGACGCCTATCCCGGCGGCGATGCGGGTGACGGGCCGCCGCGCACCGACGCGGAATTCGAGAAAGAGGCGGCCGAGTTGCCCCCGGCGCGCGCGATCGATGCCCGCTCGAGCCGCCGCCTTCTCGAGCAGCGCCTCGCCGAGCTCGACCTCGGCGGGCGTCCGTTACTCGCCGTCGAGCACCACACGGCGCACGCGCTGGGCGCGGTGGCGAGCGCGGGGGCACCTGTCGACGCGAGCGTGGACGGTGGCTCGGGCTCGCGCCAAGTCGCGCTCACCCTCGACGGCTACGGCGACGGCATCTCCGGGGCGGCGGCGCTGGTCGCCAACGACGCGTGCGGCGCCGTCACCCTGAAGCGCTTTCTCAGCGTGCCGTGGGAGGAGAGCCTCGGCCTGGTCTACGGCGCGGTGGCCGAGCATCTGGGTTTCACCGAGGGAAACGAAGGCCAGCTCGCCGCCATCGCCGCCAGGGGGGATCCGGAGCGCTGCCGGGCGACGTTCGCGAGCCTGATTCCTCTCGGAAGCGCCGTCGACGCCACCGCGGCGGGTCCGTTCACCGTCGATCGCAGGCTTCTCTACGGCGGCTTGCGCAAGGCACTCGCCGGCGCGCCGCCGGCGGACGTGGCGCGGGCGCTCCAGGACCGAGTCGAGGAAGCGGTGGCGCGCTTCGCCGAGGTGGCGCTGCGCCACCCGCGCGCGGGTACGATGGCGCCGACGCTGCTCGCCTGCTCCGGCGGCCTCTTCTCCAACGTGCGCCTCGCGCCACGCCTCGGGTTTGGGTCCCATCGCGGCTTGGCCGCGATGCGCGGGGTGGCTCGAAAACCCCCGAATCAACGACACGACGACCGCTCAGCGCCCCGGTCTCAACGCTCCCCATCTTTCCGCGAGCCAGCGGCGAGCCGCGAGCGACGGCGAAGCGCCTCGGGGGTGGGACCCGCCGTGGCTCTGCCACGGCGGGCGGGGGGCTTGAAAAGCCCC
>CAYVDO010000078.1:0-17617 GCA_964450125.1 uncultured bacterium
CGCGAGCACAGCGAGTCGCCTTGGGGGTGGGTCCCATCGTGGCTTTGCCGCGCCGGGCGGGGGGCTTGAAAAGCCCCCCGAAAGCTCGTCACCCGAACAACCCAGCGATCGCGGCGAACGGCAGAAACACGACGTCCAAGGGCAGGGTGAAGATGAAGAGCGGCACCTTCCCGGCGGGGTGAATCGAGGAGTCCGCGAGGCCACGCGTGAGAGCGAAGATGTACTCGCTGTTGTAGCCCGACGCGTCCTGGGCTTTCTCGAAGTCGGCGAGGCTTCCCGACGCGGTGCCGCCTTCGTTGGCGGCGAGCAAGAACGGCGCTCGCTGTGGCTCCTCCACCGCAGGCGCCGCTACCGGCGCCGCACTCGCAGGTACGGAGGTGGGTGCGGCTGCGGCGGTTCCGGCGACCAGCGCGAGTGCCAGCGATCCGGCCGAGACAAGGCGTGCGTGCGTGCTCATGGCAGCTCCTCGACGCGACGAATCGACCACGCGTCGGCGCCTAGTATGTCATGCGCTCGTCGTCGCGATCGCGCGTCGGCGGCGTCGTTCAGCGCTTGCCCCAGGACGCTTCCGCACGCGCCTTGAATGCCTCCAGCATGCGGGGCAGGTCGGCGCTCGCGAGCGTGTTCACGATCGCCTTGGGCACCAGCATGCCGACCTCCAAGTCGAGCGCGTACGAGGCCGTGATCTGGTCCTTGCCCTTCTTCTCGATCGTCCACGCGCCATCGTTGGCCTTGAGTAGGTCCCCCTTCTCGAGTGTCCAGCTCAGGCTCTTGCCGGGCTTGCCCTCGAGGCGGAGCACGAAAGCGATGGATTTCTTCATGAGCTCGATGCGCTGCTCGACCCGGTAAACCTCGCCCTTCTTCTCGAGCACGGTGGCTTTCTTCAAGCTGGGCACGAACTCGTGGTAGCGCTCGAAGTCGGTGATGATCCCGTAAAAGTGCTTGGGGTCGCACTTCACGTCGATCGATTTTTCCACGGCGGGCATCGTGGGTCTCCGGTCTCGCGCGCTCGCGTGCACCGAGTCGGTGCGCACCGTCGCGATCGCGACGGATCATGCCGCGCGCCCTCGGCAGCGGTCAATGCAACACGCCGCCCGCGCGTGGTGCGCGCGAACGGCGTGTCGATGTTTCGAGAGGGTGCTCCGCGCGGACGCGCGGAGGACCAGGACGGAGACGCTCGTGGATCAGGCGTCCTTGTCCTTCTTGATCTCGAGCTCGATGGTGATCTTCACCTCGTTCCCCACGGTCACGCCGCCTGCTTCGAGCGCCTTGTTCCAGACGATGCCGTAGGCGGTGCGATCGAGAGTGGCGGTGGCGGTCATGCCTCGTCGCGAGTTGCCCCACGGATCCTTGATCTCGGGGGTCAGGTCGGTCACGGCGAGGACGATCTCCTTGGTCACGCCGTGCATGGTGAGATCGCCGACGACCTCGAAGCTCGACTCCTTCCAGTTGCGGACGCTCTTCGACTTGAACGTGATGGTGGGGTACTTGGCGACGTCGAAGAAGTCCGGGCTGCGCAGGTGGTCGTCGCGCTTCGAGTCGTCGGTGTCGATGCTGCTGGCGTCGAGGGTGGCGGTCACCACCGCGGCTTCCGGCTTCGCGGGATCGCCCTGGATGCTGGCGTCGAACTTGGTGAAGCGGCCTTCCACGTTCGAGATCATGAGGTGACGGATCTTGAAGCTCACCTTGCTGTGCGACAGGTCCACCTTCCAGGTTTCCGCGTGAGCGACCGCCGCGGTACCGGCGAGGATGACCAGCGCGACTGCAGCGCTTCGCCAACGTCGAATGGGATTCGAAGACTGCATGGAAGCTCCTCCAGTGGGGCGTTCGGCCCAGGGTCGGGGTTGGGTTTCGGCAAGGGTTCTGGCGATTGGGGTCAGCCGAGCGGCGCGCGCGCGGTCTCGTCTTGGCGCCGCGGCCGGACTCGTTCCGCAGGCACCGCCAGCGCGGCCAGTCGCGTGAGCAGCGAGGCGAGCTGGCGTTGCTCGGCCGGGCTCAAGATGGCGTCGAACGCGCGCGCCACGTAGTCGTGCTGGGCCGGGTAGGCGCGCTCGAAGAGGCGCTCACCCTCGGGCGTGAGGGCAGTCACGACTTCCCGGTCCGAGAGTGTCCCGCGAGTGCGCCTCACCAAGCCCTTGCGCTCCAGCTCCTTCACGACGCGAGTCACGTTGGCCGGCGAGGTCAGCGTGCGCGAAGCGATCTCGCACATGCGCAGCCCTGAGGTGTTGCCGAGGGTCATCACCACGTCGAACTCGCTCTCTGCGAGGCCGTGGCGAGCGATGCCGACGCCATCGACCTCGCGCACGCGGCGCTGCGCACGGTAGAGGGCACGAAGCAGCGTGAGCGCTGGGGTGTCGCGAAGGGTGGGTGTCATGGTGATGGGTGCCGCTCAGAAGTTTTCAGTGGTGAAATATTAATGCATGCATGTTCTGCCGTCAAGGCGCTCTCCCGAGGGCCTCCCCGTGCGCGCACTCAAGTCGCGAGTTGGTAGCGATTCTCGACGTCCGAGGCATCCATGCGCACTCGGCCCTCGGCCACGAGCTTGTCGAGATGCCCCTGGACGGTGAGCGCGGCGATACCGTGAACCCCGTCGGGGTAGGTGGCGTAGATCACCGCCACCATCGTGGGAACGGTGACCTGTCCGTCCGCGATGCAGGCGAGCACTTGCCGTTCGCGCTGCGCGCGATGCTCGAGGTACTCGTCGACCTTGCCGATCGGGTCGTCGACGATCGGACCGTGGGCGGGCAGCAGGCGCGCGACGTCGAGCTCACGAACCCGGCGCAGCGAGGCTAGATAATCCAGAAGGGATCCGCCTGGCGGTCCCACCCACGAGGTGCCGCTGCCCACGATCAGGTCGCCGGTGAGAAGCAGCCGCTCGGCCGGCAGATGGAAGACCACGTGTCCGGGGCTGTGGCCGGGAGTGAAGAGCACCCGCAGCTCGATGCCGTCGCAGTCGAGGACCTGCTCGTCGGCGAGCGGCACGTCGGCTTCGCTGGCGTCGACGCTCGCGAACGCGTTACCCGACTCGAGCGGGTGGACCCAGAGCTCCGTGCCCCAACGCTCGCGCAACCACGGCCAGCCGCCCACGTGGTCGCGGTGCAGGTGGGTGGCGAGCAAGCGCCGCGGGCCGCGGACGCTGGCGTCGCGGAAGAGCGCCGTGAGGGACGCTTCTCCCACGTCACCGGGCATGCCCGTATCGACGAGCACGGGGTCGTGCTCACCGATCAGATAGACGTTGTTGCCTTGAGGAAAGCCGAAGGCGAAGCCGGGCACGTGCGCCATGCGCACACCCGGCGCCACGACGATCGAGCCTGCAGTCACGGTGGTGGGTTCGCCGCAGCGCGGCGGCGCATCATCGACCGCCGGCAGGCTTTTCCGCGGTCTCGACGTGGATGGGGAAGGGCGGTGTGGAACCCTTGCGTCGAAGCGCGGCCTTGCGCGATCGGTTCTGGCGGCGGGTCTTCACTTTGCGGCGCCGCTCCGAGATCTGGGTGGGGGAAGCCATGGTTTCGTCTCCGTCGATGAGTGGTTCGATTCGGGCGCAAGCTAACGCCCAGCGCTTTTCACCGTAAAGGCGAGTCGTCGAGAGACACGCGTCGCAGCGCGATGGCTCGCTCGGACGGCGCCGGTGGCGTCGGTGGTGGGGCGAGCTCCCAGCGCAGCTCGTTGATCCCGTTCCGCACCCGCTCGGCGGGTAGCACGATGCGCTGCGCAGTGAATTCCGCGGCGAGCGGCACGCGAGCGATCTCGGCGCGGTTGAGCCGCACCACGACCTCGGGCGCACGGCTGCCCTCGCCGCTTTGGGGCACGGCGTCGCCGACGGCACGCAGCTCGAACGCGAGCGCGCGTCCCCGCAACACGCGGCCAGGCCCGACGCGGCGGTGCGCCGATGCCACCCAACCGTCGGCGGGCTCGACCAGCTCGACCACCGTGCTGCCCGCGTCGCTCCACACCGGGCGAATCCAATCGAGGTGCTCGTCGAGAGCGCGCTTCACGCGTTCGCGGGCGTGGTAATGGCCGCGCATGCGGAAGCTCGGTTCGCTGGGGCTGGTGTGCAAGATCACGTACTTGAGCCCGAGGACCTCGGCGAGCGCCTCGCGGCTGCCGCGGCGCGGGAAATCGTCGAGCACCTCGAACAAGAGGCGCCGATGGTACGCGTCCATGAAGCTCGCGTTGAAGCCGTTGACCAGGTCCTTCCAGTGGTAAGTCGAGTACACGAGGTAGAAGGCATTGAGCTGCCAGGCGCTCGGTAGCTCGACGATGGCGAACGAGCCCGGCTGCTCCGCCAGCCAGCGATAGACCGGCGGCGGAGGATCGTAACGATAGGTGTCGTCGCCGACGGGATCGAAGGTCTCGGCCCACTGCAGCAGCACCACCGCCGCAACTGCCGCCGCCGCGTGGCGCGATGCACCGTGCGCGCGGCCCCCCGCGACCGCCGCGACCGCGAAGCCGGCGAGGCTCGCCATCCCGAGCAGCGCGACCAGCGTGAAGCGCGACGGTGCGCGGATCATGTGGAGCGGGCCGATGTGCTCGAAGAGGAAGGCATAGCCGGGCAGGTGGATGCCGAGGCTGAGTAGGAAGCCGCCCACGGCGAGCCCGCCGAAGAGCCAGGCCCAGGGACGCTCGCGCCGCCGCCGTGCGGCGACCACCAGCCCCGCGAGCATCGCCAAACAGGGCGCGATCCCTGGGAAGAGCGCGCTCTTGGCGCCGTCATCCGCCCCAGGGGCGGCATCGTCGGCAAAAGTGCCGCGCAGCCAGCGGTGGGCGACGCTCTCGGCGTGAAGCAGATCGCTCGGGTTGGGGCTTTGGCGCACCACGTCGTTGATCGAGCGGGTGCGATTGCGATCGCTGGCACCCGCGAGATAGGGCTTCGCCAGGGGGTAGAAGAGTGCACCTGCCGCCACGATCGCGGCCATCGAAAGCGCTGCGCTGCGCCAGCGGGTCTGCGGTCGCGACAGGAAGAGCACCACCAGCGTCCAGCCCAGCACCATCGCTGCGAACACCGCCTGGTGCCCACCGCTGGTGATGGCGAGGAAGAGTGTGACGGCGAGGACGCCGGCACGAGGAAGCGTTGGCCGCTCGAAGACCTGACGCGCCGCCAGCACCAGCCACGGCAACCAGTGGATCGCCAGGATGTTGAGCTGGCCGATGCGCCCGAGATGCAGCGGATTGAAGGCGAAGATCGCCGCCGAGGCGACCCCTGCGACGGCGCGGCCGGTGAGGGCCCGGGTGAGCGCGAAGGCGCCCCACGCGGCGATGGCGATCGAGGCCAGCGCGGTGAGGTTGTAGAGCGCGAGGGGATCGCGCGTGAAGACGCGAAACACCGCCGTCAGCGGGATCAGCCCGTACGCGTAGTCCATCGTCGCGTACGTGCCCTCGTCGGGATAGAAGTTGTTGGCGTCCTGGATGCTGCGGTCGGCGCTCGTCACCGCGTGCACACCCCACGCGAGGCGCCACATCATCTCCTGGGTGTCGGCGCTGCCGCGGCCGAGGTGAAGGTGGGTGGGCTGGAGGCTGAGCGGGTAGAGGTGCAGCACACCGAGTAGCACGAGCGCGACGAATGCGGCTGCGCCTCCGGCGCGCGCGCGGTGGGTGGGCGCCGGAGCTTCGGCGACGGGCGTCGCGTCACCCATGAGGAGCAGTCTGCATGCGTCGGCTCACCGTGCCCACGCTCGCCACCAGCGCCACGATCACCAGGGCCAGGGCGACCCGATGAACCACGGGCCGCGCCTCGCGGAGCCGCAACTGCGAGGAGAGCTCGGCGGCCGACGGGCGCACGGGGAATACGTCGAGCGCCCGGAAGTGATGGAATGCGTCATTCGGTTCGGCCCACCGAAAGCTCGCCGGGTGGCTCTGGTAGGCGTCGAGCCCGGCGAGAAGGGTGATGGCATGAAGGCCCCGATCGAGGATCACCCGTCCTCGGCTGGGACGTCCCTGGGTTGCGGTGCCCGGGTGAGAGACCACCAGTCGGCCGTCGATGGCGACCAGGTTGGGTGCGTCCCCCGAGGCTTCGAACCAATGAGACCCGGGCTCTTCGACGAAGATCCAGCCCTGCCAGCGTTGCTCGAGGCGAGGTCCGAGGCCGCGTTCGCGCCCACTCTCCCGGGCGTCGCGGGATGCGTCGCGATCACGCGGCAGATCGAGCCACGGGCCACCGCCGGCCTCGGGCGCCGTTCGGTAGGCCGACGCGAATCCGTCTCGTGCGGCCTCGCTCTCGTTCCAGCCGACGAGTGCACACGCGAACGCGACGGCGAGAGCGGCGAAGCGCCGACGCGTGGGCGTACCGAGCGCAACCGCTGCCACGGCATCCACGACTCGCGCGAGCGCGGCACGGCGCTCGCGTGCGCCGGCGAACGCCAGCGCCGCGGCCACCACCGCCACCCCCCACGCGGCGTGCGACGCACGTTCCAGCCACTCACGGTGTCGCAGGAGCGGTTCGGTGACGTGATCGAGGATCCACAGATCCTGGGCGCCGGGCGGACGCGCGACGAGCGACGCCGGACCGAGAGACTGAGCAGGGGTTCCCGGTGCGTCCCAACTCAGCTCGAGCGCCGCGTCACCCCCCTGCTGGTCGTATTCGATCGCGAGCGCGTGCCAGCCGGGCAGCACCATGAGCTGCCCGCTGCGCGTACGCGCCTCGTGTGATCCGTCGTTGCGCACCAGCCGACTGCCGTCGAGCACCACCTGGGAGCCGTCGTCGGAGCGCGACGTGATCTTGAGCAGGCCAGCGCGTTCGATCCGAAGCCAACCCGTCCACCGCGCCACGAAGCGACGCTTGCCGTCGAGCAACCCCAGCGCTTGCGCGCGCGCCAGATCGGGAGCTTCGTCGGGTCCCTGGAAGAGGAGCGGTCGTGCGGGGTCGTCGAGGTCCCGGATCTCGAGCATCAACCCGTGGTGGGTGCCACCGTCGGCACGCTCTGCATCCGCGACGTGGTGGACGAGGCGACCGAGACCCACTGCGGTGACGAGCCCGAGCAACGCGAGTCCGGTCGCGAAGCGGCGCATCCTGGGGCTCGGAAGCAGGGACGACGAGAACGACTGTGGCGGAGTCGAACGAGGTACGGACCCGCGAGGTGCGGCCGCGGCGCCGTTGGCGTGCCAACCGACCTGTCGCCGATCGCCTGCGTCAGACGAGTCGACGAGGCGGGTGGTGCTCAGTCCAGGTCGAAGATCAGCGGGACGTTGTCGATCACCCAGAAAAACGGCTCGACGACCAGGAAGCCGAACGCATTCCCCACCGGCGCCAAGAGGTGACCGGCGATGTGGAACGGATTTCCGCGTGCTGCTTGGTGCTGCTCGGCGCGGGCGGGACGCGGGCTGGCCAGACACGCGGCGAACGCAGCGGCGACGGCCAGAACCAGGAAACGCGGTCGAGCGGAGCGGATGCGAGTCATGTCGATTCTCCCTCGGGCGATGTTGCCGTCGATGCGCGGCGCTGTGTGGCGCGAGCTCGTTCGCCCCGATTGCTCACCGTGGATCCTTCACGGCGTTGGCGCTCGCGTGGGCGGCGCAGCGGTGGACGCGGAGCCGCCCGCCGCCACCGAGGCGAGCATCGCGTCGAACGGCGGCTGCGTCCAGGGGTGCGAGCCCACGTACTTCGCCTGAATCTTCCCAGCGCGGTCGATGAGGTAGGTCTCCGGATACTTGAAGGTGCCGTATTGGTGCGCCACGGCGCCGTTGGGGTCCAGCCAGACCTCGATCGAGAGCTTCTTCCCGTCGAGCCATTTCTGGACCGTGGCGGGCGGCGACGCGTCGACGTTGACGGCCACCACGCGCAATCCCTTGGCGGCGTAGTCCTTCGCCACGGCGGCGATGGACGGCATCTCTTCCACGCACGGCGGGCACCACGTGGCCCAGAAGTTGAGGAACACCGGATTTCCCCGCAGCTCGCTCAACTTCACCCTGCGGCCGGTGAGGTCGGAGAGCTCGAAGTCGGGAGCGAGGTCGCCGACCTTGGGTGCCTGCGGCGCGGCCATGCTCAAGCCGGGACCGCCCGTGAGGACGTCGAGGCCCAAGACTGCCAGCGCGGCGAGCGCCAGCCCACCGAAGGCGGAGCCGAGCCCGCGCGGGCGGAGAGGGGACGATCGCGTGCGCATGGGAACCCGGATGGAAATGGTCGCCGAATCGCTCGGGTCAGACCCTCAGAACACCGCCACGGCAGCCATGGCGATCACCAACAGCAACTTGAGAAACACGCTGTACTCCGACCGGTCCCAGTCCGCCAGCGAGTAATCGCTCTTGTCCCACTCTCCGGGGCCGTCGAGGTTCTTGATGTCGGAGAGCCGCACCACGCTGCGATCGGTGGGAAACGGATACGCGTGTTCGGTGATGCTGATGATCTTGCGGATCTGGTTCTGGCGATTTCGGTTCTCGGCGAGGAAGCCGTTCACGCGCCAGCCGAGGATTGCGACGCCCACGACTGCGACGAGACGAGCCAGCCAGTTCGGGCCGGGATGGCCCTCGAGCACCGGGCCGGCGGCGACCAGTACCAGCAGGCCCGCGAAGCCGAAGGTCACGAGATCTTCACGCTGACGTGCGGCGCGCAACTCGAGCATCAGCTCTTGAAAGAGTGCCAGGCTGTGGCGAGGGTCCGCAGGCGACCGCGCCGAGTCGGTTCCCGACCCACTTCCGGACACGGCGGCATTGGAGCCTGATTCGGCGGTCTTGCGGGATGGGTCGGCTACGGCCATGCGGATGTGCCTCGGCGCGGGGAGATGCGGCAGTGGGTGCGGCAATGGGGGCACGCTACGTGATCCGTGCGGCGTGCGCCCAGCACACCCGTCACGTCCGCGACGTGGGCGCGGAGGTAACACAAACCGGATGGCCAAGTCCAAGGCAACCGCAGCAGGTCGTCGTGCGATGGGCGGTGTGGCGCGAACGATTCGTGCGGCGCGAGCTACACGGTGCTGCAGCGCGATCCGCGCGCTTATGCTCGTGACGCGCTGAACGCGGGGCGCGCTCGGAGAAGGAGAGGGACGATCGTGGACGCGCCTCGAGGACCACGGCTCTCCCGCCGAAGCGGCTGGGATCGCGAACCGAGCGTGCTGGCCAACACGCTCGCGTGCGTCCGGGCGAGCGGTCGCACGCTTCTCGACCTGACCGAGTCGAACCCCACCCGCGTGGCGCTCGCGTACCCGTACGACGCGCTCGCCGAGCTTTACGCCCACGCGGCGCGTGTGCCCTACGACCCCGAGCCGACGGGGCTCCGGTTGGCGCGGGAAGCGATCGCGCACGCCTACGCGCCGGGTGTCGACGCCGAGCGCATCGTGCTCACCGCCAGCACCAGCGAGGCATACGCACATCTCTTTCGACTACTCGCCGATCCCGGCGACGTGGTGCTGGTGCCGCGTCCCAGCTACCCGCTGTTTCGCCTGCTTGCCGAGCTGGATGGAGTGGGGCTCGGTAGCTATCGCCTCGATGCGCACGACGGCTGGCGTCCCGATTGGGACTCGCTCGACGCCGCGCTTCGCGATCGGCGTGTGCGCGCGGTGGTGATGGTGAGCCCCAACAACCCCACCGGCTCGTCGCTCGATGCTCAGGCGCTGGCGGCGCTGGCGGAGCGGGCGCGCGAGCGCAACGTGGCGCTCGTGGCCGACGAGGTGTTCTGCGACTACCGCGACGACGGGATGACGCTCGTCGTCGCCGCCGCCGCAGGCCTTCTCGAGGACGTCGTGTGGTTCGCGCTGGGCGGGCTTTCGAAGTCCGCGGGGTTGCCGGGTGCCAAGCTCGCGTGGACCGTCGTCGGCGGAGAAGCGCACGTGCGCCGTGAGATCCTGGCGCGTCTCGACGTGATCGCCGATACGTTTCTCTCGCCGTCGATGGCGGTGCAGGTGGCGCTGCCGGAGTTGCTCGAGCTCGCGCCATGCATTCGCACGGAGATTTGCGCTCGGCTCGCCGCCAATCGCGGCGCGCTCCGCGAGGAGATCCCGGTTGGTCCGGTTTCGGCGTTGCCGGTGCGTGGCGGATGGTCGGCGGTGTTGCGGGTGCCGCAGGTGACGAGTGACGAGGACTGGGCGGCGCAGCTGGCGCGCGTTCACGGCGTGCTCGTCCAACCCGGCTCCTTCTTCGAGTTCGACGCCGACGGTCACCTGGTGGTGAGCCTGCTGCCCGAGCCAGGTACGTTCGCCGAGGGGCTGCGGCGGATCGCCGCGCACGTTCGAAGCACCTGCAGCGACGACGTCGGCTAAAGTAGCGCCTCGTGAGCAACCCATTCGCCGACGCCCTCACGCCGTCCTCGCATCGTTCGCGCACGATTCGCCGTCGCGCGGCGGCTCTCGTTTCCGTGCTGCTGCTGGCGCTGTTGGAGCGCAGCCCCGCGCGAGCACAGTCGTTCGAGCACCACGCGCCTTACTCCGGGGAATGGGCCGGGAGCAGCGCGTTTCGCGAGATCCGCGCCACCGTGGAACGCGAGCGCGTCGCCGCGCTCGGGACGATTTCCCGGAGCCTCGGTCTGGAGCTGCGCGGCGACAAGCGCGTCGACGGGATCGTGTTCGAATACGTGGACGAAGGCCCGGCTGCGGCGCTCGGCTTTCCCGAGACCAGCCGCGGCGGATTCCGTCCGCCTCTCGATGCGCGAGTCCACGAACGGCGAATCGTGGTGATCGTGAATCGTTTCCTCGCGAATCGCGACGAGCTGCCGGGATTCGTTTGCCACGAGATGATCCACGCCACGATGAGCCTGCTCATGGGGCCCAAGCTCGTGTCGCTGGCGCCGTGGGCTCAGGAAGGGCTGGCGGTCTACGGAGCGGGGCAGGGTCCGGACAAGCTCGCCCAACTCGTTGCCAACGAGGGAGCGACGCCCAAGGATTTCCCCGACGGGCTCGATCGCCAGGAAGATCGCCTCGCCGACTACGTCGAGGCCTATCTCGCCATGGCGTATCTGGCGGAGGTCCGTGGCCCGCAGAGCGTGCGCGCGTTCGTGGATCAGGTGGTGAAAGGCGTCGCTGTACAGCAAGCGATCGAGAGCGTGTCGCGGGCGAGCTGGGCCCAGTTCGCCAAAGGCGCCGCCGACTACGCTCGTGAACGGCTGGCCGCCGTGGCACCACGGAAGCCCAGCGCGACGCTCGAGATCCCGGCTGCGGATCGGGGGGAGCCCACGGTGCCGCCCGCGCCCGCACCGGCTACGCCCCAGCCGTGAGCGAGGGTTCCTCGCGCGCGGCGCGAGAGGATCCATCCCAGGAATGGTGCGCCGCTCGTTACGTCGCGGAATGCGGGTTCGTGAGCGCGCTCGGCGACACGATCCTCGGGTGGCTGGCGCCGCAACCCGGTGAGCGAGTCCTCGATCTCGGCTGCGGCGACGGCGCTTTCACCGAGAAGATCGCCGCCTCCGGTGCGGTCGTGGTGGGAGTCGATGCGTCGCCCGACATGGTGGCGTCCGCACGAGGTCGTGGCCTCGATGCGCGGCTCGCGGAAGGACACACCCTCGACTTCGACGACCGCTTCGATGCGGTGATCTCGAACGCGGCGCTGCATTGGATGCGCGAGCCGGATCGAGTGCTCGGCGCCGTGGCGCGCGTGCTGCGACCCGGCGGACGCTTCGTGGCGGAAATGGGAGGGTTTGGCAACGTCGCCAGCGTGCGCGTGGCGATTCACGCGGCGTTGGCGCGGCGCGGCGTGGACGGGCCGGCGCTCTGTCCGTGGTATTTCCCGAGCGCCGAAGAGTACGGTGCCCGGCTCGTGCACGCCGGCTTCGTCGTCGATCACCTCGAGCTCGTGCCGCGAGCGGTCACCGTCGCGAGCGGCATGCACGCGTGGTGCGCGAACTTCACCGCCAGTTATCAGCGCGCGTTGCCCGCTGCGGACCGCGCGGCGTTCGTCGACGAGGTGGTTGGCTTGCTCGACCCCGTGATGCGGCTTCCCGACGGCACCTGGACTTGCGATTACGTGCGCTTGCGTTTCCGCGCTCGGCGCCCCGGCACGGGCTGATCGCGCCGGAGCGCGCGGCTTCGCCATGCGCTTGACCGTAGGCGCTGGCCGCCGCACGATCTGCGCGTCGACGGTGCACGAAAACCACTCGGGACGAGGAGCGTTTCCATGCGAGACACGATGGGAGTTCTGGGACGTCGCGCGCGAGCGATCGCGCGTCGCTGTGCCGTGACGTGCGCGCTGGCGGCCGTGGTCGCGGTGCCGACGCAGGCGGCGACGATCGCGGTGACGAGCAACCAGGACGACGACACCGACGACTCGGTGTGCACGTTGCGCGAGGCGATCACCGGGGCCAACGCCGATCTCGTCTATCACGGTTGCACCACGGGCAGCGGTCCCGATCGAATCGTCTTCTCCCTCTCCACACCGGCGACGATCGCGCTGACGGACGACTTGCCCCTGGTCATGGACACGCTGCTGATCCGCGGACCCAGCGCCGACCTGCTCACCATCGACGGGCAGGACCAGTTCTCGCTCATCCGCGGTTTCAGCGGTCCCAGCGCACGTTTTTGGATGGGCGTCGAGGACCTGACGCTCGCGAACGGGCTCGCGGTTGCCGGCTATGGCGGCGCCATCCAGATCCCGTCGCGGGTCGACGCATTGGTGCGACGGGTGGCGCTCACGAGCAATCACGCCATCGAGAGCGGTGGCGGTATTTCGGCCACCGGCGTCGATGCCCCCGCGACGATCGTCGAGGTGCAGGGCTGCTGGTTTCAGGGAAACGATGCCAAGCGTGGCGGCGCGCTCGCGGGCGATGGCGATCAGCTCGAGCTGCGGGTGAACCGCAGTGCCTTCTACGAGAACACGGCGACCGGTGATTCTGGGTTTGGCGGCGCCATCTACGCCCTGCGGGCGACCACGATCGTGACGTCGAGCACGATCAGCGGAAACGAGGCAACGGACCTCGGCGGCGGCGTTCACTTCGCCACGGACACGGAAGGGGCCGGCGCCCTCGACGTCCATGACAGCACCATCACGCTCAACGTGTCGGACAGCGATCAGGACGGCACCGGCGGCGGCGCCGTGTCGGTGACTTCCATCGTCGGCGAGGCGCCAGCCATCGTCGGTCTCGAGAACACGATCGTCGCGGGAAACCTCGATTTGGGTGTGCCCGCTGAGCCCGATGTGGCCATCGGTGCCGGGCCGGCGACGGTGACGGCGCCGTTCGATCTCATCGGCTCCAATGCTGGCGGGGCGAGCCACTTCGCTGCCGGATCTCCCAACGTGAATGGTTCCTACGTCGGCACTTCCGCGTCGCCGATCGACCCGCGGCTCGATCCGTTGGCACTCCATGGCGCCGTGCTTCCGAGCCATCGCCCGAGCGTGGCGCCGCTCTCACCGGCGATCGACGCCGGCCACTGTCCCGACGCCGTCGGTGACCAGCGAGGCTTCGGGAACGCGGTCGATCACGTGCGCGTGGTCGACATCGGAGGCGTCCCGAACGGCACCAGCAGCGATGGTTGCGACATCGGCGCCCACGAGCGCAACGGCGCTGCGGGCGCGGACGTCGCGCTCTTCGCCGACGGCTTCGAGCACGGGCACACCCTCGTGTGGACGACCGAAGCACCCTGAGCGCCGCGCGGGTCTCCGACCCCGACGCTACGCGACACTCGGCTTGCGCAAGAGCAATGCGCGGAATAGCCCGCGAAAACCGCCGTGGGTGCGCACCGACGTGTCGTCCGGAAACGTCGCGTCGGACACCGAGCGGAAGCGCAGCGCGAAGCGCTCGAGGACGTCCGGGTGGCGCTCGCGAAGCTCGGCTTCGGTCCAGGCGCGCACCTCGAGGTCGCGCTTCACGACCCGCAACCGCCGCACGTCGGTGTAGTTGAGGACCCGAACGTCGTCGCGAAAGCCCAGGAAATCGTGGAGATTGTGTTCCTCGACGGTGAGGCCGAGTGCCGTGGCCACGCGCCGCAGATGGCGAAAGTCGATGGCGTATTCGGTGTGCTTGGTGAACCAGCCGTCGTAGAGCACGGCTTCGCGTGACGGACCATCCTGGCCGTATTCGGTGAGGACCGCGCGCCCGCCCGGCGCCAGCACCCGCGCCAGCTCCTCCAGGAGCTGGATCGCGCCCAGGTTCAGGAACTGGCGATCGTCGTCGACCTCGAGGCCGTAACGCTCGATGCGATCGAGCGCCGCCCTCGCCGCAGGGTGTCGTGCGGCGTCACGGGCGAGCCGCGAGCGATTCAGCCGCACCGCGTCGAAATCGGCGATCACCTCGTTGGAGATCGCGACACCGGCGAAGGAAGCGTTGGTGAGCGGCAACCGCTGCGCGTCGCAGCGGATCCACGCGAGCCTCGCTCGCGGATCCGCGGCCGCGCTCTCGGCGAGGGTATGGCGCTGACCGGTGATGAGCGAGGGAGTCAGATCCGCGATCGTGTACCCGATGGGCGCGTCGGTGCCGATGACCGCACGCCGCTCGGCGACAAAGCCACGCGCGAAGCCACCGGTTCCCGCGCCGATTTCCAGGAACGCGTCGTCGCCCGCGAGCCAGCCCGCTTGGTCCAGCGCCGCGTGAAAGGCACCCCCGTAGCTGCGCCCGTCGAGCGCCGCATGGCGATGGCGGAAGAGGTGGGAGACCGTGGTCTCGACGAGGTCGAAATGGCGTTCCGCTTCGCCGACCCGCGTCTTGTAGTACGCGGTGAGCGTGCGAAAGAGCCCCATGTGGATTCGCCCCGGCCCTCGAAGACCGCGGTCGCTCGTCGCAGCGGTGTATGCGGCGCTCAGCTCGGCGAAACGGCGGGGGCGTAGCCCGTGGGCATCGGGACTACCCGGGCGCGACGGGGACCGAACGCCGAGCGCACCAGATCGGAGACCATCACGTAGAAGCCCTCGGCGAGGACGTCCAGCGAGACCAGCCCGCTGGTGAGATAGCGCCACCCCACCTTCGGCCGCGCGTAGAACTCGAACATGGCGCGCCGCTGCAGGTACATGAGCTCGCGCGTGGGCAGCGTGTCGCCGGCCAGGATGTTCTCCGAGTCGTTCAGGTTGGCGTCGTACCAGCCGCTGTACTTCCACGACGGTTGATCGCCGATCTTGTGCTTGTACTGCTCCCACAGCGCGCTGCCAGGAAACGGTACCGCGACGTTGAACTTCACGATGTCGGGATCGAGCTCCTTGGCCAGGCGGATGGTGCGCAGAATCTGATCGCGGGTCTCGAAGGGCATCCCCACCACGAAGAGGCCGAACGTCAGAATCTCGAGCTCGCGGGTCCAGCGGAGCGCGCGGCGCGCCTCTTCGACGGTGGCGCGCTTGTTCATGTGCTCGGCGAGTACGTCGTCGTCGCCGCTCTCGATGCCGAACTGGATGAACGTGAGGCCGGCCGCCTTGAGGTGGGCGAGGAGGTCGCGGTCGACGAGGTCCACGCGCGTTTCGGTGAACCACCGAAGCTTGCGATCGAGGCCGCGGCGGATCAGCTCGTCGGCGAACTCGTGGCCGTGGCGTGGCGAGAGCGGAAAGATTGCGTCGATGAAGCCGAAGACCTCCGTGCCGTAGGTGCGATGGACCCACTCCATCTCGTCGACGATCGAGAGCGTGGGCCGCACGCGAACCTTGCGGTACACGGTCTCCTGACTGCAGAACGTGCACGCGAACGGGCAGCCGCGCGAGCCCTGGATCGGCAGCGGCTGCGTGGCGGAGCGCAGCGGCCGAAGCCCCATGGGCTCGGGGTCGTAGCGATATCCGGCGAGCAGATCCCAGGCGGGGTAGGGCAGGGTGTCGAGCTCGACGAGCGGCGGCGCGGGATGGTCGACGATTCGCCCACCCTCGTGGAGGCTGATTCCTGCGATGCCGCTCGGCTCGCGGCCGTCGCGCAAGCTGCGACAGAGCTCGAGGAACGAGACCTCGCCCTCCTCGCGCACGACGTAGTCGGCGATCCCGTGGGCGAGGAGCTCGTGCGGGAAATACGTGGCGTGAATGTTGCCGACCACGACGCGCGAGGCGGGGAAGCGCGCGTGGATGCGTTGTGCTGCGTCCTCGACCGTTTCGAGCACGAAGGTGAGCGTCGAGAACCCCACCACTTCTGGCCGCCACGATTCGACCAGCTCGAGCAGCGGGTCGTTGCCGGCGTGCAGCGCGTGCTGGTCGTACACCCGCACCTCGAACCCGTCGCGGCGGAGCACCGATGCCAGGTAGCAAAGCCCTGTGGGTGGCACGGACGTCGCGAAGCGGCCGTACGAGCCGAGGCGCTTCGGCACCAGCGCTGGATTGACCAGCAGTATTCTCATCGAGTTTCGTGACCCCGGCTCAGGCGCGGTCGGTGCGCGGGCGCGAGACAGAGCGCGGAATGTTGCGCGGCACGCGGATCGAGCACGGGAGCCGATTCCGGTCGCTCGGGGGGGCGAGCCGCGGTCATCGTACGGCCGGCATCCCGACCAGAGCAACCGGCGGCGCGTGGCCACACGATGCCGGGGCGGTATGACGGATCCCGGGTGCTGCTGCGATCCCGATGGGCTGGCTCAGCGGCCGCCCAGTGTGACGAGCTGTTGCATGAGCTGCGTGGCTGCGTGGAGGAGCGGCCCCGCCAGCCCGTCACCGGCGAACACTTCGAACGGCGCCTGACCGAAGTGCAACCCGGACGGCGTCAGGATGTTGAGGCGGACGTGACCGTTCGGCGGAGGCTCGGGGCGCGCGCCATCCCACGGACCGATCTGGGCGACGATGGTGCGCGCGGCGTCGAGCACGCCTTCGATGTGCGTGTCGAGCGAGTCGTTGGGCCGATCCCACACCACACCGGCGCCCGAGTAGTTGTAGTAGCGAGCACTCGAGTCGGCGTAGGCGGCGAGCAGATCCAAGCCGTCCTCCATCGCCACCTCGACCACCACACCGAGGACGTTCTTGGCGTGCGATTCCGGCACGGTGAGCCCGAGCTCGCGCAAGGCCTGGAACGCCTGCAGGTAGTGGCGCGCCTCCAGGCCGCCCGCGCCGAGCACCTGCTCGAGCGCTCGGATCGCGCCTTGCCGGTCGCCCCGCGCGAGGCTCGCGCGGGCTTCGGCGAACCAGCTCCACGGCTCGGCTTCGGTGTGGCCGTTGCCCCAATCCGCGAGCGGTAGGTCGCCAAACAGCGTGTCGCGAATGGTGCTCGGCTGAGAGGGTGCAGCAGACGTAGTGGCCATGCCGGTCGTCTCCGTGCGTGCGTGGGCAGGGTGGGTTGCGGCTCAGTCGCCGCGGTCGGGGAGCTTCTTGCCCCACTCCGTGTCGATCGCGAACTGGAAGATCTGCGCGAAGTACTCCTCGGCCTTGGGGGCGCGGATGCCGAGCGGCTCGAGCACGGATCGGGCATTGCGGTCGTCGAAATGAAAGTTCATGAGGAAGTAGGGCAGGTAGAGCGAGCCCTTGTTGATGAGCGTGTCGTGCAGACGCGGGAAGGGCAGCGTTCCCACCACCACGCTGCGGTGGATCACGTTCATGTAGAAGCTGGGTGGGAAGAAGCGCACCGGCTTCTGCGCGAAGTAATGGCTGGCCATCTCGGCGGCGCGGCCGATGGTGGTCGAGTGATCGCTCGAGGTGACGTGGAAGCAGCGCCCGAGTGTGCTCGGATCGCGGCTCAGCCCTAGCACCGCGTCGCACACGTAGTCGATGGGCACGATGTCGACTTCGGTGCTCGGCGACCCCGGAATCCAGCGCCACAGGCCGCGCGCGTAGATCTTGAGCGGGAAGTAGAGGACGTTGAAGCTCGAAGTCTTCCCGGTCT
>CAYVDO010000078.1:17627-24080 GCA_964450125.1 uncultured bacterium
GCCGACCACGATGCTCGGGCGATGGATGGTGATCGGCAGGTCTTTCCAGTGCTCCCGGACCAGCTTCTCCGCTTCGAACTTGGTCTGCTCGTAGGTGTTGTGGAAGTGCTGGCCGCAATCGAGCTCGTCCTCGAGAACGGCTCCTGCCCGGTCGCCGGCCACGAAGGCCGTGCCGATGTAATCGAGACGCTCGAAGTCACCGTGACGCTGGCATGCTGCCGCGAAGTCGAGGATGTGCTTGGTGCCGCCCACGTTGATGGTGCGCGCCTGCTCGAGCGGCAGGGCGAAGGCGACTGACGCGGCGGCGTGGATGATGCGGTGGGTGTTGCTGGCGAGGGCCTCGTAGGAGCGGTCGTCGAGCCCGAAGTGCTCCCAGCTCACGTCGCCCATCACCAGGTCGATGCGCTTGCTCAGCTCGACGGTGCGCTCGTCGCCGTATTTGCTCGCCAGCAGCCGCTGCAGGCGCTTGCGCGGGCTCGACGATTCCGAGCCGCGTACCAGGAGGGCGTAACGGCTGGTCTCGTCGGCTTCGAGCAAGCGATAGAGGAGATTGCGCCCGAGGAAGCCCGTGGCGCCCGTGATCAACGTGGTGGGTGCATGGTCGCTCGACGAGCGTTTGGCGCGAGCACGCGTGGGCATCGCATCTCTCCGGTAGCGAGGGGGCCCGGAACCTAGCACAGACCATCGCGAGCGCCGGTCTGGAAAAGGTGGATGCGTTCGGTCAGACTACGCGGCTTTCTGCACGGCCGAGTCCGAGCCCCACGCACAATTCGGAGGTCCTTTCACGATGCGTTACAGCGGTCTTACTCCCGCGACGCGAGCGGAGATGCTGCGCGCCATCGGCGCGCCCGACGTCGAGGCGTTGTTCGCCTCGATCCCCGCCGACGACCGGATGCAGCGTCCGCTCGACATCCGCGGTCCCGTTCCCGAGGCACAGCTCTGGCGCGACATCGAGGCCCTGGGTATCCAGCGCCCGCGCGTCGCGCTGGTCGGCGGCGGCCTCTACCAGCACTTCATCCCCGCCGCCCTGGAACGCGTGGTGGCGCGCAGCGAGTGGCTCACGAGCTACACGCCGTATCAGCCCGAGATCGCGCAGGGCACGTGCGTCATGTACTACGAGTTCCAGACCATGAGCGCGATGCTCACGGGTCAGGAGATCGCCAACGCCGGCAAGTACGACGGCAGCACCGCGCTCGCGGAAGCGGTGCTGATGGCGAAGCGGCTACGCCCGAAAGCGCGCGAGCTCTACGTCTCGGGGGCGCTTCATCCCGAGTATCTCGCGGTGCTGCGGACGTACCTCTCGTTCCAGGACGGGATCGAGATCGTCGAGCTGCCTGTGGACCCGGCAACCGGACGTACCCGCATCGAGGTCGCGGCGGCGGACCAGGCGGCGGCGCTGGCCATGGTGATCCAGAGCCCCAACTTTTTCGGCGTCGTCGAGGATTGCGCCGGGCTCGCCGCGGATGCGTTCACGATCGGATGCGTCACCGAGGCGATGTCGCTCGGCCTGCTCCCGCCCATCGCGTGCCAGATCGCGGTCGGCGAGATTCAGAGCTTCGGCATCCCGGTGCAGCTCGGTGGCCCCACTTCCGGCTATTTCGCCACCAAGAAGGAACACGTTCGCCAGCTTCCCGGACGCTTGATCGGGCGTACCGTGGACGCGGACGGAAGAGAGGCCTACTGCATCACGCTGGCGACCCGCGAGCAGTTCATCCGTCGCGATCGCGCCACGTCCAACATCTGCACGTCCTCCGGTTTGATGTGCCTGCGCGCGGTCACGTGGTTGAGCCTGATGGGCCGGCGCGGGCTCGATCAGGTGGCGCGCCAGAACGCCAAGGCGGCCCGCTACGTCGCCAACGGGCTCACCGAGATCGGCATCGAGCGGCCGTATTCGGGTGCTTTCTTCAACGAGTTCGTGATCGATCTGGCGAAGCACCCCAAGCTCTACAAGTCGCTCGCCAAGAAGGGTTTCGTTCTCGGGTTGCCGCTCAGGCGCTTCTATCCGAAGGACAAGGCCATGAAGCACCGCTACCTGGTCAACGTCACGGAGCTGCACTACCCGGACGCCCAAGCCATCGTCGAGGAGGTTCGCAACCATGCGGTCGGTCGTTGATCGCCCCATCTTCCACATCGCCCGAGACGATCGCGATGGTTTCCAGGCGTTCGCCGCCAACGCCGAGGTCGATGCGGTCGTGCTCGATCTGCCGGAGCGCAGCGACGGTTGCGGCGGCTTCGCGCAGGTCTCGGAGCCGGAGGCGGTGCGCCACTACACGCGCCTGTCGACGCTCAACTTCGACATCGATCGCGGCCTCTACCCGCTGGGAAGCTGCACGATGAAGCACAACCCACGGCTCAACGAGGCCGTGGCCGCCGATCCGCGCTTCGCGACGCCGCACCCGTACTGGCCGGCGCCTTACCTGGACGCCCACCAGCGGATCATGGACGAGCTGGCGCGCGACCTCGCCGAGGTCTCGGGATTCGATCAGGTGTGCTTGCAGCCGGCGGCAGGCGCCCACGGCGAGCTCACCGCGACCTTCATGATGAAGGCCTACCACGAGAAGCGCGGCAACACCGCGAAGAACGTGATTCTCATCCCGGATACCGCCCACGGCACCAACCCGGCCTCGGCGGCGATGACCGGCTTCAAGTGCAAGAACGTGAGCTCGGGTCCCGACGGCTACCTGCGCCTCGAGGACGTGCTTCCTCATCTCGACGACACCGTCGCCGGGATCATGATCACGAACCCCAACACCTGCGGCATCTACGAGCGCGACCTGCGGCGAATCGCCGACGCGCTGCACGACAAGGACGCGCTGCTCTACATGGACGGCGCCAACTTCAACGCGGTGATGGGCATCTTCCAGCCCGGCAAGCTCGGCGTGGACGTGATGCACTTCAACCTGCACAAGACGTTCACCACGCCGCACGGCGGTGGTGGACCGGGCTCCGGTCCGATCGGCTACGTCTCGAAGCTGGCGCCCTTCGCGCCGGGCTCGGGGCAGCGCGAGTCGATCGGTCCGGTGAAGGCGTATTTCGGCCAATGGGGCATGTACATCCGTGCGTGGACCTACATTCGCTCCTTGGGCGGCGTCGGGCTGAAGGAAGTGAGCGAGGAGGCGGTGCTCAACGCCAACTACATCAAGGCTCGCCTGGCCGACACGTTGCACATCCCATTCGCCACGCCGTCGTTCCACGAGTTCGTCGCCACCGACAAAGGCTTCCCGAACGATCTCGCGACGCTCGACCTCGCCAAGCGGCTGCTGGATCACGGTTTCCATCCGCCCACGATGTACTTCCCCATCCACGTGAAGGGCGCGATCCTGATCGAGCCGACCGAGACCGAGTCGCTCGAGGAGCTCGATCGATTCGTCGAGGCGGTGAAGACGGTTCGTCGCGAGATGGAAAGTGATCCGGAGACCGTGCGCTCGGCGCCTCACTCGACGCCGGTGCGCCGTGTGAATGAGGCTCAAGCGGCGCGTCAGCTCCACTTGCGGTGGAGTCCGTCCGACACGTGACGAGCGCCGTGGCCGCGCCGGAAGCAGGGCGAAATCGGTGGTCACGGGGTGGTACGGTTGCAGCGGGTCGACTGGTAGCGCGGGGGCTCGTCCCCCGCCACAAGCCACTCAGACGCCGATCCGCATCGTTCACGCCGTTGGCCGGTGACCGAGCGAGCCGATGATCGAGTTCCGCGATCCGCACACGCGCCGCGCCTTCCTCATCCACGAGGAGCATTTCGGTGCGCCCCCAGCCGTGGTCGCGTCGGCACCCGGTCGCGTCAATCTGATCGGCGAGCACGTCGACTACTGCGGCGGCTGGGTGCTGCCGATGGCGATCCCCAACCGCACGCACGTCACCTTCGGTGTGGCGCCCGGCCGGGAGTGCCGGGTGTATTCCTCGCGATTGGGCGAGGTGTCGTTCTCGGTCGATCGCCCCGAGCGTGCCGGCGATTGGGCCGACTACGTGCGAGGCACGGTGCGCGAGCTGGCCGAGCGTGGCTCGCGCATGCCGGGCCTGGTCGCGACGATCACCGGCGACGTGCCGCTCGGGGGTGGGCTCTCGAGCTCGGCCTCGCTCGACGTGGCGCTCGCGACCGCGCTCGATGCGCTCCTCGGCGCCGGCATGGACCCGGAGCAGATCGCCCGGCTGGCGCAGGCGGTGGAAAACCGCACCGTGGGCGTCGCGTGCGGGCTCATGGATCCGATGGCCGTGGCGGCTGCGGGTGAGGGTGAAGCGCTGCTGCTCGACTGCCGCACCGGTGCCACCGAGGGCGTGCCCTTGCATCTCGTGGGCGTGAGCTTCGTGCTTGCCGACTCGCGCGTGCCGCGCACCCTCGCTGGCTCCAAGTACAACGAGCGCCGCGAAGAAACGGCGCGCGCCCTGGCAGTGCTGGTCGCGGCGGGCTGGGAGCTGCGAGATCTGCGCGATGTTCCCGTGGCTCGGCTGGACGAGGCGCTGGCCCTCGTGCCCGCACCGCTCGACCGCCGGCTCCGGCACGTGGTGACCGAGTGCCAGCGGGTGCGCGATGCCGTCGCGGCGCTGCGGGCCGGTGACGTCGAACGAATGGGTGCGTTGCTCGACGCCTCGCATGCGAGCCTGCGCGACGACTTCGAGGTCTCGCACCCCGACGTGGACGCGTTGGTGGCGCTCGCGCGTTCGGTGCCGGGTGTGCTGGGCGCGCGGGTCACGGGCGCGGGCTTCGGCGGTTTCGTGCTCACGTTGGTGCGCAGCGCCTCGCGGCAACGCATGGCCGACACGCTCGTGGAGCGCTACTACCAGCCTCGCGGCCGCGGTCCGTCGATCCTGGATGCGGGTACGGGCTCTGCGGCAGCGCGGGTCGACTACGAAGAAGGACGTGACACCCCCCATTGAGGGAGCGCGCGACCGCGCTCCGAGCAGGAGCGGATGGACGGCAAGAGCACCGGAGTGCTGCTGATCGGGCTGGGCGTGGTGGTGGTGCTCGCCGGATTGTTGGTGTACGCGGGCGGGTTGTCGTGGTTCGGGCGGTTGCCCGGCGACATCCGAATCGAAGGCGAGCACTCACGTTTCTCTTTCCCGCTCACCTCGATGATCCTGATCTCGATCGTGTTGTCGATGGTCGTCAACGTCCTGCGCCGCTGGCTCTAACCCCAAACTGCCGACGCCCTCGTGATCGATCGAGCATCGCTGGCGCAGGCGCGGTATCGCGTGCTCCTGAAGGCGCTACCGCCGGACGATTCGTCCCTGGCCACTGTCCGCGAGATTCTCGTGCTCGCCGGCCTCGCCGAGGACGAGGTGGGGCGCGTCATGGCACGGTTGCCGTTTCCCGTGGTCACCGGTGTCGATGCCGAGCGTGCCCGGGAGGTGGCGGGTGCGTTGGCGCGCGCCGGCGCCGATGTGGAGATCGTGAGCCCGCCGATCGGCGCGCCGGTGCGGGCCTCGGCCGCCGAGCGGGCTGCCCACGCCCAGCGCGGCGTCACCCAGGCCGGTTGGCTGATGCTCGTCGGACTCGTCGTCCTCGCCGCCGTCGTGTGGCTGGTGCTGCCCACCACCACGCGTCTCGAGTTGAGACTCAGGCCCGGTGACGCGTTTGCCTACGAGCGCACGATCGATCTCCGGCAGGCCATTCAGCGGCAGGGGACCGTGGTCGAGGCCAAGGGCTCGGTGCGCTACCGCATCGAGCGGACCGTCCAGAGCACCAGCGGGGATCAGGTGGTCGTCGTCGATCGCTTCCGCGATCCGGTCTTCGACCTCGAGGTCACCGGTGACGGTGTTGCAGGCTACCAGGACCAGCTGGAGCGACTGCGACCGCTCATGGCCCAGGCGCGAGTAGTTCGCCACTTCAATCGCAACGGCAAGCTCGCCGCTTCCGATCACGAAGCGGAGCTCGTCGCGTTCGACCCCTATCCTGGTTTCGTCGATCTGATGCTGGGCGAGATGTCGTTCCCGCCGCGCGCGGTGAAGGCCGGTGAGTCGTGGGATTCGGCGATCGATCTGGTGCAGTCGATCCGCTTCCACGTCGAGTCGGTCGAGAAGCACGCCGGCGTGAGCACGATCCCCACGAATCTGGAGACCACCTCGCAGGGCACGCCGCGCGCGCTGACCAGCGCCTTCTCGAACTCGGGAAACGAGATGGACGTGAGCGGCCGCGCTTGGTTCGACCGCGAGTCGGGAATGCCGGTCGAGCTGAGCTTGGAATTGGGGCGTACGCGCTTCGCCCAAGGCGCGGGGAACTACGCGATGGACAAGATCCACGCCCACGTGACCCAGCGCCTCGTCCGCTGAGCGGCGCGGTGCCGTCACTGCCCGCGTTTCGACCGCCGCCGATCGCAGCGAGTCGAGCTGCGGCTCAAAGGTTTACAGCGGACCGAACACGGGCAACACCTAGCGATTCGGCCGCTCCGTCTCCACGCTAGCCGCCCATCTCTCCGCGAGCCAGCGGCGAGCCGACGAGAGCAGCGAGTCGCCTCGGGGGTG
>CAYVDO010000079.1:0-23898 GCA_964450125.1 uncultured bacterium
AAGCTCGACGAGACGGAAAAGAAGCTGGCGCAGGCCAAGTCACCGGAGGAGCGCCAGAAGCTCGAGGCCGAGAAGCGCGATCTCGAGAAGAAGCTGGCGCAGGTGGAGGCGCAGGAGCCTGGAGCCGAGAAGCCGCGCGATCCGACTCGGCTCGCGGAGCAGATCGCTGCCAAGCGCGAGGAACGCGACGCGGAGAAGGATCCCGAGAAGCGCGCCGAGCTCGAGCAAGAGATCCAGAACCTCGAACAGGCTCGCGAGCTCGCACGCAAGCTCGACGAGACGGAAAAGAAGCTGGCGCAGGCCAAGTCACCGGAGGAGCGCCGGAAGCTCGAGGCCGACAAGCGCGACCTCGAGAAGAAGCTGGCGCGGGTGGAGGAGAGTGCGACAGAGCCCGACGAGCGGCCCGAGCCAGCCGAGCTCGCAGAGCAGGTCGCGGCGAAGCGCAAGCAGCTCGACGCAGCGAAGGATCCGAGGCAACGGGCCGAGCTCGCGAAGGAGCTCGACGATCTCGAACGGGCCCAAGACCTCGAACGCAAGCTCGACGAGACGACGAAGAAGCTGGCGCAAGCCAAGTCGGCCGAGGAACGCAAGAAGCTCGAGGCGGAGCAGCGCGATCTCCAAGGCAAGCTCGCGCAGCTCGAGCAGAACCAGCCCCCACGGGAGCCGAGGACGCCCGAGGAGCGTGCGGCCATGCGTGAGGAGGCAGAACGCAAGATCCAGGAAAAGCAGGCCGAGTTGGCGCAGACGAGCGATCCGCAGAGATCGCTCGAGCTCAAGATGGAGCTCGAGCGAATGCAGGTGAACGAGGCGGCGCTCGCGGGCAATACGACGCAGCGTGACGTCGAGGCACAAATCCAGCTCAAGGAGCTCGAGATCAAGGTGGCGCAGGACGTGGTGGGACAGGCGCAGAGCTCGGCCCAGCGCCAGCAGGGCCAGATTCGGGTGGGCAAGCTCAAGCTCGAGCTCGAAGCGCTCAAGGCGATGGCCGATCGTCCGCCTCAGCCCGAACAGAGCCCCGAGCAGCAGACCGCCGAGCAGCTCCGAAGCGAGATGGCGCGACTGCGCCGTCAGCTCGAGCAGTCGAAGAAATCTGACGAGCGCAAGCAGCTCGCCGATGAACTGCGTAAGCTCGGAGAGGACCTCGCCCGGCTCGAGGACAAGGCGCAGCAGCAGGGTGACCAGCCCAAAGCCGAGATCGGCGATCTCGAGGCCAACGTGGCCGCGCTCTCGAAGCGGCCTGGCGAGGCACCAGAGGCGCGGATTCAACCGGCGAAGGGCGAGAAGGATTCCGGCCGTGAAGGCATCGAGGGCCAGCGAGCCGACCAGTCGTCGGCGAGCCCGCGACCTGGACACGGAGACGAGCGCAGGCCCGAGGCCCAGAACGAGGCGGACCGAGCCGCCGACGACGCGCAACGCATTCTCGACAGCTTGCCGGGTGAGCAGCGACGACCCAGCCAGAGCTCGAGTGGCGACGGTGATTCTTCCGACGGTCGAGGTGGTGACGGTGCGGTCGGCATCGACTGGTGAGCGAAGGCGCGCTCAGCGCTGGCTCGGGGCGGTGCGTGCGCTGGTGGCGTGCGCACTGCTCGGCGCGGCCGGTTTCGTCGATCCCGCGTTCGCGGGCGCGCGGCCGGGGCACCACGGTCGGGCGCCGCTAGCGGAATACGGCCGCCGCGAACGCGTGCAGCGCGACGAGGCGGCCGCACCCGCGGCGGCGCCGGCCGCGCTCGATGCGAAGGGTGAGGGCGGACGCGTCTTCCTGCGGGCGCGGGTCTCGAGCCACACCCCCTTCGTCGGCGAGCAGGTGGTGCTGATTCTCGAGATCTCGAGCGCGGTCCCCATCTACAAGCTCGAATTCACGCCGCCCGAGCTGGTCGGGCTCAAGCAGGCGCAGCCGTTCGTCGAATCGGACTATTCCACCAACGAAGCTGGAGTCGCGTATCGCGTTCACGAGTACCGCGCCCCGGTCTTCGCCACGCGGCCTGGCGCCGGCGAGATCGGGCCCGCCTCGTTCACGTGTCGCGTCAAGCTCGGCGCGACGAACGAGGGTGGGGGATCGATGTTCGACGACTTCTACGGTGGGCGTTCGATTCCTGCCGAGGGACGCACCCAGCCGATTCGCATCGATGCTCGCCCCGCCCCCGGCGACGGTCGCGCCCCGGTCGGCGAGACGCAGGTGTCGGCGGCCATCGCGCCCGTGAGCGTGAAGAGGGGCGAGCCCGCCACGCTGACGATCGAGGTGCAGAGCTACGGCGACGACGCGATGATTCCCGTACCGCGGGTCGCGGCGCTCGAATCGTTCCAGGTCGTCGCCGACCAGCCCGTCACCGATTGGGTGGCCGAGCCCGCAGGTGCATTCCGTGCCCGCAAGACCTTCAAGATGGCCCTACTCGGCACGCGCACGGGTGAGTTCGCGATTCCACCGATCACCGTGCCCTACGTCGATCCCGCCGCCGGAAAGATGAAGGAGGCTGCCAGCGAGGCGCTGACGGTGCGCGTCGGCAGGAGCCTCGGCGCCGGGTTCACCAAGAGTACCGCGCGTGGTGGCGACGACTTGGACGCGATTCGCAGCGTACGCGCACCGCTGCCGAGCACCACCACCGCCGACCCCCTCGCCGGCCCCGGCCTGATCGGCTGGGCCGTGGCGGCACTCGCGTTCGCGGGCTCGAGTGGAGCGATGGTGCAGATCGGCCGCAAACGACGCGCTGCCGCCGATCCGCGCTGGGCCCGAGAGCGTGGCGCCGTGCGTCGCGCCAAGCACGAGCTCGACCGCGTGGAGCGAGCGGCCGGCGAGGCTGCCGAGCTTTACGAGCAGATCGGCCGAGCCGTGCGCGACTTCGTCGGCTCGAAGGTCGACTTTCCGCCCGGCGTGCTCACCCCGGAGGAAGTCGAGTCGCGCGCGAGCGCAGGCGGGCTGAGCAAGGCCACGGCGGCGGAAATGCGCGAGCTGTTGCTTGCGTGCGAGCTCAAGCGCTGGGCCCGCGCGAGTGCCGGCGTGGCCTCCACGGTCGATGGCCGCGGCGAGCTGCTCGCCCGTGCGCGCAGCCTGGTCGCACGCATCGACGACGAGCTCAAGACGAAGGCGCGGGGGGACGCGACGTGAATCGCCTTCCAGCAGGCTGGGCTGGGGCCGCACGCTTGGCGTGCCTCGTGCTCGTGCTGGCGTTCGGCGGCGCCCCGGCGGCGCAGGAACGTCTGGCACCCGAGGCGGTCGCGGATGCGCTCGAGAAGGACTTCGCCGCGGCGGTCCAGGCCTACCTCGATGGCAACTACGAGCGTGCGCAGGGGCTTTTCGAAGGACTGACCGTCGCTGGCTGGCGGAACGGCGTCCTCTTCCTCCATCTCGGAAACACCTACCTGAAGCGTGACGCACTGGGGGAGGCGATCCGTGCTTACCGGCGTGCGGAGCTCTTCATCCCCCGTGACTCGGACCTGCGCCACAACCTCGCGGTGGCGCGGGGTCAGGTCGCGGAGCCGGTGGGTACGAAGGGGCCGCTCTACGCCCTGCGAAGCCTCGCCTTCTGGTACGACTTGTTCACGCATCGCGAGCTGGCGCTCGCCACGGTGGCGGCGTGGGTGCTGGTATGCGTCGCCGTCGTTTGGCGTTACGCGACGCGGAGTGTGGCGAGTAGCGCGGCGACGTTCGTGACGCTAGGCCTGTTCGTCGCGATGGGGGTGACGTGGGGCACGAAGCACTACACGCTCACGCGCATCGATGCAGCGATCGTGGTGAACGGGGACGCCCCGGTCCGTGCCGGGCCGAGCGGTATCCAACCGGTCACCTTCTCGACCTCGGAGGGAACCGAGGTGGTCGTCACCGCTCGTGACGGCGCCTACCGACGCATCCAGCGCGCCGACGGCCGCGCAGGCTGGGTCCGATCCGACCAGCTCGCGGCGGTGCGTTTCGACGACGAGTGAGGGGCAGCGCCGGCGCTCCCCGCTTTCGGCCCGGTGGCGCGCTCAGGTCGGCCGTGCGTGCTCGTCGGCGCGGCGGAACACGTCGCAGCGCTCGCACACGACCGGTTCGCCAGGCGGCAGCGGCTCGCGTCGGAACACGCCGCGCATGCGGCGCGCTCGTGGGGAGCGACGCACGTGCTCGGGATCGTCGTGAAACACGTTGCCGACGTCGTCGCGCTCCTCGAACGTGCAGCAGCACGGTGGCGCGGAGCCGTTGGGTGAGACCACCAACGCCTTCCAGAGCCACCAGCAGTGACGCTCCTCCAGATACGGCTGCGCAACATCGAAATACGCGCGCGATTCCGGCCAGCGTGGATCGTCCACCAGCCAAGTGAGTGCCTCGGACGAGCTGGGGGCGCGATGGGGCGTTTCCCCTGCGACACCCAGTCCCGCTCCTCTCGCGTGAAAGTCGACACCCAGCTCGCGCGCCTTGGCGCGCGCCGCTTCGACTTCGTGCTGGTTGTGGCGGAAGACCAGGAATTGCCAGGTCACCCGTGGACGCCGAGCTCCGGCGCGCTTCCTCGCGGCGACCAGCTTGGCGACGTTCGCGAGCGCGAGCTCGAGATCGCCGCGCACGCGGTAGCGGGCGTACGACTCTTGGGTGGCACCGTCGATCGAGAACGTGGCGTGCGAGAGCCTCGCGGCTACCAGCGCATCCGCGAGATCGTCCGGCAAGTGGAGCCCGTTCGTCGAGATCGCCGTCCACAATCCGCGCGATTCGGCGTAGGCGATCAGCTCTGCGGCGTGCGGATGGAGCAGCGGCTCGCCCCAATCCGTGAGAAAGAGCCGAAGCGCCGTCGGCGCGTAGCGATCGACCAGGCGCTGGAACGCGTCGACGCGGATGTGCTCGCGGGTGCGTCCCTCTCGGCCCAGGCCCGTGGGGCAGAGCGGACAACGAAGCTGGCAATGGGTCGTGAGGTCGACGATGAGCGCGGTCGGATCGCCGAGCGGATCGCGGGTCCGAAGCCGGTAGCCGAGCTCGGCGATGGCCGCGTTGGCGAGCTTGCGCGGCCCGTAATGGCGCGCAGCGTCGCGAGCGCGCGACCACACGACCCCGACCTCGAGCCCGCTCCGACTCACGCGGGCTGCGGCTCGGCGACCGGATCGGACGGCGCCCGCGCCGATGGCTCCGGCCGGCGAATCGTTCGGCGGTTGCGTGTCGTGTGCGGTTCGATGCCGCCGATGTCCACCCCCCATTGCCAGATCCCTGAGAGCAGACCGGGCAGCATGTAGAACATCTCGAGAATGGTGCCGTACGAGAACTCCGAGAGCATGTTGTGGAAGAAGAGCCCGACGTTCGACGCCAGGAACCAGGTCCCGAGCGCCGCAATCCATTCTTCGCGACAACGCATGACCCGGACGGAGGTGGCTAGATAGCGATAGAGGAAGAAGATCCACAACATCATGCCGCCGATGCCGAGCTCGGCGGCGCTCATCAGGTATTTGTTGTGGATCGGGATGATGAAGCGCTTGTGCTCGAAGAGCCGGATCTCGATCTCGTACCAGCACTCGCGCGGCACGCCGAGCGGGAAGTATTCCTGCAGCTGCTCGGCAGCCTGATTGGCACCCACACCCATCACGGGATTCGCAGCGACCATGCGCAGGCCCACGCCCAGCATGTGCCACCGCGAAGTCGTCGCCACCTCGGGAGACTGCGTGATGCGCTTTTGGATCACGTTCTCGGGGCCGAGCAGGAACGCCGCGCCGGAGAGCACGGTGACGAGCACCACCAGCGACAGCACCGTGGTGCTGAGCAGGCGTCGCCGATAGAGCAAGAGCGTCACCACCGCCATCGACAATCCCACGGAAACCCAGCCGCCGCGCGAGAAGGTGAAGATCGTTCCGACGCCAGCGAGCGCGATGCCGAGCAGGCTCAGGAACCTCACCCAGCCGTTCTTCGAGAAGTAGAGAAGGATCATGCCGAGCGGCATCACCATCTCGTAGAAGTGGCATTGCACGTTGTGAGGGCCGATGGTTCCCGTGGCGCGGAAGATGTTCTCGCCGCCGATGCGCTGCCAGTCGTACTTGATGAGGCCGAAGATCGAGACCACACCCTTGATGAAATACGAGAGCGTGTTGAGTCCGCCCTGCAGGATCAGGTCGAAGAGCAGGCATCCGATGGTGAGGAAGATCGAACGCCGGTCGGTCAAGTGGCTGGAGGCCCACGCGAAGATCAGGAAGAACTTCACGTGCATCAGGATGTTCCACGCCGCCAACGACTTGTCCCGCGCCACCAGGATGGTCGCGGCCCGCCACAACAGGCACGCGAGATACGGGTAGAAGATCGGCGAGCGGACCACCCGCGCTTTGCCCAGGCAGAGCTCGGCACCCCACCACACGAACAGCACGATCAGCGGCATGTCCGAGATGTAGAGCACCAACCCGTCGGGGTTCTCGCCGAAGAAGAACGTCGGCTCGATCGTCACCCATTTGGCCGCGCCCAGCGGCACGGTCAGCAGGTAGAACATCCAGAGCGCAAGCCGTTTCTCCGGCAAGGCGAGGAACACCATGCCGGCCATGAAGCCGACCATGAGCAGGATCATCCACAGCGGCGGGGCCTGGGTGGCCAGCGCCATGAGCACGAACATCGCGCCGAACGCAGCCGCATAGACCAACGCGGCGAGGCCGTCGAAGCGGAAGCGGGTGAGCTCGCGTAGCGCGGCGGTGCGGGTCAAGCGGACCTCGGATGCGACGGCGACGCGGCAGCCGCGTCACAGATGACGATTGTGCCATCGCCGCCTGGTGCCTGGCCACGAACTAGGCGCAATCGCGTCGCAATTCGCTTGCCGTACGCAGGTTCTGCCGGTAGACCGAGCGGCGCTCGTCCGCGAACCGGCATTTCCATCTCGCGAGCCTTCATGCAACCAACCGTTCGGCACTTCCTCGCGGCCGCGTGCGTCGCCGCATCGGTCGTCGTCTCCGGCTGCATCCACGTGGACCGCCCGGAGCTCATCGAGCTCAGCCCGACCGAGGGACAAGAGGGCACCGAGATCACGATCGTCGGTACCAACTTCGTCGACGACTTCTCGCAGACGCGCATCTCGTTCGGTGGGGTGGTGGCGCCGGCGTCGGCGGTGATCTCGATCGAGCCCACGGAGATTCGCGTGCGGGTGCCTTCGGGCGCCGTGAGCGGCGACGTCCTCGTGTCCGTCGGCGGCGTCGAGAGCGGGCGCGCCGGGTTCCGCGTGATCGGCCCGTGGCTCTTGGTGGGCACCGAATCGTCGGACGGCGCGACCATCTTCGACACCCACACGGGGCTCGTGGAAGGAGTGCTGCCCACGTCTGGGGCGCCACGGGTGGCGCGCTTTTCGCCGGCGGGCACGCTTGCTTGGCTCTTGGGTGACGACGCCGATGGCGGATTCGCCACCCCGTTCCTCTCGGTCGAGCGCGACCTCGGCGAGCGCGTGGCGCTGGCGCCGAGCCCGTCGGCGATCGTCTTCGACACGATCGTGCCCGAGGTAGACGGCCTCGCCAGCGATCGCACCGAAGCCTGGATCGGCCATCCCGACGGCACCATCGAGATCGTCGAGTCCGCTACGCCCGCAGTGCGCTCCACGATCGCCGCCGGTAGCCGCGTGTCGGGCCTCGAGATCACGACCGACGGAACCGTGGTGCTCGCGCTCGAACCGGACGTGCCGGCGATCGTGTTCTACGACGCCGATGCCGCCACACCCACCGAGCTGGGGCGGGTTTCGCTCGGCGCCGACGCCGGGCCGCTCATCATGAATCAGCTCACCAGCGAGGCCTACGTGCTGGAGCGCGCTGATGCCAAGGTTGCGTTCGTGGACCCCGCGACGCGCACCATCACCGAGCGCGTGGCCGTCGGGCCCGACCCCATCGACATGGTGCTGAGTGGAACGTCGCTGTACGTGCTGAGCCGCACCAACCACGCCATCGACGTCGTCGACGGGACGGGCGCCTTCGTCACCACCTCGATTCCCGTCGCCGCGGACGCAACTCGTCTGGCGGTGCTGCCGACCGCGTCCGAGACGCTGGTGTGGACGGCCACGGACTCGGCGGTGCTACGCGGCTACGATCAGCTCGACCAGACCGAGAAGAAGTCGATCGACGTCGAGCCCGAGGTGGTCGCGTTCCGGCCGCTGATCGGCACCACGGGGCAGTTCCTGCTGCTGGGTCACGCCACCAGCTCGGGCCAGCTCACCATCGTCGACCAGCCCGATACGCGGGTGCGCGTCACCGATTTGCCGGGGACGCCGACGGTGCTCGCCGTGCAGCCCTGACGCGATCCGACGGGTCGCGTCGCGCCACGCGCTTCCGCTCACGCGCGGATCGGCAGCTCGACGACGAACGTGGTGCCGTGTGGCTTGCGGTCACGCAAGCGGATGTACCCGTGGTGGTCGGCGACGATCGTGCTGACGATCGCGAGCCCGAGCCCGGTGCCCCCGCGGCGCGTCGAGAAGTAGGGCTCGAAGAGGCGCGGGCGGATTTCCGGTGGAATGCCGTCGCCGGTATCCGAAATCTCGAGCCGCGCGAGGTCGAGGAGGCGGTTGTGGTGCGTGGTCACGTCGACTTGACCGACGGCACCGTCGATGGCGCGGATGGCGTTGTCGACCAGATTGATGATGACCCGCTTGATCTGCTCGCGGTCGAGGTTGAACGTCGGCACGTCGGGATCGAGTGTACGCGTGAAGCGGATCTTGTCGTGGGTGCCCTCGTAGAGCGCCAGTGCTTCGTCGACGATGTCGTTGAGCGAGTTGGGCGTGGGATTGGACGCGGGCATGCGCGCGAAGTCCGAGAATTCGCTCACGAGCTTCTTGAGGCCTTCCACCTGGCTCACGATCGTGCTGGTGCACTCGGTCAGCACCTCGCGGTCCGCGCCCACCCGATTCTCGTAGCGATGTTGGATGCGTTGTGCCGCGAGCTGGATCGGCGTCAGCGGATTCTTGATCTCGTGGGCGATGCGGCGTGCCACCTCTCGCCACGCCGCCATGCGCTGCGCCTTGAGAAGCTGGGTCAGGTCCTCGAACACGAACAGGAGGCCGAGGAACTCACGCTCCTCGTCGCGTAGCAACGAGACGCTGGCGAGAAGGGTCACCGTGCGGTCCTCGATCGTGAGCTGGATCTGGCGCTCGATGGTGTCGGTCTTGGCGCGTCCCAGCTCGCGCACCAGGCCGCGGAATACCTCGCGGTGCTCGGCAGGCAGGACCGCGCGATAGCGGTGACGCAGGCTCTCCGAGGCGCGCACCCCGAGCAGCCGTTCGGCCGATTTGTTGATCGTGGTGATGCGCCCGCGGCCGTCGAGAGAGACGACGCCCGCCGCCACGTTCTTGAGGATGGTCTCGGTGTAGCGACGGCGCTCGTCGAGGGCGGCACGACTCTCGCGAAGCTCGGCCGTCATCTGGTTGAAGTCGCTGACCAGCATCCCCAGCTCGTCGTCGGTGGATTGCTCGATCTGCACGTCGAGATCGCCCGCCGTGACTCGGCGTGTGGCCGCGGCGAGCTGGCTGATCGGGCCGGTGAGGGTCCGCGACAGATAGAACCCGAACCAGGTTGCCGCGAAGATGCTGAGCAAGGTGATGGCGATGAAGACGGCCAGGTAGCTCTGGCGGATCGGCTTCCGACCCACCACGATCTGACGGTACTGCTCGAAGTTGGCACGGACGGTCTTCACACCTTGCTCGAGGCTTTCGGGTACCCAGCGCGTCACCACCACCACTCCGTGGAGATCGGCGCCGGCCGTCGTACCGACCGGCGCGGCCGCGCGGATCAGCTCGCCGCGCTCGCCGGTGGGCGGGCGAAGCGCACCCCGGATCGTGAGCACCGACGCGTCTGGCGAGCCACGCAGCGCCGACTGGACGAACGATGCGGCGGGGTCGGTGGGTGCGAAGCGCGGTGCACCGCTGGCGTCGCCGCGCGCGATCGGTCCGCCCCGTGGATCGAGCAGCTCGACGCTGGTCACTCGGTAGCGCTCGGCCGAGGCGACCAGCAGGGCGGAGAGGTCGCTCAGGCGCTCGGGTGCGTCGAGACGTTCCGCGGCGATCTGCGCGGCGATCCGCTCGGCGAAGTTCCGCGCGTCCGCCACCTTGTCCTTGTAGAAGACCTGCGCCACCTCGAGCGCGCTCTCGAGCGACTCCTCGACCTTGGCGTCGAACCACTCGTCGAGGCTGCGCGATACCACCTGCACCGCGCTCACGAACAGCACGGCCGTCGGAAAGAGCGACAGCGACACGAAGGCGACCACCAGCTTGCTGCGCAGTCGCGCGCCCAGCACTCCCTTGCGGCGCTCCAGGATGAGCTTGGCGACGTTCCGGATCAGCAGGAACAGCATCACCAGGATCAACACCACGTTGGCGTTGATCAGGAGCGAGAGATAGATCCAGCTTTGGCCCGGAACCTTGAGGTCCCCGCGGAGCGCGCTGCGAATGGCCAGAAACATGCCGCCGCTCACCACGGCGATGAGCAAGATCAGCAGCGTCTCGCGCCGGCGGCGGCGCGCTTCGGCGCTGCCGCGGGCGGGAGGCTTGGGCACGGAATAGGTGTCGGTCTCGGTCACTTGAGCTCGAGGTCGACCCAGCCGGTATCGAAGCCCCAGCCCGGCCAGAAAAACAGGATCTTGTCGAGGCCGAGCGGCAACATCCCATCACGCGAATCGCAGCTCACGCGCACCCGCACCAGCTTCTCGCCCGGCGACGCGAGGTCCGCGTTGATCGCTGTGTCGACTCTGCCGATCGTGTGCTCGGCTTCTTCGAACGAGGAGGTTTCGTAGTGCTGCGCGCCGTCACCCTCGGCGTCGACGCGGTAGCGTTTGGTCACGTTGTCGTAGGCGAGACGGCGGGTCTGTTGGCCGCGGGCGAGGGTCTCGTCGAGCCAGAGCCCGCGGGTGCGCTCGATTTCCCACGCGACCGAAACGACGGCCGTGACGCCGCTTTCGATCGCGTCGCGGGCCTCGCGGTCGAAGAGCGCGTCCGCGTGGAAGCGCAGCCGCAGCTCGCCTCGGGGGCCGCGGTCGATCCGCAGCCCGTCGATCGGCGGGCGCGGCTCCGCCGCACGTGCACGCTCCGCAGCGAGCCAGGGAACGCCCACCGTGATCACGAGCGCCGTGGTCGCGGCTACGCTGCCGAACCAGCTAAAGTGGGTGCGATTCCGGCGGATCATGGGCGGTACCGGCCGGCCCGCGGACTTCACGCTGAGCGACGGAAACGGTTCGTTACAGCCGTTGCTCCAGCGCGCTCGGGATGTAGCGCGTGTAGCCGGTGAGCACGCCACCGACCAGCTCGGCGCCTGCCTCGCGAATGCGTTGACGGGCGCGATCCGCGACCGTTTGCCCGGTGGACTCGGCCGCGACCACCAGCACCGCCACGTCGCACGCGCCGGCGAGCGCATGTCCGAGCCCCGAGTCGAGAATGGACGGCGCGTCGACCACGGTGACGTCGTATTCTCGCGCCACCGAATCGAGCCAAGCTTTCACTTCGTCACGGGTCATGACGGCCGTGTCGCCTGCGCCGCCTCCGGGTGTGGCTACCACCGATACGCCGGGCACGCCGCTGTCGCGGATCGCCGCGGCACCTTCACCGCCGCTCGGCCCCGCGCTGCCGCTCACGACCAGCACGCGACGACGGGCGCCGGCACCCATCGCCTCGGCGAGGAAGTGCGCGACCGCGCTGGCGCCCTCGCCGGGCAACGCGCTGGTGACGAGGATGCGGCGTGCGCCCCGGCCCACGCCTTCGAGCAGGATCGAAGCCGCGCGGCGGATGGGCTCGCGCGCCGACTCCACCAGTCGCTTGCCCGTGAGCTTGTGCTCGATCACCGCGAGCGCGGGCACGCCCAAGATCTGCGCGAGGTCGTCCTCACGCTTGAACGTGCTGCGCAAGCTCTCCACCAGGAACGCGACGGCGATCGCGATCACCGGAGCCACCGGGCCGCCGATGAGCAGATTCATGAACAAGTCCGGCCACACCGAATCCACGGGCGGCATGGCTTGCGCGAGCAGGCTCACCTTCACCATGCGCGAGTCCTGAGCGGCGGTGAGCTGGGAGTCGGCGCGCTTCTTGAGAATCGCCTCGTAGAGACCCGACGCCTCGCGGATCCCGCGATCGAGCTGCTCGATCTTGAGCCGGTGTTGCGGCAGGGGCCGCTGTCCCTCGTAGAGCTGGGCGAGAGTCGTGCCGAGCGCCTGATCTTCGGCGCGCCAGTTGGCGAGCTGCGCCTCTTCCAGGCCGACGATCCGCTCCACCTCGTGACGGAGGCTTGCTTCCAGCCGGTCGACCTCCGATCGCATCAGTTGGACTTGCGGATTCTCCGGCGTGTAGCGCTCGAGCAATCCCTCGAGCTGGAGGCGCCGCTCCAGCAACTCGTCGTGGAGTTTCACCACCGAGTCGAAGTTGTTGATCTCGGGGCTCGGGATCAGCATGCCGCTCGGGTCGGCGACCATCGGCTTGATGCGGCTCAGCTTGGTCTCGAGCGACAGGATCTCCTTACGCAGGTTGATGCGCTCGCGCTCCAGGATCTCGATCTTCTCGAGCAACGTGGTCTCGGTCTTGTCCATCGAGATCAGGCCGTTTTCCGAGCGGTAATCCGCGAGCTCCTGCTCCAGATCGTCGAGCTGGCGCCGCGCGTCCTCGAGGTGGTCGTTGAAAAACGCCACCGAGCTCGGCGATTGGTGCACGGTCAGGTGGTACTTCAGGTACTCGGCGGCGACGGCCCGCACTTCCTTGGTGATCTGATCGGGGAACCAGCCCTTCATGCCGATCTCGAGCACGTCCGAGTCGGCGATCTGGTGGACCAGCAGCCGACCGCGCAGCGCGCCGATCGCCTTCTCGAACTTCTTTTCGGGCGGCGCGGGTTTGATGATGTGCAGGAATTCCAGGGTGATGCGGGGCAACGACTTGACGAAAGTGATGACTCTGCGGAGCGTCCACTGCACCTTGCCGAGGCCGATGCCCGGCGGCATCGGGTCGGGGCGCGGCTCGATGAGGTTGAGCTGGCGCACGACCTGCTCCAGCACCGGGCGGCTCAAGATGATCTGAGTTTCGTTGTTGGCCTCTTCCTGGCCGGTGACCGAGCGCAGCAGGCTGGTGGTGTGTTGCGGGAAGATCGCGGGGTCGGAGAGCGTCGAGGTGGTCTTTTCGAGGAGGAACTTGGCGCCAGTCTGGAACGTGGGTGGCCAGCAGAAGCTGAAGAGCACCAGCGTGAAGAGGATGGCGATCGTGGAGAGAATGATCCGCCACTTGTGCTTGAAGAGCACGAAGTAGATGTCCCAAACACCCACGGGCTGGCTCCTACCGTCCGGGAGGACGGACCGCGAGACAAAGGCGCAAGACGAAAAGGTTTATCACAGTTCGCCCGTGCCGCGTCACGCCCGCCGACCGGGCGGTGCTGGGCGAGCGCGCGCCACTCGTGCCGGCTCGCGGCCCGCCGCCCGCGCTGGTAGAGGGTTCGCGCGGCCGGTCAGCGGTGGCCGAATGACTCGCCCCCTGCGTCACTCGGCAGCCTGTTAGCCTCCTGGCTCGAAGCGGGTCCGCGGGGACGTGGATTCGACGCTGGAGGTGCTACCCGATGAGTCGCGCTCGTGGGTTCCCCCGTTTCCGCGGGTCGGCGACGGCTACGGCCATCGTCGCTGTGTCGCTCGCATTCGGCTTGGGCTCGGTTCGACCGGCGGGCGCTGCGGAGGAGGACGGAACGGCTGCGTCCGTGCGGGTCGTGTATTCGTTCGATGACTCGCTCGACGGCTGGGTGCTGGGCGGCAAGCAGCCCACCTTCACCGCCCGAATCGTGCGCGAGCCCGGCACCTGGAAGGCAGGGGGTGGCGCGGCCGAGATCCGGTATCAAGCCGGCGAGCAAGTGCTCTTCGGCACGGACACGCTCAACCAAGGTCCGCCTCCGGGGCTGCTGCAGCGGATCTTCGGCGGCAAGTCTGCGCCGCGGGCTCGCCTCGTGGACGTGTCCGACATGGAAGGGTTCGCGTTCGATCTCGAGAGCGAGGTCGCGACGATGTTGTTCCTCAACGTCGTCGAGGCGAGCGGCGCGCGTTACGTGCATCCGTTCGAGGTCCGGGGCGGCGGGTGGCAGGCGATCCGGATCCCGCTCTCGGCGTTCACCGTGGCGGCCGACTCGAGCGATTCGAACGGGCACCTCGATGCCGGCGAGATCTACGCGATTGCGCTCGGCGACCTGCGCTCGTTCACGTCGGGTGATTCGGCGGCCAACCGAATCCACATCGATTCGTTCGGTGTCTGGTCGCGATCGGGGGGGCCGGCGGCGGCATCCGTGGCGCCCGCGAGCGCAGTCGGCGGCGAGCGGCTGCGCGTCCGGGGCGTCGGAGGCGCGCCCATCGCGAGAGTGGGCGAAGGAGTGGAGATCGGCGGCGCCAGCCGCGTTGCGAGCGGCAGCTCGGTCGCGCTCGAGTGGGTCGACGCCGTGAGCGGCGCCGTCGTGCCGGCGGCGGCGCCCCGAACTGCGCCTGCGGTGCCCGGGCTCTATCGCGTCTCCAGTCGCTCCACGGCCGGCGACGGCAGCGTCGGCGCGAGCGGCGCGGACGTGGTCGCCGTTGTGCCGCAGGGTCGGCCGCGGAGTTGGCTCGGCACCTGTGTGCTTTCCGATCTCGCGACCAACGAGCATCCCGGCGCCGATCCCACCCTGGCCCATGCGGCGGGCATCCACTGGGACCGCCCGATCGTGTCGTGGCGCGGGATCGAGCGAAGCCGCGGTCAGGACGACTGGACCGAGACCGATCGGTTGATCGATGAACGAGTGGCACACGGCCTGTCGTTGGCGCCGATGCTCGCCCACGCTCCGGCCTGGGCCGGGTCCGATGCGAGCGGCGACGCTGCACCCACGGACCTCGCTGCGCTCGAGGGGTTCGCCGAACGCCTGGTGGCACGCTATCGCGATCGCGTGCGCTACTGGACGCTCGGCAACGAGCCCAACTGGGCACACACGAAGATGTCGGCGTCCACGTACGTGGGGCTTCTCGGTGCGTTCACGCGCGGCGCACGACGCGCCGACGCCGGCGTGAAGGTGATGCTCGCCGGCATCGCGTTCATCGATCTCGATTACCTCGGGGAGCTATACGACGCGGGGGCTCGGGAGCACTTCGACATCATGAACCTGCATCCCTACGCCTTCCCGGCCGCACCCGAAGAAGAGGGCGGCTCGGCGCTGCTGCGACGCACCACGGGTGTCGAGGCGAGCCTCGCCGGTGTGAAGAAGGTGCGGGCGTTGATGGATCGTCGCGGGGACGGCGCCAAGCCCATCTGGATCACCGAGATCAGTTGGGGATCGGGACGGGACGCGGCCGATCTCGAATCGAAGTACCGCCCCTTCATGGTCGATCCGATGACCCAGGCGCGGTACTACGTGCGCGGAGCGATCCTCGCGCGGGCGTGGGGTGTCGAGCGTTTCTTCCTGCTGTCGGTTCCCGATCTGCCGGATGCGGCGGCCTCGCTCTTCGCCCGCTCGGGGGTGGTCGGGCTCGACGGCACGCCGAAGCCGGCGCTGGTGGCGCTCGCCGCTCTGGCGGCGCAAGTCGGCGAGGCCAGCGTCGTCGGCGAGATCCATGGGCTCGCTGCTCCAGCGCGTGGAGTGATCTTCGAAGCCCAGGGCGAGCGGATCGCGGCGGTGTGGACGACGCGCGGTTCGGCGCAGGTCCCGACGCGCATCCTGGGCACGCCTCGCACGGCCGTCGATTTCTTCGGCCGTCCGATCGAGCCACCCGCGAGTAACGATGGCGCGGGCGAGACCGTCGTGCAGGTGGATGAGTCACCGAGGTACTTTCGGCTCGCCGGCACCTGAAGCGTGGTGTCGCTCGTGGGTTCCGTAGGTGCGAAAGCGGTTCGACGCGTGACGGGTGGGGCACGCCGAAGGTCGCGCGTCGCTGCGCACCGCGGGCGCGCCCGTGCCGTGTGAGCCCGTGGAATACGGGCGGCGACCGCCGCCTTCGACCTTCGTCTTCCCCTTGCAATCGCTGAAGATTGCGACGTTTGTTGACGCCGTTTCGCCTTGCTGGTGAATTTGCGCGACTCGTATACTCGGGCGAGGAGTAACCGTCTCCCGATTTGCTCGCATGGTGCGTGCGATCGGAGCTGCCCTGGTGTGTGCGAACGTTCGCGGGTGCACGCCTGGGCTCGCATCGGAGGTCTCGTGCTGGTGATGGCAGCGTCGCGTCGTGATCCGTCCTCTCGTGCGCGCGCATTTGGCCGCGCTGGATTCGCTCGCACCGCCGCGTTGCTCACGTGCGCGGCGCTGGCGGTCGCTTGGTTCGGGCGTGGCGAACGCGTCGCGGAGTCCGCAGTCTCGGCGGCCCGAAACCTGATCAGCTTCGAAGACGGGCACGCTAGCTTTTGGCAGGGCGTCGGCACGGCAGCCGGCAGTTGGGCGACCTTCGCCGACGGCAGTCGCAGCGCCGGCAACACCACGGTGCTCTACAACCCGGACACCACCGCCAACGACAAGCTCTCGGTGCTGCAGACGGTGGACTTGGTTTCACCGTCGAGCTTCACCTACCAGGCGGAAGCGCGCGCCAACAACACCAACGTCTGGCTGGGAGTCGTCTTCAACCATCAAGCCAACGGCGACCACTACCTGTTTCGGGTCAAGACCGGCGGCACCACGTGGGAGCTCAAGGAGAAAAGCGGTGCCAGCTACGCCAACCTCGCAACCGGCAGCCTGACTTCGCCCGGCGGCGGCTGTGTCTCGACCGCGGCGGTGAGCGTACCCACGAACACGTACGTCACGCTCGAGGTCGAGCGCGCTTCGGCGAACCCGAACACCATCACGGTTTCCTACCAAGGAAACGTGCAGGGCAGCGCCACCGACAACACCCCGCTCACCGGCGGCAAGGTCGGCGTCTACGTGAACGGCAACTTCGCGTTCTTCGGCAATCCCGAGATCACCGGATCCCTGAACGTCACGATGCCGGTGATCGTCGATCCGGCAACCGTGCTGAATCCGGTGCCCGCGGACATCTACGGCTCGAGCCTCGGACTCTTCGGAATCGACAACGGCATCAGCGATTTCATCACCGACGAACCCACGTTTCAGGCTTCGCTCAACAAGTGGTTCGGCTACCTGAGCCTGGTGGACGACATCCGGCCGCCGCGCTTGCGCTACCCGGGCGGCGTGCAGGCCAACGGCTATTACTGGGTGCAGGGCATCGGTCCCATCGCCGGGCGCCGGTCGGACGGCTTCTTCAGCTCGATGCTGGCGATCGGCACCGACGAGGCACTGCGCTTCGCCGAGGAGGCGGGCGGCAAGGCCAATCTGATCGTCAACATCGACTGCCTGGTCTCGGGTCCGCAAAACGGCGGTTGTGATCGTGTCGCGATGGGGGAGAACCCAGCGATTCAGGTGGCGCAGGACTGGGTCGAGTACGTGAACTACCCGGCCGACGGCACCAACGCGAACGGTGGCGTCGACTGGGCCGCGGTGCGGGCCGCCAACGGCCGCACGTTGCCCTTCGGGATCGATACCTGGGAGATCGGTAACGAGGTGATGCAGACCAACCCCGCCAACTACGCAAACCTCTTCAACCACTTCGCGGTGGGCACGGGGGGGGCGGTGGTCGGCCTCAAGGGCACCGATCCGACCGTCAAGCTCGGTTCGCAGGACGACGTGTTCTACAACACGCTCGGCAACCGGTTGCTCTGGTACCAAAACAGCGGCAACGGTGTCCTGGACATTGCCGGTGCGAACATCGATTTCTGGGCGCACCACCCCTACGGTCCGTCGCCGTACTTCTCGTTGATCTTCCAGAAGGACAACGGGGTATCGGTGACGCACACGTTCCCGCAGGCGGGTGACTACACCTTCACGTTCAGCGCCGCGGCGCTCTACGCGCCGTCCGCCAACTACCCGACGATGGTGCTGCAGGTGGATGGCGTCACGCGCTGGTCGCAGACCGTGAACCAAGGCTTCAACTACAGCACGTTGTCGTTCCCCACGTGGACCACTACCGTGACCGGTCTCTCTGCGGGCACGCACACGATCGCGGTGCAGGTCGTGGGTGCGGCGTCGAACCAGTTGAGCCTCGATAGCCGCGTCGAGCTCGACGGGCCCGGCAGCCCCAAGAACATCGACCTCTCGAACGCGGATCTCTTCTACGAAGCGGTGGCGGGCATTCCCGATGCGGTTCCGACTTTCATGGGTGAGCGCGTACCGCTCGAGGGTGGGAAGCCCCCGTACGCTACCGAGTGGAACACGATTTACGGCATCAACGCGCGCCCCAACGATCTCAAATCCGCGATCACCAACGCGCTCTTCCTGGCGAACTTCCTGAAGCAGGGCGTCAAGCTCGGGAACTTCTTTCCGCTATTCGGCGAGAAGCAGTTCGTCGGTGCCATCGAGGGCGTCGCCCAGGATGCCGAGAACGGCCAGATCGGGCGAATCGACCCACGCATGCGTCCCACCGGTTACGTGCTGGCGCTGGCGCGCCAGCATCTGACTGGCAGCATCGTGAGCCTCAAGACCGGACCCTACGGCTATCACTACGACGGTGACGACGGGTTCCTGGTCGGCGGCGCGATCGGCTCGCTCTATCGCGAGATCCCCAACTACGTGGACGGAATCGCGTCGCTCCAGGCGAGCGGTAAGACCTTGGTGCTGATGCTGGTCAACCGCAACCGCAGCCAGGCGATTCCGGTGGACCTCAACCTGGGCAGCTTCACACCCGCTTCGTCCGGTACGCAGATCGTCGTGACGGGAGCGGACATCGGCGCCAACAACGAGCCGGAGAACGCGAGTGGGGGGTCGTTCGAAGTGGTTCCCGCGACCTCGGTGCTCAACGGCGTCGCGAGCACGTTCACCTACAGCCTGCCGGCGCGCTCGATCGTGTTCTTGCTGCTCGACAAGCAAGGCACCGACTCGAGCGCTCCCAACGCCCCGTCTGCACTCGTCGCGAACCTCGCGGGCAGCAACGTGAACCTCTCGTGGGCCGCCAGTGGCAGCGGCGACGTCGCCGGCTACAACGTGTACCGCAGTCGCGTCGCCTCGGGCCCGTTCGCGTACAAGGTGAACTCGTCTCCGGTCGTGGCCAGCAACTACCAGGACACCACCGCAGAGCGCGGCTACGCCCACTACTACGCCGTGAAGGCCATCGACGACGATGGCCACGAGTCCTCGTTCTCGAATACCGCTTCGACGACCCTCGCAGGCTCGGCACCCGTCTCGGCGGCGGCCTCGGCGGTGACCGTGAATTTCGGCACGCCCACGGGTGATGGAGTGGCGGGTCTGGCCATCGCGGACGCCACCACCTTCAACGTGGCAGCGGTGAGCAACAAGGTCGATTTCCACGGCGATTTCACGCTTCCGCTGGCGCAGGCGCCCACCTCGTTCGCGGTTTACTACAACGGCGTCTGGAGCGCTTCGGCGAAGACGGTCCGGCTCTCGCTCTGGGATTGGGGAACCTCGAGCTGGGTCGAGGTCGTCAACCGCACCGATCCCACCAATTTCCCGTCGCGTCTCATCTGGGGCACGGTCAAGCCCGCGGAGCTCACGAAGTTCGTCAACGGCTCGTTCCAGGTGAAGGCGCGCGTCAGCATCGACGCCGCCGGCAGTGGCACGCTGAAGAGCGATTATCTGGCAGTTCAAGCGCGAAGCTGAGCGGTCACCGCTCTCGTCGCAGCTCGGCACGGGCGCCGGAAACGGTGCCCGTGCCGTTTACACGCAGTTGCACCGCCGCGGAACCGATGGTGTGGTGTGGTCACGGATGCGCGCCGGGCGGGGGCGCTTCGCTCACGTCGATCGCGACCGAGGGGTTGCGGGACGGCGAGCGTGCGTGCGCCCCGGCACGGCGTGCGTCCCGCGTTCGGATGATGCGACGTCGGCTTGCCTGGCGTGGCCCTGGCTCGTAGAACCGCGGCGGGGCCTTTCTGGGCATCGGGCACCGAGCTCGATGCGAGCGCCGAGATGAACGCGTGCGAAGAGCGCCCGGTGGCGCGCCGCTTTGCGCGGGAATGCGCGGAGCGCTCGATGACGCTCGTGGCGGCGGTGGAGCCGCAGCGTGCGTTCCTGTGGCTCGCGCTTCTCGGCGGCACGATCCTGGTCTTCGTCAACCCGCCGCTTCAGGGGCCCGACGAGTTCGCGCACCTGCTGCGCGCATATCACGTCTCCGAGGGCAAGCTCTTCGCTCGGGTGGCCGAGCAGCGCCTCGGCGACGAGCTTCCCGAGTCGCTCACCACCCGCCGGTTCGCGCCGTTCTGGAACGCCCCGCTGCAGCCGGACACGCGCTTCCGGCTCGAGCACTTCGCGTCGCTCGCCTCGGTGCCCCTCGACCCGCAGAAACGCCGGTTTCGGGACTTCAACAACACCGCGATCTACTCTCCGGTCTGCTACGCGCCGCAAGCGTTGGCGTTGATTCCTGCTCGCGGGTTCGAAGCTCGGCCGCTCGCACTGCTCTACGTGGGGCGACTGGCCGGGCTCGCAGCGTGGGCTGCGCTGGTGGCGGCGGCCATCCGCATCACACCCGTCGGTCGGTGGCTTTTCGTCGCCCTCGCATTGACACCCACGTCGTGGATCCAGGCGACGGTGGTGAGCGCGGACGGCATGACCAACGGACTCTCGTTCCTGATGCTCGCGGCGTCGTTGCGCTCGATCCTCGTCGCGGCGGCGGTGCTCACGCCGCGCGGCATCCTCCGCCTCACCAGCCTGGCGGTCGCCCTGGCGCTCACGAAGTTCGTATACGTGCCCGTTGCGTTGCTCGCTCTGCTGATTCCCGCCGAGCGATTCGGGTCCGCACGCGCGCGCTGGCGCGCGCTCGGCGCCGCGAGTGGTGTCGTGCTCGTGGCTTCGATCGGATGGGCGTCCGCAGTCGGGCGCCTGGTGCTCAGCTACGACCAGTACGATCCCAAGCGACGCGATTCTGTGGCGTTGGTTCGCGGAGCGGACCTGCATGCCCAGCTCGACGGTGTGCTCGAGCACCCACAGCAGTTCCTCCGGGCGCTCGTCGCGTCGCCGCCGCGCGATCGGTTGTGGCTCGGCCTTCCCGGTCAGATCGACTGGAACATCGTGCTACCGCGGGAGTTCGCGTTGTCGTGGCTCGCGCTGCTGCTGGTGGTCGCACGCAACGACGAAACCGTGACCGTGGCGCTTTCGGCCCTGCATCGCGTGTCGATGGTGGCCGTCGCCGCCGTGAGCGTGGTGCTCCTGTACCTGCTGCACTACCTCACTTGGACTCCCGTCGGCGCCGCCCACGTGGACGGGGTGTCCGGGCGTTACTTGGTGGCGATCTCGCCCGCGATGTTCCTGGCACTCTCCTCGTCGCGAGCCCGCCACAGGTTTGCAGTTGGCCCCATCCTCGTGATCCCAAGCGTCGGCTTCGCGTACGCGCTCACTCTCTGGGCGATCGTGAGACGCTACTACCTCGTTTGACGCGGCATCACGCAGCACGGCTGGAAACGCATCTCGCTCGTTCGTCGGCGACTGCTGGCTCGTCACGGCTCGCTCGGGCGGGCGCGACGCCGCCCCATCGACGTTCGAAAGCTTCCGATCGTCGAGCTTCCCCGACGAGCCGGTCCGGTCTCCGGCCGTGTCACAACAGGCGCAAGGTGAGGTGCCTCAGCGGGGTCGCCGCCTGGCCGAGCTCGGCGAGCTTGGGGAGGTCCGCCTCGGCGAAGCCGATGTCGAGCTCGTGGATGCCGGGCTCGCAGCGCGTGAGGGGGCCGACCGCTGGCGACCACGTGCGCTCGCCGGGAGGAATCTGCACCCACGCAACCTCGCCGCTGGTTCGGTCACGGACTTCGAGTGTGAGTGGGAAAGCGAGCCCCTCGGACAGCGCGACCTCGATGGCCACGGTGCCCGAACGGGGAAGCGCGCGCCGCACGCGCAGCTTGGCGGTCGGAGTGAGCAACGCTGGCACACGCGACTCGCGGTCGAGCACCGGCACGAGGTCGAGATAGGCCCCCGACCCGGGCGGTCCCAACCCCACGCGCGTGCTGCCGTGGAGCGTCAGCCGCCACGTGGGCGCGGTTGTACCTTCGACGATCGTCGGCTCGGAGCCCTGATCGTCGCCGAAATGGCTCGGCTGGAAATGCCGTGCACCGCCGGCGCGGGCTTCGAAGCGGGTGGGCTCGACGGAGAACACCTGCCACAGATCGGGCGCGACGAATCCCCTCCCGACGCCGGGGTTGGTGCTGGTCTCGGGTGTGAGGCGAAGACCCGCACCTGCGTAGCGCGCGTCGATGCGACTCACGCTCAGTGCCGCCCCTTGCGGATCGCTGACGGTCCACTTCACGGGTGCCACCGAGCCCAGTCGCCGCAACAGCTCCGTCCAAGGATCGTCGTCGCGCTCCGAGGCTTCCGAGGAACGCCGCTCGGACACCAGCCACTTCCGCCCAGGCCGGGCGAGCAGCTCCTCCAGGTCGGAGCTGCCGTCCAGGAAGGCCACGTGAACCGCAGGATTCACACCGGCACAGGGCACCGGAAGCCGACCCCACGTTCGCCAACCGTCGGAGCCGCGACTCAAGAGCGAGCAGGAGTCGCTTTGCGAAGTGCCGGGGAACTGAACGAGCCGGGTCGCGAGCGGCTGGCTGCTTTCTCGCGTGGCTCGGGGTGTCCAGTACCAAGGGAGAATCCACGCGCTCACCGAATCGAGGACCACGACGTCGTCGGCGCCGACGGTGCCGGCGAGCTGGCGTGCCACGATCTGGAAACGGGCGTCGGAGGCCGTCGCGCGGCGAACCAGTCGCGGTAGCTCCACGGGGAGGACGAGCGGCACCGTCAGCACCGCTGCCCCCAGCACGCGCAGCGCAGGGCTCGTGATGCGTTGGCGGATCGGGTAGGCGATGCCTCGTCCCGCGAGGATCGCCGCCGCCGCGGGGGCGGCGAGCAGGTAGCGACCCTCGATGCGCACCAACCCCGTCGCAGCGCCGAGGGCGCCGACCACGAAGGGCGTCAAGAGCCCGCCCAGGCCGATCCCGCGCGCCTGCCAATGGCTCGAGCCGGGCGCGAGCCAGCCGGCGAGCGCCACCGCGAGCCAGGCCGCGGTGACCAGGGACTCGCCGATCGGCGGCAGTGTCTCGACGGAGGTGCTCGGAGTCGCGGTGAGCCAGCTCGGCTCGCGTACGAAGGTGGGCCAGCGCGGTAGGGTCGGCGCCGAACCGTACGTGATCCAGAGCGCCGTCGTGGCGAGGACCGCGGCGCAGCCGTAACCGGTCGCGCAGGCGAGCATGGCACCGCGTGCCGAGCCTTTGCGCGTGAGTGGCAGAATCATCGCGAGCTGCGCAGCCAGAAGCAGCACGGCGCGCACCTCGGTGAAGGCGGTGACGAGACCGAGGGCGAGCGCCAATGCGAACGCACGTCCGCCGCGCACGCGACGCGCGGCGGCGGCCTCGGCGAGCGCGATCCCGAGCAGCGATTCCGCCAGCCACGGCGCGAGCGGATCGCCAGCACGGCCGCTGGCGCGGATCCAGGCGGGCGAGCCGGCGAGGACGAGCGCGGTCGCCGCGGCGGCCGGGGTGCCGAAGAGCCTTCGCCCCAAGCGAAACGCCACGATCACCCCCACCGCGAGAACGGCCGCCGACAGCGCTCGCGCCGCGGTGACGCCGCCAGCGACGTAAGCGAGGTGGGTGAGGTAGGGCCAGAGCGGAGGACCGACGCCGTCGGAGACCAGCGCCGCCAGCAACTCGGGAGGCGTCATCCGCGCATAGTGGAGGGCCACCGATTCGTCCACGTCGACCGAGGGCGTGCCGATCCACGCCAGCGGCGCGAGCAACGCGATGCCGATGATCAGCCACCCCACCGCGATGGCCGCGGGGGTCGGTGGTGCTACTCGGACGGCGACGTCGGTGCGTGGCGGGGTCGCGCCGGAGTTCAGCCGGCGGTCGATGGCAGCACGGTCGTCGCTCGGCATGGTCATGGGGTGGCGCGAGGGTTGCGCGTCACCGGCGCCTGAGTCGAAGCTGCGCCGCGCGATTTTCGAGCTTCTTGACCTCGGACATGCGCCCCGGATGGACGCGGCTGACCGCGGCGGCGAGCAGATCCAGGAGCAAG
>CAYVDO010000080.1:0-22241 GCA_964450125.1 uncultured bacterium
GCGCCAGCCCCTGCTGGCCGAGCACGTCCGCCACGGTCGCCACGGCAGCGTGGAGCCGCTCCCACACGCGGCGCTCGGTTTCGCCCAGACGCGCCGCGTCGAGATCCGCGCGCGCCACGCGCGGCACGAGCGGCGCATCCTGGCGCGAATCGAGCTCGGCCTTCACCACCGCCAGCGGGCAGCGCTCACGAATCGCACGGAACAAGACCTGCGGGGTCGCGACGGCGATCGGCCGCGACACCACGGTGTCGCCCTCCAGGAAGCGATGGTCCGCCCCTTCCCAGCCGACGCATTCGACCACCCGCTCGCCGGCGTGCCCCACCAGCAACGCCGGAAGCTCCGCCTCCCGCACCACTCCCATCTCGATCAGCACCTCGCCCTGGCGGCGACGCTCGGCGTACATGCGCTGCAGCGACCGCTGCAGCTCGGCCATCGTGATCTTGCCGCGCTCGAGGAGGTACGTGCCGAAGAACTCGCCCGTGAAGGCGGCGGCGACGTCGACCACGTTGCCTTCGACGAACGCGATGCGCGTCGACGCGCGCCCGCGCTCCACCACCACGGTGCCGGAGCGCTGCTCGCGATGAACGCGCGCCAGCAGCAGCGCCAGCGACTCTTGCGGCGCACGCACCACGTCCGCGGGCGCCGCCGCGGACGCCGGGCGCGCCAGCAGCGCCTCGGGCACGTCGCCGAGCACCAGCCCGGGCAGCTGCACCGCGCCCGCGCCGGCGAGGATGCGGAGACTGCGCCAGAGCTCGTCCAGTTGCAGGCCCGAGCGCACCACGAGCTGGCGCACGTCCGCCTGGCCGTCGACCAGCGTGTAGACGAAGAACTCGCGGGCGCTGATCGAGAGCAACCGGACGTCGACCGAGGGGACGGCCTCCGGAATCACCGTCAGCGTGCTCGCATCGATACCCATGGGTTCGCCGAGGCTGGCAGCAACTCGGATCTCACGATCGACCGTAGACCCGTCGACCTGCGTGGGTCAACCGACGCGGTAGCTGAGCGTCACGCGCCGTCGATCCAGATCCGCGCGCAGTGACGCGAGCGAGTCAGGCGTGCCGGCGTCGCTCCAATAGCCGCTGTAGACGAGCCCGAAGAGTCGCGCGCCCTCGCGGACCAGCGGCAGGTAAAGATGCTGGGTGCTGCTGGAGGCACCCGGCCACGGGATACGGCTCACGATCGCGGGCTCCACGATCTGGACACCCGTGAACATGAGCGCCGTGAGGTCGGTGGTGGGCGGCGGCACGCCCAGGAAGCTCCGGATTCGCCCCGACGCGTCGATCGCGATCTCACCGTAGCGCGCACTTTCCGGATCAGGCCTGAGCGCGAGCGTGGCCAACGAGCCCGACGCGTGATGCAGGCGCGCCAGCGCCGCCAGATCCACGTCGTGAACGATGTCCGCGTTAACCACCACGAACGGACCGGTGTCGAGCCAGTCTGCGAGGTTCCGGACTGCCCCGCCCGTGCCGAGGATCTCGGGCTCCTCGGAATAGTGCGCCGAGACGCCGTAGGCCGAGCCGTCGCCCACGGCATCGCGAATCTGATCGCCCAAGTGGTGGAGGTTGATCGCCACCTCACGCACGCCGTAATGCCGTAACCAACCGAGCGCGTAGGCGATCAGCGGCTGTCCCGCGACCGGCACCAGTGGCTTGGGGATGGTGTTGGTGAGCGGCCTGAGGCGCTCGCCCTTCCCCGCGGCGAGCACCAGCGCACGGCGCGGGATCGGAGCCGGCGAAGCGTTGGATGACGTGGTCATGAATCCCCGGAGCGGACGCAGCGGTCGCGAGCACCGCACCTCGATCCGCTACATTCAAGCACCTCGCGCGTTCCCCGTCCGCCGTCCCGATCCTTCGCTCATGACCCGAACCGATTCCGCGTGGACGGCGCGACTCGCGCTCATCGGCGCTTCGCTCCTCTGGTCCGGCAACAGCGCCTTCATCAAGGGCGCGGCACTCACGAGCTGGCAGGTCGCGAGCTTCCGCTCCGGCGTCGCGGCGCTGGTCTTTCTCGCGGTGCTTCCGGACGCACGGCGTTGGCCCAGCCCGCGCGCGGTGCTGGTCGGTGCGGCCTACGCCGGCACGATGCTCTCGTACGCCCTCGCCAACAAGCTCACCACCGGCGCCAGCGCCGTCTTCCTGCAGGCCACGGCACCGTTGTGGGTGATGCTCCTCGCACCCTGGCTGCTGGGCGAGCACGCCAGCCGCCGCGACGTGATCGCAATGGTGGCGCTCACTGCCGGGATGGCACTCTTCTTCGTGTCGAGCGACCCGCCTTCGAGCACCGCGCCTGCACCCTTCGCCGGCAACGTGCTCGGCGTGGTCGCCGGAATCACCTGGGGCCTCACCGTGATCGGCTTTCGGCGACTGCGAATGAGCGAGCGTCCCGGCGAGCCGAGCGCCGTTCCCTCGGCGCTGGTCGTGGGAAACGTGATCGCATTCGGGTTCGGGCTCGCTCCCGCGCTCCCAGTTCACACCGTCCGGCCCGTCGACGTCGCGATCGTGCTCTGGCTGGGCGCGCTGGCGATTCCCGTCGCTTACCTGCTCTTCACCCGTGGCTTGCGCCGCGTGCCGGCGCTCGAAGCCTCGCTCATCTGCCTCATCGAGCCCGTGCTCACTCCCATCTGGACCTGGCTCGCCCACGATGAGCGCCCGAACGACTGGTCACTCGCAGGTGGCGCGGTGATCCTCGTCACCACCACCTTCAAGACCGTGCTCGACACCCGCGCGCTTCCACGTGCGCTCCCGAGCCGGTGAAGCGCGAATCTGCAACTGCTTCCCGCGATATGATTCGCTCCATGGCTCGCAGATTGCCGGGATGGATCGACACACCACCCGCGAGCGACGTCTCGCGCTCGAGCCCGAACGAACGCCTCGAGCTCTTCGTGCAGGCGTGCAACCTGTCCACCGAGATCCTCCGCGGCCGCGCCGACGCCCGCGAGGTGCTCGCACGGCGCGTGCCCCTCTCACCCGAGTCCGAGCGCCTGTGGCTCCGCCTCGTCGCCGAGGGACGGCGTGCACGAGAAGCTCGCTAACCTCGTCGACGTCGTCACGACGCTCGTCGATCGACTCGAGTCGCAGCAAGTCCCCTACGCACTCGGCGGTGCGATCGCGCTGAGCGCCTGGTCCGACCCGCGCGCCACCACGAACGTCGACCTCACCATCTGGGCACAGGGAGACGACCTCGCGACCGCGCTCGAAGTCCTGCGTGAAGCCGGTGTCGTGATCGACACCGCCACAGCGCTCCACGAAGCCGCCGAGCGCGGACTCGTGGTGGGCCGCGTCGATGCCTATCGAGTCGACGTGTTCACGCCCAGCATTCCGTTCTACGACGAAGTACTCGCCCGCCGACGCCGCGTTCGGATCGCGGATCGCGACACCTGGGTCCTGTCAGCCGAGTGCCTCGCCGTGTTCAAGATGCTGTTCTTCCGCAGAAGCGAGCGTTACCCCATGGGCTCCCGAACGATTCCAAGACGTCTTCTCGATCCTACAAATCGTCTCGCCTCTCCCGATCCGCCGTGGCGCAACCGCTGCCACCCCGGACTCGAGTGTCTTCGTCGAGCTTTTCGACGTGTGGAACAATGAAGGCGGCTCCTGCATCTCGTACATCGACGAACTCGTTGGGCGGGAAGGGTACTGGGAGGAGCGAGATCGGCGGTCGCTCTCACGTACGGCGACCCGCCGGCTCGTCCAAGGCGTGCAACGGGTTGCGCAGACGCTCAGACTCGACCCGATCTCGCTGACAGTCCCGCCTCCAAGCGGCCCTGGCGCCGCAAGAACAAGGAAGCTGTGGCGCGTGATCCAGTGGTTCGATCGCGCAACGCTGTCGACGGATCCGCTCTTCAAGGTGGTTTCTTACGTCATGGCTCTCGAAGCGCTCGTGCTGGGAGGAGAGTCGGAGGTGGGCCGAAAATCGAACTTCGGCGACCGACTCGGCGTTCTCTTGGGCGAGAACGACGAGCAACGCAGCGCGATTCGCGAGTTCGGCGACCGGCTCTACCAGATGCGCAACGACGCTGTTCACGGATCGGTCCTCGCCCTCAATCCACTGGCGACACGTGCGAGAGCCACGCGTCGCGATCCGTGGGAGCTGACGCCATTCGGCCAGAGCGGCGCGTACGAGTGGTTGATCCGCCCCGTCGCTCGGGCGGCGATTCTTTCGGGACTGGCGCTGATCGCTCGTTCGGATGATCCGGATTTCCGCAACGAACTGAAGAAGGGATTTGACAAAATCGGCGGAACACCGACGAAACACACTCGCGACGATGCTCCATTCGCCTACCTGTCGTGGTGCTCGAAGACCGATGACAGTCCCGCGACTCACCGGGTCGTCGAGCAGGGCACAGCCGAGTTCGTTCGAAGCGAAATTCGTGCGTGGTGGAGCGAGCTTGCATCGAGCGTCTGGCTGCCACCGCGAACGCTCGTCCCGGCCCTGCGTGATCCTGACTCGCCGGAGGTTCGGTATCGGTTCGACGACGAGCTTCGAAGTGAGTGGCAGGCGGAAGCCTGACGAACAGTCACGTTTGACGAGCCATCAGCCGTGGTCCGCGAGGATGGGGTCGAGGTGGGCGGTGAGCGCGGCGAGCTCGGGCGATCGGGATAGGCAGGCGCGGACGCGGGCGACGGTGCGGGGCACGGCCTCGAGGTAGCCGGTCTTGCCACGCTGGGTGGCCTGGAAGCCGAACGTGCCGAGGGCCTTGAGCCCGCGCTGGATGCTCATGCGGTCGAAGTCGGCGACGAATTCGTCGCGGGCGGGAACGGGAACTCCGGCGCCGGCGAGGCGCTGGCGCTGCTCCTCGAGGTGGCTCGCGATCTCAGTCTCGTCGAGATCCAGGTACGAGTCGCGAAGCAACGACGCGAGGTCGTAGACCACGGGCCCGAGGCGGGCGTCCTGAAAGTCGACGACGCGAATGGTCTCGACGCCCTGAACGAGCAGATTGCGGCTGTGGTAGTCGCGGTGGACGAAGATCCGCGGCAGGCGCGCGAGACTCGCCACGAGTGTTGCGAAGCCGGCGCGCAAGGCGCTGCGGTCAGCGTCGCCGAGTGCCACTCGCCACAACCCCTCGATGGTGTGGGTGACGAAGAAGTCGAGCTCCCAGCCGAGCTTGGTTTCGTCGAAGAAGCGTGTGTGAGCAGGTGTGAGCGCCGGCTCGGCGGCGCTGGCGTCGCGGCAAAGGCGTACGAGCACGTCGAGCGCCGCGCGATAGAGCGCGCGGCGGCGTTCGGCCGATGCCGCCCTCAGCTCTTCCTGCAACACGCGGTCACCGAGGTCTTCGAGAAGGTAAAGCCCAGCGTCGCGATCGCGGGCGTAGATCTCCGGCACACCAACGCCGTGATGGCGGAGGTGTCGCGCAAGGGCCACGAAATCGTCACCGCAGCCGTCGTCCCCTGCCGGCCGCGGATCGTGCATGAGCATCGCGCTGGCAGGCGCCGCGGCTGGCGCCTCCGCGAGCCACACCCGATGGAACGAGCGCACGCTCGCGTCGCCAGCGAGCGTCTCCACGCGCGCCGCGTTCGCCGCCCCGCCGAATGCGAGCCGAATGACCCCCGCGATGCGCCCCGCGTGCAGCGTCATTCGAGCACGCGTGACGCCAGCGGGAAGAGATCGGCGACCACGATGGCGCGTAGCGCGGCGGGCAGCGCGATGCCGTCGGGCACGCGCAGCGTGACACTCGCGAGGTCGCCCGAGGCGTTTGCGGTGGCGGCGAGCGCCTTGCGGTAGTCGAGCTGCACCGCGCGGCCGGTCGTGTCGTCCACGAGCACGATCGCGGGCAAGTGCTCGGCGAGCGTGTAACCGGGCGCCGTGAAGCGCGCGGTGATCTCGTGATCGGCACGTTCGATGGCGGTCACCTCGACGTCCGCGGGGCGCTGATTCGCGGCACCGTCGTAGACTTCACCGCGGATCGTGCCCACCGACACGAACTCGCCGGCGCCGTTGCAAAGCTGGAAGAGCGTCAGGAAGGTGCCGATGAGCCCGAGATCGGAGCAACCGGCCCGCGCCACCATCGAGGTGCCGGCGTCGAAGCGGCCTTCTGCATCGAATTGGGACGCGAGCCGGAAATCGTCGATGGGAATCGGCGGCCCGCCGGTGACGAGCGTCAGCCCTGTGCCGTTCATCGCGAACGAGGCGCCGTCGAGGGTGCCGTCGAGAGCCACCAGCGAAGGCGTGGCCGGATCGATCACCGTGCCGTCAGCGCCCGCCTTACCGGTCATCATCCACAGCACGAACTGGCCGGGCCGGCTCTCGATGACGCTCGCCAGAAAGTCGAGGCTGTCGAAGCCGATCTGGTTGAGGCTCACGATGATCGGCGGTTGATAGGGCGCCAGGTTGCGGATCTCGAAGGCTGGCGCGCGTTCGCTGGTCACCGCGAACGAAGGTGGCGCAGTGGTTTCCCGAACGGTGTCGAACGTGAACCGGTGGCTCACCGATCCACCGCGTCCGCCGCTCGCGCTGAATCGTGCGGACACGTCGAGCTGGTACGTGGCGCCCGCCGCCAGCAGCGTGCGCGGCACCAGGTTGATCCATTGCCCGCCACCCTGCTCGACCACCTCCCATTCCACCGCCGGCTCGGAACGGACGGAAACGCTGGGCACGTCGAAGCGCGCCAGCAGCGTGTCGCCGCCTTCGCGGACCACCAGGCGCACGGCGAACGCGGCGCCGCGCTGCACTGGCTCCGGTACCTCGGCGAAGCTTCGGCCACCGGGGGTCACGTAGTAGAGCGCGGCGCCCTCGTCGCCGAGGTCGGAGGCGGGCGAGGTGTTGCAGCGCGCGTCGGAGGTCGAGGCGCAGTAGCCGTACGGAACGCCGTGAATGCTGCCGTCCTCGGAACCGAGGTAGACGCGGTCCTCGCCGAGGACCGGCGAGGAGTTGAGGTCGTTTCGATCTTGGGTGGTGGCGTCGTACGACCACGCGCGCGTGCCGTCGGGATTCACGGCGTAGAGGCTGCCGTCGGTGGAGCCCACGTAGACGGTGCCGTCGGCGCCGAGCGCCGGTGAGCCGTAGATGTGCGAGCTGGTGGCGAAGTCCCAGCGCTTCTCGCCGCTCGCGCCGTCCAGGGCGTAGAGCCTGCTGTCCCAACCACCGATGTAGAGCGTGCCGTCCTGCGCGCGCGCAGGGCTCGAGCTGACCGGGCCGTTCAGGAACTTCCGCCACAGGCAATTGCCGTCTTCGGAAACCGCGTAGACGAAGAAGTCCATGCCGCCGAAGACCGCCGAGCCGTCCTCGCGGGTGGTGGCCGCAGACCACACGGCGCCGAACGGGATCGGGCCGACGAAGAAGCTGAATCGCTCGCTGCCGTCGGGTTCGAGCGAGTACATGCGGTAATCGTCGTTCCCCGCCCACAGCCGTCCGCCGCGGCCGATCACCACGTTGCCCTCGAACCACGTGCTCGGCCCGCCTGCGGGAGGTAGGTCGCTGCAGCGGTTTCCCTGGCCTTCGTCGGGCGAACCCGATTGGTGATGGGCGGTGAATCGCCAGCGCTCGTTTCCGTCGGCATCGAGGGCGTAGAGGCGGCCGTCGCCGGAGCCGAAGTAGATCGTGCCGTCGGCGGCGACACTCGCCGCCGAATCGATGATCTCGCCGGTCGGAAAGCTCCACGCGAGCGAGCCGTCGGGGGCGAGGGCGTAAAACGTACGATCCGCCGAGCCCACCAGCACGCGCCCGTCCTCCCCCACCACGGGCACGCTGAAGATGCCCTTGCCGGTGGCGTAGCGCCACGGCGCTTCGCCGGGCGCCGAGGTGCGCGGCGGGCGGATCGGGCTGAGACCGTCGTTGGCCGCCGTGCGACGCATCATCGGCCACGGCGAGGTCGCCGACGTCGGCACCTCGTAGCGATACGACACGCGCCCGGCGTCGCTGCCGCAGCCAGCAAGCCACGACACCGCCATTCCTGCGAGCGCCAAGGCCCACGCACCCCGGGCATCACGCCACATCGTCATTCCCGCCTCCGTGCTCGTCCGTGCTCGGGGCGCGATCCTACCCGACCCACGCACGAAGCGCGCCGTGACGCGCGCCGCGACGGTTGAGTGCATGCGCCCGCTCGGGCTATCTCGACACGATTCGCCCTCGCCCCGAACGATCATGCGCGCACGACGGCATCCCGGAATCCCGTGAGCGCTCGCGCCGCCGGGAGTCTTCGCGGGGTACGCGCCAAACGCGTCGCCCTCGGCGCGCTGCTCGTGATCGCGATGCGCGGCCGGCCGCTCGCTGCCGAGAACGTGAACACGATCGCGGCGCCGCCTGCACCCGTCGCCGACACCGATTGGCTCACAGTCGCCTACCCGCCCCAGCGCAATGATCTCTGGGCGCCCACCATCGAGACGTTCGCCGCGTTCGCGGTGATCCTCGGCGGCACCATGGTCGACCCCGAGTTCTCGAACACCGAGCGGCCCTCCATGCGCAACTTCGTGGCTGCGTTCACCGAGACGCCCGAGTGGCGCGACGGCGACAACCGCTTCATCAACTACGCACTTCACCCCGAGATGGGCGCCGAGATGTACCTCTTGGCGCGGAACCGCGACCAGCCAGCATGGGTCGCGTTCGCCTTCAGCACGGTGGGCTCGTTCGCGTGGGAATACCTCTTCGAAGGCTGGGTCGAACGCCCGTCCGGCATCGACCTGGCGCTCACCTCCACCGCTGGCGCCGTGTTCGGCGAGCTGCGGTTCCAGATGCGCAGCTACCTGGTGGCGAAGCCGCCGTCGACGTGGCGCGACGTGGGCATCGTGCTCGCCGACGGCATCGAGGCGTTCCATCGCTGGGTGGCTCCACCACCGGGTGCGTCGGGCGCGATCGCGCACGACGCGCGCGAATCGACGGGCCCGGGTCGGGACTATGGCGCGACCGGGCTCGCGCTCACGATCCACTTCTGACGCATCCACCGAACCGCCGTGCGGCCCACGCCTGACCGCACGGCGCGGCCCTTGTCATCGGTCCGAGCGAACGCCAACTTCGCGCGCATGATTCGTTTCGCGCTCGCGCTCCTCGCTCTCGCGGCATTGGCCACATCGGGCTGGGCGCAGAGCCCCTCGACCGCGCCTTCGCCGGATACGCTCGCGCGCGTCGCCGCCGGCGTGCGCGCGGCCCGAGGCGGCGATCCCGCCCGGGCCGTCGAGCTGCTCTCCGCCGCTGCGGCGGAGCGTGGATTGATCGGTGATTACGCGCTGCTCTTCCTCGCGCGTGCGCAGAGCCAGACCGGCGCCGACGCCGACGCCACGGCAAGCTACGAGACGATGGTGCGCCTCTATCCCACCAGCGTGGTCGCGGGTGCTGCGGCGTTCGAGCTGGGCCAGCTCCGGCGCAAGGCCGGCGACTGTGGACAAGCGACGGCGCTCTTCGCCCTCGCCCGCGAGCGCACCAAGTCTCCCTCGGTGGCGGCACCCGCGACGCTCGAGATGGCACGTTGCCTGATTCAGCTCGAACGTGCCTCCGAGGCACGGCGCTATCTCCTCGAGCTGCGGGACACCTGGCCACTCGATCCCGCCGACCGTGAGGCGCGTGCCACGCTCGCGGCTCTCGACGAGGCACGCCCGGAGCTCAAGCCGCGCCCCGCCCTCGAGACCGCAAGCGCCGAGGCCAAGCGCCTCGCGAAGGAAGGCGAGGTCACGGCGGCGATCGCGCTGCTGCGCGACGTGCTGCGGGGTCACGACGACTCGCCGAGCGCCTTGGACGTCGAGCTCGAGCTGGCCGGGCTCTTGAAGCGTGCCGGTCGCCCCACCGAGCGCGAGGCATCGTTGCGCTCGATCGTCGCCCGCAGTCCCCGCAGCCGCGCCGGCCTTCTCGCCGCCATGACGCTCGCGCAGCATCTCTGGAATCGCGGCCAGAACCGCGAGACCATCGCTGTCCTCGACGCGCTCGAGCGCCGCGAGCCTCCGGCGGGGATGCACGACGAGATCCTCTACATGCGCGCGCGCATCCGCGAGGAAGCGCGCGACTGGCCGGCAGCAACGGCGCTTTACCAGCGGCTGGTGAAACAGTACCCGAGCAGCGATCGCGCCTCCGACGCATTGTGGAGGTGGACGTGGATCGCGTATCGCCACGATCCACCCGCGAAGAAGCTCGCCACCTTCGAGCAGACGCGTGCGCTGGCCCGCGCTCCGGAGGTGGAGCGGCGCATCCGCTACTGGCACGCTCGCGCGCTGGCGTCTGCGGGTCATCGCGAACGCGCGCAGCAGATCCTGGGCTCGATCGAGCGCGAGGATCGGAACGGGTACTACGGGCGGCTCGCGAGCCTGGGGATCGGCGGCGAGCGCCCCGACCCGACGCCGCTCACGGGCAGCGATCAGCCGCTGTGGGCCGCGCTCTCGCCGGTCGCCGCGGTGGATGCGCTGGCGCTCGGCTCGCCGCCGCTCACCGCCGGCGCCGCCGCAGAGCAACTGGAGCGGGCGCGGCTCTTGAGCGACGCGATGCTCGACGATCTCGCCTTGGCCGAGCTCCGCGCCGCAGAGGGAAGCCCCGGGCTCGACGACGCCACGCGCGTCTGGATGGCGCGCTTCTACACGTCGATGGGAGCCACGAATCGGGCGCTCAAGGCGGTCCAAAAAGCGCGCAGCGGCGGTCTCGACGGCGACGCGTTGGAAGCGCTGGGCTCGAGCCCGCTCGAGCGCTTTCTCTTCCCCCTGCCCTACCCGTATCACTTGCGCCGGCTCGCGACGGCAAACCGCCTCGACCCGCTGCTCGTCGCGGCGCTGATCCGGAACGAGAGCCTCTTCGACCCACGCGCCCACTCGCCGGCCGACGCGCGCGGGCTCATGCAGATCATCCCGCCGACGGCCGAGCGACTGGCACGCGAGCTGGGCATGAACGACTTCGAGCTCGGCGATCTCTTCCAGCCACGCGTGAACCTGACGCTCGGCTGCCATTACCTGGCGTCGCTGCTCGCGCGCTATCACGGCGATCTCGAGCGCGCGGTGGCGAGCTACAACGCCGGCGAGGATGCGGTGGATCGGTGGACCGCCCGCGATCCGACGCTCATCGGCTCGGCGTTCGCCGAGACCATCCCCTACTCGGAAACGCGAAGCTACGTCCGCAACGTGGTCCGCGACTGGCTCAACTACCGCGACGTGTATCTCGGGGCGCGCTGAGCCCAGAGCCACCCCCGATCGACATGCCGAAATCCACGCCCCCCTCCCGGCGCCGGCGACGTACCCAGGCGGCTGCTACCGGAAGCGCGGCGGCGACGCACGCACCCACCTGGGCGCCTCCGTCCGCTCGCGAGATCGGCCGCCTCGCCAAGCTCTTCCGCCCGCTCGCCTGGTACACCAACCCGCTGGCGCTCGGCCTCGAGAACGTGCCCGTGCACGGCCCGGCGCTCCTGGTCGGCAATCACACGATCCTCGGCGTCTACGATCTGCCCTTGCTCTTTCTCAGGCTCTGGGAAGAGCGTCGTATCTTGCCGCGCTCGCTCGGCCACTACGCCCATTTCCGCATCCCCGTTTGGCGCGACTTCCTGAGCCGCTTCGGCGCCGTGGAGGGCACCCGCGAGAACTGTGCGCGGCTCTTCGACGCCGGCGAGCTCGTATTGGTGTTTCCAGGCGGCGGACGCGAGGTCGCGAAACGGCGCGGGGAGCGCTACCAGCTCTTGTGGAAGAACCGCCTCGGCTTCGCGCGCATGGCGATTCGCCACCGCGTCCCGATCATCCCCTTCGCCGCCGTGGGCGCCGAGGACGCATGGGACATCGTCGCCGACGCCAACCTGGTGCTGCGCTCGCCGCTCGGCAAGCTGCTGGCGCGCACCCGGCTGCCCATCGACGAGATGCTCTTTCCGCTGGTGCGCGGCATCGGACCCACGCCGATCCCGCGACCGGAGCGCCTCTACTTCCAGTTCCAGCGGCCGATCGCCACCACGCGCTACCGCGGCGCGTGGCAGGACGACGACGCGTGCACCGAGCTACGCGATCGCGTCCGCACCGCGGTGGAGCGCGGCATCCGCGATCTACGGCGCCGCCAAGCGAAGGACCCCCAGCGCTGGCGATTCCCCGGCCCCTGGTCTGCCCGGCCAGGCGATGCCTGAACCACGTCGCTCCACACCGTCGCTAGCCCAGAAGTGAGCGCAGAGCGCTTGCTTGGGGGCTAGCCCGCTCTATCCATGAACGCTGTGTCGAACCCCCCGGATTCGCCCCGTTGACACCCGCGATCGTCGCAATTGCCCGCGCCTCGTGCCCGCGACAGCGCGTCGGCGCCGACGGCGCGTCGCCCGCCACCGATTCGCGCATGCAACGAGCCCGGAGGGCCACGCTCCGTCGCCGCCGCAGCGCGCCGTTCGTGAATGATGCAGGCTACAGGCTGCTGAAGAGTCGGTACCGGCGCCATATCCGCCACGGCCGCGTCGTTCAGGGCGTCGCGAGGCGTTTGGCGGCGGCGCAGGCGTTGTCGTTGCCCTTGCCGCAGGCCTTCTTGTAGAGCGCGACTGCAGCGCTCGGATCGGCGGCGCGTCCGAGACCCTGTTCGGTGAGGCGGCCGAGATTGAAGCAAGCCGTGCTCAGGCCCTTCTGGCAGGCGCGATCGTAGTATTCGCCGGCCTTGGCGAAATCCTGATCCACACCGTTGCCGCCCTGGTAGAGCGAGCCCAAGTTGGAGCATCCGGGCACGCTGCCACCATCGCAACCGCGCTTGTAGAGATCGAGCGCGAGCTGCGGGTTGCGATCGACGCCTTCGCCGTTCTCGTAGAGCAAGCCGAGGCTGGTGCAGCCAGCGGCCAGCCCGCCTTCGCACGCTTGTCGGTGGAGCAACGCCGCGCGCCCAGGGTCCGCTTCGACTCCGTCGCCGGCCTTCACCATCTTCGCCAGATTGAAGCAGCTCTGGGGCTTGTGGAGGCGGCAACCGGCTTCGTAAAGCCGCGCGGCGCCGCCAGCGTCGCCCTCGTCCGCCAGCAACATGCCGCCGTCGATGCATCCTTCGCCCACTCCCAGCTCACACGAGCGACGGTAGTAGCTCGTCGCTTGCGAGGGGTCGGCGCTTGCACCGAGTCCTGCGTCGCCTTCCTGGAAGAGGGCACCCAAGTCGTGGCACATCTCGCCGTCGCCGCCGTCGCACGCCTGACGGCGGAGATCGAGCTCCGTCATCTTTCCCTTCGGAACCGCTGCGACCGGCTTGGTTGCGGACGACGTGGGCGCCGGCGCCAGTGGCGGGACCACAGCCGGCGTTGCCGGGCGCGCCTCTGCGCGCGCGTGCCCGGGCTCGACGCGCGCGAGCTTCGTAGCGGGCACGACGTCGGCTTCGCTCGGTGTTTGCGTCGCTTCGGCAGTGGGCGGTGCTGGGGTCTTCGCCGCTGGCGTGGCAGCGGTCGACGGCGGCGCGGTTGGCGGAACTGCGTTCACCGCCGCACCGGATTTGGGCGCAGATGTGCCGTCGGGTTTGCTCGCCGCGGCGGCGTTCGGCGGCGAGGATGGTGCCGGTGCGACCTTCGCGCTCATCGAGGCGGGCGTGGGCGCGGGCGTGCTCGCTGCGGGCGTGGGCGGCGCCACAGGCAGCGTTGGCGCCTGCGGTGAGGCAACTGGGGTGCTCGCAGGGGCGGTCGGCCGAGCCGCGGTCTTCGGTTGAGAGGCGACCGAAGCGCTGCGCAGCCGATACCCACCCAACCCCGCAGCGATCGCGATCACGACGACCACCGGCACGATCCAGCCGGAGTGGCTCGCAGGCTTGTCGCGCCCCACCGGCTCGGGCGCCCTCTCCCCGCTGCGTTCGCCGAGCACGGGGGCCCACTCACTTCCCGCACCCGAGTGGCGCGAGGTGTCGAGCGCCGGTCCGTCGCGTACCTCGCTCCGGGGCTGTTTCACGGGCTGCGTGTGGCCGCTGGCTCGTGCTGCGGTCTCCCAGTGGCGCGTCTCGCCGCTCAGGTCGCTGGCGATCTCGAGCGCGCTCGAATAGCGATAGTCACGCTCCTTCGCCATCGCCTTCAGGACCACCGCCTCGATGTGGGGCGGGAGGTCCGGTCGCAGCTCACGCGGGCGCGGTGGCTGACGTTGGACGTGGGCGAGCGCGACCTCGATGGCGCTAGTGCCCCGAAACGGCACCTGCCCCGTGAAGAGCTGAAAGAGCACGACACCGAGGGAGTAGAGGTCGGTGCGGTGATCGACGGGCTGGCCTTCCTGGGCAACCGCCTGCTCCGGCGACATGTAGGCGGGCGTGCCGATCGCCTGCCCCGAGAGGCTCACCTGGCTCACGTCGATGGCCTTGGCGAGACCAAAATCGAGGAGCTTCACCCGCCCGCGCTTGTTCAAGAAGATGTTGTGGGGCTTGATGTCGCGGTGGATCACACCGCTCTCGTGCGCGAAGGCGAGACCAGCGCAGATCTGCTTGGCGATCTCGACGGCACGTGGGATGGGCAGTCCGCCCTGCTCCTGGATGACGTGCCGGAGATCGGTCCCCTCCAGGTATTCCATCGAAAGATAGGTCACGTCCTCGTACTGCCCGAGGTCGTACACCTTGATGATGTTGGGATGGGAGAGCTGCCGTGCCAGGCGCGTTTCGTGCTTGAAGCGATCGAGGATGCCGCCCATCGGGACGAGCTGCGGCAAGATCAGCTTGAGCGCCACCACCTCCTCGAGGTGCTGGTCGCGCGCCCGATACACCGTGCCCATTCCGCCGCGGCCGATGATCGCCTGGATCTCGTAGCGCCCGGCGAAGACCATCCCTTCGCGCAACATCGCCGCCGCCGGGAACTCGAGGGTCGAGTCCTGAACTTCCACGGCGGACGCCGGAAGCGACGACGCGCCGAGGGTGTTGCCGGCGTCACGCACCGACGAGAGCCCGAAACCGCACGACGAGCAGAACGCGGCGCTTTCGGGCTGCGGGGTGCGGCAAGACGGACAATTCACGTCGTTTCCTCCAGCGCGCTCAGACGCTCGCGGACTCGCTGGCCGCCGCCCGCTCCTCGGGCGACGGCTTGCGCCCGAACGCCACCGCCGCCCAGATCCCGACCTCGTAGAGCGCGATGAGCGGCAGCGACGCGAAGATCTGTGTCACGGCGTCGGGCGTCGGCGTCGCGATCGCGCCGATCGCAAACGCCACCACCACCCAGTAGCGGCGGAAGCGCCGGAGCTTGTCGGCGTTGACGATGCCCAGCTTCGCGAGCAGCGTCAGGATCACCGGCAGCTCGAACACCAGGCCGAACACGATCAAGAGCTGAAGCGCGAAGCCGAAGTTGCGTTGCACGTCGAGCGTCGCCCGCACGTACTCGTCGCTGAAACTCAGCAGGTACGCGAACGCCATCGGCATCAGCACGAAATAACCGAAGACCGCGCCGGCCACGAAGAAGAACGTGGTCGAAACGATGAACGGCACCGCCAGCTTCTTCTCGTGGGCGTGCAACCCCGGCGAGAGAAACGCCCACAACTGATAAAAGACCCACGGCGACGCCAGGAACACGCCGCCCAGCATCGCCACCTTGAGATACGTCCAGAACAGATCGGCGACGCCGAGCGCGATCATCGGCTCGTTGCCGAGTGCCGCCAGGAGCGGCCGCATCAACGCGTGGAAGATCTGCCGCTGGAACGGCAGGCAGATCGCAAATCCCACGGCGAGGCCGAGGAGCGCGCGGATCAGTCGAGTCCTGAGCTCCTCGAGATGATCCGTGAACGGCATCAGCCGTTCCGGATTAAGATCCCGCGGCGTTCGGATCTCCCGGAGCTTCTCGATCGGGCTCGCCACGAGGCCTCGACTCCTGAGGGGTGATCGTCTGGATGGTGGGAGCTGAATCGGGGGCGGGAGCCACCGGCGCCGCAGCACGGGCACTCTCGCCGGTGGCCTCTCGCATCGCGGCGCGCGCGGCGTTGGCACGCTCCGCCTGATCGGCGCGCCGCGACTCGAGCTCGATCGAGTCGCGCAGGTCGTTGCTGGCGCGCCTGAGCTCGCCGAGTGCCTTGCCGAGAGCCTTGCCCACCTCGGGCAGGCGGCGGGGGCCCAGGAAGATCAAGGCCACCACCAGGATCAAGAGCAGCTCGGGTGTACCGATACCGAACATCGGACCTCGTGGACGAAACGTGCCGTAGTGACTCGCGATCGAGATTACCGCGCCGCTCCGAGACTGCCTACCGCACACCGTGGGCGAGCGGATGGAACTGCTCGTGGGTGGCACGCACCGCATCCAGGACGGGCTGAATGCGCGACGCGCCTTCGTCAGGCGAGGCGGGCGGAGCCTCGCTCTGCAGGCGCTGGATCACCGCGCGCACCGACTCGTCGAGTCCGTGCAGGTCGTAGCCGCCTTCGAGCACCAGCACCGTGGGGGCGCCGAGGTCGCCGGCGGCGTGGGCCAGCACCGCGGCCATCTCGGCGAACGCAGGCGCCGTGACGCCCATCCCCCCGAGTGGATCGCGCTCGTGCGGATCGAAGCCCGCCGAGACGATCATGAGGTCGGGGCGATACGCCTGCGCCACCGGGCGCACCACCTGGTGAAACGTCGCCAGGTATTCCTCATCGCCGACTCCGCCGGGCAGCGGCACGTTGACGGTGGTGAAACGCCCTTCCCCCTTGCCGCATTCGTGGACCGAACCTGTACCCGGGTAGAACGGGTAGCGGTGCGTCGAAAGGTAGAGGACGCTCGGATCGTCCTCGAACATGTGCTGGGTGCCGTTGCCGTGATGGACGTCCCAATCGACGATCATCACCCGGTGCTTGTGATGGACGTGACGCGCGTAGGCAGCCAGCACCGCGACGTTGTTGTAGAGACAAAAACCCATCGCGCGATCCCATTCCGCGTGATGACCGGGTGGGCGGACGAACGCGAATCCGGTGTCGATCTCGCGATCCGCGATGCGGTCGAGCAACAACAGGCCGGCGCCAGCGGCGAGCAGCGCGGCTTCGGCTGAGCCCGCGGACGTGGAGGTATCGCCGTCGAGCTGGACGTGGGCGCGGTTCGACGTGGCTTCGATGAGGTCGATGTGATCGATCTCGTGGACCCGCTCCAAGTCCTTGCGCGACGCGGGTCGCGAGGCGGTCGTCACGAGTCCCGGCACCGCGCGCGGGCCGCTCACGACCCCGCGCAGCACCTCGACACGCTCACGGCGCTCCGGGTGCCCGTGACCGGGATCATGCGCCAGGAAGAGCTCGTCGAAGACGACGCCGACCTTCATTCCCACCTCCCGCCGAACTGCGCGCTGAACGAGCAGTGTAGCGAGCGCGCACGGCGATTCCCTCCGGCGCGTTGCCGAGCGACTCGGCTTGACGGGATGCAGGCGCCGGTTCACGATTCCGTGCGCTGGCCTGGTCTCCCTGGCGGCAGAACTGTCCCGCATGGGCACGCGCAATTGGTGGAGCCGAAGCTGGTCACCGGCCGAGTTGCTACCCCACACCGTGGAGGAGTCGACCCTCGACGGCACCGTCACGGTCGATGCGAAGGGCAACGCGACGGTGGTCCAGATGGGACCGCACGAGCTGCGCTCGTATCGCGCGACTGCGAGCGAACCCTGGCAAGACCTCGGCTCGTTCGCCGAGGAAACGGACCCGATGCGTTCGGTGAAGATCGCTCCCGGCAGCGATGCCGACGTCCTCGTGACGTGGACGGTCTACGACGCGTCGGGCCGGGGACTTCGCACGGTCTGGCTACGCGATGGACACCCACTCGCGCCACCCGTGACGGTGGAGGAGATCCCAACCCTCACCGCCGCGCCGGTCCCAAGCGCGGTCGATCCCGATGGGCGCGCGCTCGTGGTTTGGGTCGATGGCTACACCGTGCACGCCCGCGAGAGTACTCCCGGACAGCCGTGGTCGGCGGCCGTTCCCCATCCCGACGAGGCGGCACGGGGCGCGAGCCTCGTGGGGATGGCGCCGCTCGGCCGCGGCGAGTTTCTGGTGTCGTGGCTCGAGCGACGCGGCAAGCACGACACGGTGTGGGCAAGCCGCTACCGCGTCGGGGGCGCCTGGGGACCCGCCGAAGCCCTCGGCGATGCATTCGGCAATTACGCGGCGCAGACGGCGGGTACGGTGATCTGGCTCGCCCCGAGCGACTCCGGGCCGGCTCTCGTCGCGCGCACCGCGAAGTAGGCCGCAGCGATCGCTCGACCGGTTCGCCCGAGGAGACGCCCGCTCCCGAGCCCCCCCGAGCCTCGCTTCGGGCCGCCGAGAGACCAGCGGACCCCGAACCCGCCTCAATCCAGCCGGAAGAAGTCCGGGGTCTCGGCGCCGATGCTGTCGAGCGGCGGACGCTCGGCAGGCTCGGTGCCGGCGACGAACGGCATGTCCAGCAGGCGGCCCTCGGAGTCGGGACCGGCGAGCATGCCGGTCGAATCGTCCACCCGCGCAAGCGTGACGCCGCCGGGGATCTTGAACGGTCGCACCGGCTTGCCTTCGTGCACGGTTTGCATGAATGGAAGCCAAATCGGCAGCGCGGCGTTGCCACCGGTCTCGCCTTTGCCGAGCGAGTGGTGATCGTCGAGGCCCGTCCACACGCCGCACACCACGTCCGGCGTGTAGCCCACGAACCAAGCGTCGGTGTAGTCGTTGGTGGTGCCGGTCTTACCAGCCGCGGGGCGTCCCAGCTTGAGTGCAGCCTTGCCGGTGCCGTCCTGGATCACCTGCGTGAGCAGATAGGTCATCAGGTACGCGACCGATGGGCTCATCGCCTGGCGCGCCTCGGGCTGGTTGTACTCGAGCGTCTTGCCGTCGCGGTCCTCGACCTTCTTGACGAAGAGCGGCTTCGCGTACACCCCACCGGCAGCGAAAGTGGAGTAAGCATTCACCACCTCGATGAGCGTCACGTCGGCGGAACCGAGCGCCGCCGTCAGGTTGTCCGCCATGGGGCTCTCGAACCCGAGCCGCGTGGCCATCGCGTGCATCTTCTTGAGGCCCACCTGCCTGAGCACCTTGATGGAGGGAATGTTGCGCGAGTCCTTGAGTGCCGCGCGCACGGTCATCGGGCCCTTGAACTCGCCGTCGTAGTTCTGCGGTCGCCACGGGCCCTGCGCGAACGAACGGAATTCGCCGCTCTCGTCGAGCGGTGCATCGACCACGATGGTCGCGGGGGTGAAGCCGTTCTCGAGCGCGGTGGCGTAGATCACCGGCTTGAAGGCGCTGCCCGGCTGGCGGCGCGCCTGGATCGCGCGGTTGAACTGACTCGTGGCCGGATCGTAGCCGGCCACCATGGCCTTGACCTCGCGGCTCTCCGGGTCGATCGCGAGCAGCGCGCCTTGAACCTCCGGCATCTGCTCGAGATCGAGGTCGACCGGCTTGCCCTCGACGATCTCGCCTGCTGGCTGGACCCAGATCAGATCGCCAACGCCGAGGGCTTGGGACGGTCGGCGCAGCGATCGGTGGCGGTAGTCGACCTCTGGATCGGGCGGCCGCGCCCACGACATGCCCTCGGTGCTGATGACGCCCTCGGTCGGCCCGAGATCCACCCACACCTTGCCGGCTGCATCGTCGACCTTCTTGACGACGCCCTTGATGCGCGTGCCGATCTCGATGGGCTGGTTCTTGAGCTTGTCGAGCATCGGTGGCACGCGCTCCCAGCTCAACCGCTCGATCGCCCCCCGATACCCCATGTGCTTGTCGAGCAGCTGCAGCCCCTCGCGGACCGCCTGACGCGCCGCCGACTGGTAGGCAGGATCGAGGGTCGTGTAGACGCTCAAGCCCTGCTCGAGGACCGTGTCGTTGCCGTACCGCTCGACGAGCATCCGTCGCACGTGCTCCAGGAACTCGGGCGAGACCGAGGGGGGCCCGTTGGCCGCCGTGAGCGGAACCGGCTGCTTGTAGAGATTCTCCGCTTCCTCGGCGGAGACCATGGCGTTCCGCACCATCTGATCGAGGACGTAACGCTGCCTGAGCTTGGCCGCCCCGAAGTCCTGGAACGGGTTGTAGTGGCTGGGGGCCTTCGGCAGCCCGGCGATGACACTCGCCTCGACCAACGTGGCTTCCTGGATGGGCTTCCCGAAATACGACTCCCAAGCAGCGGCGACCCCATAGGCGCCGTGCCCGAGGAAGATCTGATTCAGGTAGAGCGTGAGGATCTCGTCTTTCGTGAGCCGTTTCTCGATCTGGTACGAGAGCCACCATTCCTTGAGCTTGCGTTCGACGGTGCGCTCCGGGCTCAGAAGCAGACTCTTCACGACCTGCTGGGTGATGGTGCTGCCGCCCTGCTTCACCTCGCCGGCCTTCAGATTGGCGAGAACGGCACGCGCGATGCTCATGAGGTCGACGCCCTTGTGCCTGTAAAAATCGGCGTCCTCGGCCGCCAGGAACGCTTGCACGACCTCCTTGGGTATCTGCTCCAACGTGACGAAGTGGCGGTGCTCCTTCGAAAGCTCACCCAGAAGCGAACCGTCGCCCGCGTAGATCCGCGTGGTCACCGGCGGCCGGTAGTCGGCGAAGGTGATGAGCTTGGGCAGGTCGCGGGTGACGTAGCTGTAGAGGGCGAAGAGCCCGACGGCGCTGAGCAACGTGGTCAGGAACAGAAACACCCCGAACACGACCAGGAGCTTGCGGAAGAAACGCATGGCGGGATCGCCGTTCGAGAGTCGGTGCGCGTCCGTGTTGCGCGACGAGGAATGGCACCGGTGGCGCCAAGGACGACCGAGCGCTTGGTTATACCAGGTGAGCCGCGTGCCCGCCCGGAAGCCGCAGCGACGGACCTGCGCCTGCCGGGACGCAGGCGTCGCGGCCGCGGGGGCGCGGCGAAGGCATCGCGGGCGCCGCGACGCGCCGAAATCGCTTGCGATCACGAGCGCCTCCCCGCTCGCGCATCGCGGCACGCGCGTTGCCACGACTGCACGCGGAGGTGAATCCCATGCTCGATCCCGAGCCCTCAACGGATGCGTCGCCGTCCGCCGTGCGCGCCGCTCGCTCGGTACGGCTGGGCGTGGCCCTTCCCATCGACGAATGGCCGCGCGAGGACCGACCGCGCGAGCGGCTTCTCGATCGCGGCGCGCAGGCGCTCACCGACTCCGAGCTCCTGGCGGTGCTGATCGGTAGCGGCGGCGCGGGCCTCGGCTCCGCCGTCGACTTGGCGCGCGCGCTCGTGGTCGAGTTCGGTGACCTACGCTCGCTCGCGCGTGCCAGCGCCGGCGAGGTCTCGCGCGTCGCCGGATTGGGTCCTGCTCGCGCCGCCCGAATCCTGGCCGCGCTCGAGCTGGCGCGGCGGGTGGGCCGTCAGGCGCGAATGCCGGGACCGCGCTTTCGTTCCGGCCACGAGGTGTACCTCGCCTATCGCGAGCGTCTGATGTTCGAGAAGCGCGAGGTCTTCGTCGGCCTGATGCTCGACGGCAAAGGACGGCCGTTCCGGGAGTGGACCGTGAGCCAGGGCTCGCTCACCGCATCCCTCGTGCACCCGCGCGAGGTCTTCGAGCCTTTGATCCGCGAATCCGCGGCGGGAGTACTGCTCGTTCACAACCACCCGAGCGGAGATCCCACGCCGAGCCCCGAGGACATGGAGATCACGCGCCGCTTGCGCCAGGTGGGCGAGCTGGTCGGCATCCGCGTCGTCGATCACGTGGTGGTCGGAGAGGAGGGCTACGCCAGCCTTGCCGAGCTGGGGTGGCCGTGAGCGGGCTCGAGGCTCGAACCTGGGGATCGAGCGTCGTCAGCAGGCCGGTCGCGCACCTGGCGAGGCGTTGCGCAGCCTGCTAAACCAGCCGTCTCCACGAAGGGGGCGAGACGTGACGGTCAACAAGGTGATTCTGATCGGACGCCTGGGGCGCGACCCGGAAGGGCGAGCGACCGCAGGCGGAAGCAAGGTGGTTCGGCTCAACGTCGCAACCGACGAGGTGTGGTCGGATCAACGCGGTGAGCGCCAGAAGCGCACCGAGTGGCATCGCATCGTGGTGTTCGGCAAGACCGCGGACAACTGCGAGCGCTACCTGAAGAAGGGAAGCCAAGTCTTCGTCGAAGGCCGCCTGCAAACGCAGGAGTGGCAAGACAAGACGGGAGCCAAGCGCTACACGACCGAGATCGTGGCGCAGAACATCAAGTTCCTCGACCGCGGCGGCGAAGGCGGACCGCGCGGGGGTGGTGGCGGAGGTGGCGGCGGAGGTGGCGGGTTCGATTCGGGCCCCGGTGGCGGAGGCTACGACGATTTCGGGCCTGGTCCTGGCGGAGACGGTGGCGGCGACGACGACGTGCCGTTCTGAGTTCTTCGGGGTCTTCGTCAAGACCCCGCCCCACGAAAAGCGTCGTTTTCGTGGGGCCCCACCCCAAAGGCCGCCGCGAAAGCGGCGCGCGCCGCTGGCGCGAGCCTCGATCCGACGAGCTTGCCGTGCCGCGTTCATCGGGGTCTTCGTCAAGACCCCGCCCCACGAAAAGCGTCGTTTTCGTGGGGCCCC
>CAYVDO010000080.1:22341-23809 GCA_964450125.1 uncultured bacterium
ACCCCAAAGGCCGCCGCGAAAGCGGCGCGCGCCGCTGGCGCGTGACTCACGCAGCAGCCTTCGGAAGGCCGTAGCGAGCGCAGCACGGAGCGCGCTGCCACGACGCCGGCGCGTTGTCCGCTGGCGTGCCGGTCGCTAGCCTCGGGGCGCCATGAAGCGCGTCGAATCGTCGAGACCCGTGCGGCTCGCGATCTCCCTCGGCGATCCCGCCGGGATCGGGCCGGAGGTGACGCTGCTGGCGCTGGCGCCGAGCCGGCGTCGGCGCTATGGCCCGATCACGCCGATCGTGATCGGCGACCTCGCGATCGTGCGACGGCTGGCGCGTGAGATCACGCCCGGCCTGCACGTGGTTCGCGAGCGCGGTCAGCGGACGCTCGCTCCCAATGCGATCGCGGTGCGCGAGCTCGAACGGGATCTGGGCGCGCTGCCGCCGCCAGGGAAGCCGAGCGCCGCCGGCGCCCGCGCGGCGCTCGGCTGGTTCGAGCACGCGGTGGATCTCGCACACTCCGGGCGAGTGGATGCAGTCGTGACGGCACCGCTCAGCAAGGGTGAGGTGCAAGCCGCTGGCATCGATGGATTCATCGGTCATACCGAATGGCTCGCCGAGCGTATCGGCGCACCCGAGCCGGTGATGATGCTGGCGAACGAGCGCCTGCGCGTGGCGCTGGTCACGACCCATCTGGCACTCGAAAAGGTGCCCGCCGCGCTCAGCGCCGAGCGCATCGAGCGCACGCTCGTCGTCACCGAACGCGAGCTTCGCACCCGCTTCGGCATCGCGGCACCTCGCCTCGCCCTCGCGGCGCTCAATCCCCATGCCGGCGACGGCGGCGCAATCGGCCACGAGGAACGGGATCTGCTGCTGCCCGTGGTCCAGAAGCTCACCCGCGATGGACTTCGCATCGAGGGGCCGCTCGCCGCCGACACGCTCTTCGTCCGCGCGGTGCGGGGCGAGTTCGACGCCGTCGTGGCGCTCTACCACGATCAAGGCTTGATCCCGCTCAAGCTCTCCGGCTTCGAGACGGGTGTGAACGTCACCCTGGGCGTGGAGGTGATCCGCACCTCGCCCGATCACGGCACAGCGTTCGAGCTGGCGGGCCGGCGACGACGCGGGCGGCCGCTCGCGACCGCGGCAAGCATGGAGCGCGCGATCGCGCTCGCCGCCAAGCTCGCGCGCCAGGCGCGTTTTACGTGATCGCGCTGGCGCATCGGGGCGGTGGGCTCTTCGAAGCCCGCTGGCAGGGCGACCGGATCACCTGCCGCTTCACGAGCCGGCTCCACTTCGATCTCGCCGGCGCGCGCATGCAGCTCGGCCTCGACCGCCGGTCGGCGCGAGTCGAGCAAACGACGACGCAAGGGTGGCGAGTGACCGCCACCGAGCCGCTGAGCGGCGTGGCGATCGACGTCACGATCGCGACCACCGACGATGGGCTTCGCGTGTCGGGCTCGATCGAGAATCGCGGCCGGTTCA